>CANKMT010000102.1 GCA_947482825.1 Betaproteobacteria bacterium | reverse complement strand
CCCTCGCGTCGAAACGAACTGCTGTGGCCGCCTCCGCACGAAGGACAGACAAAGCCCTTGGGCCAGCGCGATTCGATCAACGCCGCCTCGCAATTGCCATCACTGCCGAACCGTGCCATGAATTCGGCCATCGAAAGCCCAGGTTGAAACTGCACTCGGTTCATCGCCATCGTTCACCTCCTGTGTCGGTGAACCCATCTTCCACCCCTCAGTGGCTCACTGGATGAGCCTGCTGAGCTTTATCCCTAATCAAGACCGGGTTTGGGCCGGCCCATCATATGACGTTGTGGACAGTACAGTTGGGCAAAAGTAGGTTGCGGGCTTACCCTCCCGCTCTGCCGTAAAGTATTGGACATACAATGACGACGCATTTGCAAGCCCTTCTGGGGAACTATCCGAATACCGCAGCCTTCAGGCAAGGCCGCCTGCAGCCATCGGGGGCGCATTTCGACTTCGCCGACGTCAAGACCCCGCACACGGCCTTCAAGCGCGCTGTTCGAGGCCTGGAATTCGACATTTGCGAACTTGCGATCGTCACCTTCCTAATGGCCAAGGCGCATGGCAAACCCCTGGTGCTGATGTCGGCCGTGATCTTCGGGCGCCTGCCGCACAAGTTCCTGATGTACAACCCGGAGCGCGGGCCGCTCTCGCCGGGCGAATTGGAGGGCAAACGCGTCGCAATCCGCTCGAGTTCGGTGACGACCGTCACCTGGCTGCGCGGAATCCTGGCCCGGGACTACGGCATCGACCTCGCGAAGGTCCGCTGGGTGGCGTTCGAAGACGCCCATGTCGCCGAATACCAAGACCCGCCGAATGTGGAGCGCGCGCCTGAAGGACGCACGATGACCGACCTGCTCATTTCGGGGGACGTCGACGCCGGAGTCGTCGCCGAAGGCGCGGGTTCGGACCCTCGCCTGCGTACGTTGATCCCGGACGCGGCCAACGCCGCCCTCGATTGGCACAAGCGGATGGGGGTGCTGCCGATCAACCACATGGTGGCGGTGAAGGCCACAGTGTCGCAAAAACATCCCGAAGCCGTGCGCGAGTTCTATCGCCTGCTTGTCGAGAGCAAGAAAGCGGCCGGACTGCCGGTGGCCGGCGAGCTCGATACCTGCCCCATGGGCCTCGCGGCCAACCGGCGCAACCTCGAAGTCGCGATCGATTTTGTCCACAGCCAGGGCCTGATCCCGCGGCGCTACACAGTGGACGAGTTGTTCGACGACGTGACCCGCCCCCTCGAAAGCTGACACCGACCTGAAACGGAGAGTCGCAGGATGATCATCGATTGCCACGGCCACTACACCACCTCGCCGCCCCAGCTGCAGAAATACCGCGACGGCCAGATCGCGGGCGCCAAGGACCCGGCTTATGTCGCTGCGCAGGCGGATCTCGGCATTACCGACGCCGAGATCCGCCAGAGCCTCGAAGGCGCGCAACTGAAGATCCAGCGCGAGCGCGGCACCAACCTCACGATCTTCTCGCCGCGCGCGATGGGCATGGGCCACCACATCGGCACCGAGGCGATCAGCAAGCACTGGTCGCAAGCCTGCAACGAGCTGATTCATCGTGTCTGCACGCTCTATCCCAACAACTTCGTCGGCGTCTGCCAGCTGCCGCAGACGCCTGGCGTGAATCCGAAGAACTGCATCCCGGAGCTCGAGCGCTGCGTGAAAGAGTTCGGCTTCATCGGCTGCAACCTGAACCCCGACCCTTCCGGCGGCTACTGGACCGACCCGCCGCTCACCGACAAGTGGTGGTACCCGCTGTACGAGAAGATGGTCGAGCTCGACGTGCCGGCCATGATCCACGTGAGCGGCTCGTGCAACCCGAATTTCCACGCCACCGGCGCGCACTACATCAACGGCGACACCACGGCATTCATGCAGTTGATCGAAAAGAACCTGTTCACGGATTTCCCGACGCTGAAGTTCATCATTCCGCACGGCGGCGGCGCGGTGCCCTACCACTGGGGCCGCTACCGCGGCCTTGCGCAGGACATGGGCCTGCCGCCGCTGAAGGAATTGCTGCTGAACAATGTGTTCTTCGATACCTGCGTGTACCACCAGGCGGGCATCGACTGCATGCTGAAGGTGATCCCGGCGGACAACATCCTGTTTGCGTCGGAGGTCGTAGGCGCGGTGCGCGGGATCGACCCGGAGACCGGGCACTACTTCGACGACACCAGGCGCTACATCGACAACGCGGGCTGGCTGACCGGTTCGGACAAGGAAAAGATCTTCAGCGGGAACGCGAAGCGCGTGTATGGAAGGTTCGCGCGGCACTGCCCGGAGTGCTGAGGAATATCGCCATGCCCGCGCGACCAATGCAGCGCGTTCTATTCGTCGACGATGACGAAACCGTCCGGCGCCTCGTCCAGATCGCGCTCGAGCGGCTCGGCGGGCTCACCGTGGAGCTGGTCAACGACAGCGCCAATGCGATCGAGGCCATCGGCCGCTTCAAGCCCGACATGGTCGTGCTCGACTGGATCATGCCGCACCTGAACGGGACTGAAGTTTTCTAGCAGATGCGCGAGAACTCGGAGATGGCGTCGATCCCGGTCGTGTTCCTTACCGTGAAGGCGCACTGGCGCACGACCGAGGAACTCCTCGCGCTCGGCGCGGCCGGGGTGATCTCAAAGCCCTTTTCAGCGAAGGACCTGTCGGATCAGTTGAAGGGGATCTGGCAGAAGCTTCCGAAAGCGGGTGCTCCTGAGACTTGAAGAAGCCAGGATTCGCGGGTCAATTGGCTCCCGGAACCGGGATCGAACACGAGATCTCGATCTCTTCCGGCGGAACGACAACAACCTTCCCGTCGCGCCAAATCACGATCGACTGCCCGCGCGCCTTGTGGCGGGCGACCGCTTCGCGCCCAGCCAGATAGATCGCCTCGAACACTTCCTCGGCGTTGGATTTTCGCGCGGGAACGCGCGGAAGTTGCTGTTCGGCTTTTTGAACTGGTTTCATGGCACCTCGCGACAGTCGTTGCCAGAGCTCAAGATTTTCGATCCGAATCGGACCAACCGCATCCCTCGATGCAATCGGACGTTGCCCATCGGACCAGGAATTGTCGACCATCTGCCTCTCATCTGCAATCGGCATATAGAGGTTGAAGAAGTTATCCAGCCCCCGCTCGTACCGTCGCCGTATCACAGCCTCGGGAATCGCATGCCCACCAGCACGCACACGCGCGGCAACCCTTTGGACGGCCATGTCCGCGCTCTGCAGCCAGACGTAGGTCAGATGGAAGAAATACCCAGCTCCTCGGAGCACCTCGATCCTCGGACGAAGGCTCCGGCTCGCCAACGTGGTTTCAATTGCGAAGTCCTGCCGTCGGCGAGCAAGCTCGTCCAGTCTCCCGAGCATGATCCGCCCGGCTTCGATCTCGCCAACATTCTCCGAGACCGCGATATCGTCCGCGTTGACGAAAGCGGCAACGTGGCGCGAGCCGGTCAATAGCTTGGGCGCAGAAGTGGATTTCCCCGCGCCGTTCGGGCCGGCGATGACGAAAAGATTGGGCACCTTTGGACGCGCGAGCGCGGCTAACCCTTCTTGTCCAACACGTGGGCGATCTGCGGCTGCTTGGCCACCAGGCGCAGCAGCGCCTCGGCCGGTCCCGACGGGCGCTTGCGGCCCTGCTCCCATTCCTGCAGCGTGCGTACCGACACCCCGATCAACCCGGCAAACCGCGACTGCGACATGCCAGTACCGGCCCGGGCGGTCCGCGCCGGTTCCGAGGCAGGCACGATCTCATCCTTCTCCACCGTGCCGTCAGGAAGGACGATGCGACGGCGCATGCTTCCATCGGCCCGCTGGGTAAACACGGTCTTTCTTGCCCACCGGCCATTGCGCATGTCCGAGATCGCCTCCAGAAGCTCTGCGTTCAGATCTCGCTTGGCGCCAATCTTCCTTGCCGTCTTTGCTTTCTTCATAGGCCTGCTTCAGTCACTCAACTAACGTGAACACGGCCAATATTATACGCCGTAAGCGTATATGAAGAAAGAAGGAACCGGGATAGGGAATACCTTCGACCAACGGCCCTGCCTAGTTAAGGAATTACTGCCATTTTTCGGTTAACCCCCTCGTCCAGACTGGCTCTCCGGGCGAAATACTGCCATGCCCCTTCATATTTTCGGCGCCGGCTTGATCACCCCGGTGGCCTCGCCGAAGCCAATACTCGCGTAGCCTTCCCTCACGCAACGCGACCGCTGGATGACCTCGTCGCCATCCTCCAGGAAAGCGCGCATCTCGCCGCTCGGCAACGTGATCGGCGTCTTGCCGCCGAGCGTCAGTTCGAGCATCGAGCCGAGCGACTCGCGGTCAGGCCCCGAGATCGTTCCCGAGCCGAGCAGGTCGCCGGGCTGCATATTGCAGCCGCTGGAAGCCTGGTGCGTCACGACCTGCGCGACCGTCCAGTACGCATGCCTGAAGTTGCTGCGCGCGAGGCGCATCGCCGGCAGTTTCTGCTCGCGCATCTTCGCGCTCTTCAGGTACATCTCCATTTCGATTTCGTAGCCGCCCTCGCGCTGGTCAGCAGCATTGGCGAGGTAAGGCAAGGGCGCGGGCGCGCCTTCCGCGCGCTTGAAAGCCGCGCAGCGGAAAGGTGCCAGCGCTTCCATCGTGACGATCCACGGCGACATCGTCGAGGCGAAGCTCTTGGCGAGGAACGGCCCGAGCGGCTGGTACTCCCAGGCCTGCAGGTCCCGCGCCGACCAGTCGTTGAAGAGGGTCACGCCGAACACATGGTCGAGCGCCTTCGCAATCGGCACCGGCTTGCCGAGCTTGTTGCCCGGCCCGATCACGTAACCCAGCTCCAGTTCGAAATCCAGCCGCTTGCTCGGGCCCACGACCGGCGCGGGTGCATCCGGCGCTTTCGTCTGGCCGTTCGGGCGGATCACCGGCGTGCCGCTCACAACCACCGACGAGGCGCGGCCGTGATACCCGATCGGCACCCAGTGATAGTTCGGCAGCAGCGGGTTGTCCGGCCGGAACATGCGCCCGGCGTTCTCAGCGTGGTAGATGCCGGTGTAGAAGTCGCTGTAGTCGCCGATCGCCATCGGCAGGAAGAGCTCGGCCTTCTTCATCGGCACGAGGGCCTTGGCGAACTTCTTCGCGTGCTTCGGGTTCGAGAGCGTTTCCGACAAGAGGGCGCGCAATGAAGACCACGCGGGCCGCCCCGCGGCCGCAAGTCCGTTCAGCGTCGGCCCGGTCTTCATGCCAAGCGCCGCGAGGTCGAAGATCTTGTCCCCGATCGCCACCCCGCCGCGCGGCGCCTGCTTGCTGCCCTTTTCGCGGAAGATGCCGAACGGCAGGTTCTGGATCGGGAAGTCGCCTTGCGGGTCGTTCGCGGAGTCGACCCAGCTCTTCAGCTTCGGGTCGTGCGTCATGTCGAGTTTCGGTTGCATCTTTTCCTCAGGCTACGTTGACTACGCCGCGCCGAATCTGGTCGAGTTCGATCGATTCGAACAGCGCCTTGAAATTGCCCTCGCCGAATCCCTCGTCGCCCTTCCTCTGGATGAACTCGAAGAAAATCGGGCCGAGCTGGTTCCCGGTGAAGATCTGCAGCAGGAGGGCCCCGGCCTTGCCGTCGACCAGGATCTTGCGCTTCTTCAGTTCGGCGACGTCTTCGCCGTGGCCGGGAATGCGCTTGTCGACCAGCTCGTAGTAGGTGTCGATCGTGTCGAGCAGGCGCACGCCCGAAGCCGCCATCCGGTCCACGGTCGCGAACAGGTCGCCCGTGCCCAGCGCGATGTGCTGGATGCCTTCGCCGTGGTACTGGTCGAGGTACTCCTGGATCTGGCCGGCCTTGTCGGTGCCTTCCTCGTTGATCGGGATGCGGATCTTGCCGCAGGGGCTGGTCATCGCCTTCGACTTTACGCCGGTAACCTGCCCTTCGATGTCGAAACAGCGCACTTCGCGGAAATTGAACAGCCGCTCGTAGAAGTCCGCCCATTCCTTCATTCGACCCTTGTGCACGTTGTGCGTGAGGTGGTCGATGTAGGCAAGGCCGTGACCTTTGGCGGCGAGTTCGGCACCCGGCAACGGCTCGAAATCCACATCGTAGAACCCGATGTTACCGATCTCGCCGGCCTGCTTGCCGTTCTTGCCGCGCCAGCGGTCGATGAAATAGATGAGCGAATCGCCGATGCCCTTGATCGCCGGGATGTTGAGTTCGCCCGGCCCCGCGCGCTGCGCATAGCCCCACGCGCCCAGGCCGATCGCGCGCTCGTACGCGGCCTTGGCGTCATTCACGCGGAACGCAATCGCGCAGATGCTCGGCCCGTGCTGGCGCGCGAAGCGTTGCGCGAACGAATCGGGCTCGGCGTTTAGAATGAAGTTGATCTCGCCCTGGCGGTAGAGCGTCACGTCCTTGTGACGATGCCGGGCGATGGCCTTGAATCCGAGGCGCTCGAACACCCCGCCCATCGCCTTGGGGTCGGGCGCGGCGTACTCGACGAACTCGAACCCGTCGGTCTGCATCGGGTTGTCCCACAAATCGGCCATCACGGTCTCCTTCGGATACAGCGATCAGGATATACCGCTCATGCCGCGGCTTCCAAGACCACATCTCCGCAAATCCGTTCGTGCGGTGCAATTGAAGGCAGTCCGCGCAGCTTCTCGTACACCGGGGTGAAGTCCGGCGCGGTATCGCGCACCAACTGCTCGAAGCTGTCGATGACGAACTAGGTCTGCTGGAAGCGGTCGATGCAGTAGTCGGTGCGCAGGATGCGTTCGAGGTCGAAACCGACGCGCCGCGCCTCCGGACCGCGGACCGAATGCGGCACCTCGCCGCCCGAGGAAAGGATCCCCGCTCGGAAAACGCGCAAACCCTGCGGCGTGCGGATCAGGCCGAACTCCACCGTGTACCAGTAAAGGCGAGCCAGCATTTTCAGCGCGTCGAGTTGCGCCGCCTTGAGCCCGCCCTCGCCGTAGGCCTGCAGGTAGTCCGCGTACTTCGCGTCGAACAGCAGCGGCACATGGCCGAAGAAGTCATGGAACACGTCCGGCTCGACGATGTAGTCGAATTCGGCCGGCGTGCGCAACCACACGGTGACCGGAAAGCGGCGATGCGCGAGATGCTCGAAAAAGACGAGATCGGGAACCAGCCCCGGCACCGCGACGATTTCCCAACCGGTGGCGCTTCTTAGCCGCGTCGACACCTGTTCGAAGTCCGGAATCGCCCCGCCGGCCTCAAGGCTTGCCAGCGATTCGAGATACGCGTCGAACGCGTACCCCGGCAGCAGTTTCATCTGGCGCTCGTAAAGCCGCCGCCAAAGTTCCTGCTCCTCCGCCGAAAAGGCAGAGGGATCCTGGCCTACCGAGAAATCGGCCCGCGCGCGGGCGTAATCCCCGCGCAGGCCGGCTCCGGCGTTGCTGACGAATTCCTCAAGCCGCATGTCGGTCTTTCCTGCTGCCCGCGCGCGCGCCCGCTGGCGTCTGCGCCTAAAGCGCCTGCGCCTTCTTCAACAGGCTGGCCGCCGCCTTGGCGAGGGCCGCGTCGCCGCCGGCCTTGACCAGCTTTGCGCCGGCGATCAGCGCACGCCGCTCTTCCCTCGTGAGTGAAAGCGGCCCCGAGGAGGGCTGCGCCGTAAGCAGGTACCCCACGCCGGGGTCGCCTTCGATCGCGAACCCGGCGCCGCGCAATGCATCGATGTCACGGTAGATCGTGCGCACCGTCACGCCCAGCGTTTCGGCCGCATCCACCGCGCGCAACGGCTCGGAACCGAGCATTGGGGCAAGCGCAAGCAGCCGCCTTGCGCGATTCGAGCTACTGACATTTTTGTCGTCCAAAACCATGCTGGGCGTCATTCTCCGGGGAACTTGCTGACATTCTACTGGACGAATCTGATCACGTTCCCGTTGCAGTAGTAGTCCGAGTTCGGGTCGACCCGGGTGTGATAGCAGCCGAAATTGATGATCGCGTTGCCTCCCAGGGAGACCGCGATGTTGCGAAGGTCATCCGCCCCGGCCGCCTCCGACGGGTAGCGCGGCACGGCGATCGCGCTCGTCCAGGGCCCGGCGTTCAGCCTTTTCACCAGGACGAATGCGCGCCGGTCTGCGGGCAGGGATTCGTAAACGGCAACCTTGTCGGCGCCCGCTTGCGCCGGCATCGGCTTCGGGTAGAGATAGGCGCAGCCCGGCAATCCGGCGACTGCAGCGGCGACTGCCACCGAAACGCCCCAGGGGCGAAGTCCGTTCGAATGCATCTGGCCCATTGCGCGTCCCTGAAAATAGTTGCCCGAATCTTACCCCGCCTCAATCGATCTTGACGCTCTGCACCACCGGCCGCCAGTAATCGAAATCGGCCTTCCAGAACCGGTCGAGCTGCGCCGCGCCCATCGGCGCGGGAATCGCGCCGAGTTCCTTCAGCTTGGCCGAGACATCCGGATGGTTGATCGCCTTGAGCGATTCGGCCTCCAGCTTCGCGAGCACCGGCGCGGGAAGCCCCGCGCGCGTGAAGAGCGCGAACCAGCTCGAGTTCTTGAACTCCGGCAGCCCGGATTCGGCGATGGTCGGCACATCGGGCAGGACGCCCACGCGCTCGTCCGTGGTCACGCCCAGCAGCTTCACCTGGCCCGATTTCGCCGGCCCGATCGAGCCGGTGATGTTGTCGAACATGAACACCAGCGTGCCGCCCATGAGGTCCTGCATCGCCGGCGCCGAGCCCTTGTACGGGACGTGCTGGATGTCGATACCGGCCTGCTTCTTGAACAACTCGCCCGAAAGGTGCATCGCACCGCCGGTCCCCGACGAGCCATAGTTGAGCTTGCCTGGATTCGCTTTAAGGTAAGCGATGAGTTCCTTGAGGTTCTTCGCCGGCACGTCCTTGTTGACGATCAGCACGTTCGGGATTTTCGCGATCATCGCGACCGGCTGCAGGTCCTTGATCGGGTCGTAGGTCAGGTTCTTCATCACCAGCGGGTTGATCACCGCGGTGGTCGCGATATTGAAGAGCATGGTGTAGCCGTCGGGCACGGACTTGGCGACCTCGGCGGTGCCGATGCTCCCGACTGCGCCGGGCTTGTTGTCAACGAGGACGGTCTTGCCCAGGCCCTCGCTCATCTTTCCGGCCACCAGTCGCGCAACGATGTCGGTCGAGCCGCCAGGCGGGAAAGGCACGATGAGTTTCACCGGGCGATCCGGGAACGCGCCTTGCGCGAACGCCGCGCCGGCCCATGTTGCGGACACCAATATTGCAAGCTGCGCTGCGAAACGGCGGGATCGGCTCAAGTGAGACCTCCTGTAAACTGGTTGTGCGTACCCTCCAGCAATTATCAGACCATCATTCATGAAACCGCTCATCCATTTCGAGGACGGCAGCACCCGCCCGGATGTTTTCCGGATCACCGCCGCGCGAGTCGCGGCGGCGCGCAGGCGCAACCCCGAAGCGGCCGCACTCGTGCGTGTTTCGTGCGGCGCCGATTTCGCGGGACTCGATCGCACGCTCCTCAGGGCCGGCGGCCTGGTCTGCTCGTCCGCGACGCTGCTCGACCCCGGTTTTCCGCTGCGCGCGCTGGCCTTCGCGGCGCCCCACCTCAAGTGGATCCATGTGATCGGGGCCGGCGTCGAAAGCCTGATGCCGCTCGACTGGCTCCATCCGGGCCTCACTCTCACCAACAACAGCGGCGTGCATGTGAAGAAGGTCTACGAATTCGGCCTCATGAGCCTCTTGATGATCAACGCGCGGGTGCCGCGGATCTATTCGCAGCAGGCGCGCGGCGAATGGAAGCAGCAGTTCACGGGCTCGCCGCGCGGCAAGACCCTGCTCGTAGTGGGACTGGGCGATATGGGCGGCGCGATGGCGAAGGCCGGGCGCACGCTGGGCATGCGGGTGCTCGGCATCCGACGCACGCCCAAGCCGCATCCGCACGCCGAAAAGGTGCATGGGCCCGAAGACCTGCACCGCCTGCTGCCCAAGGCGGACGTGGTCGTCGTGGCCACGCCGCTGACCCCCGACACGCAGCACGTGATCGGCGCCAGGGAGCTTTCGTTGATGAAGGCCGGCGCGGGTCTCATCAATATCGGCCGCGGGCCGGTGCTCGACCAGGCGGCCCTCGAGCAGGCGCTGCGCTCGGGGCATCTCTCCGGCGCGGTCCTTGACGTGTTCGACCCTGAACCGCTGCCCGCCGGCCATTCGCTGTGGGGCGCCCCGAACGTCTACCTCTCCCCGCACTGTTCTTCGGATGACAACGACGACTACATGCCGATGACGCTGGACCTCGCGTTCGCGAACGCCGCGCGCCTCGCGCGCGGCCGCAAGCTGGCGAACGTGGTTGACCCTGCGCGCGGCTACTGACGTCAATGGAAGTTCCTGCGGGCTTTCGCCGGATCGACCTGCCATCCAACGCGTTCATGAACGCGAACGGCCCGGTCTACGTGAAGGAGGAAGGCGAGGCGCTGGTCATCGGGCTCTACGTCGAAGAGCGCCACTGCAGCTCGATCGGCCTGTGCCATGGCGGCATGGTCATGACGCTGGCCGACCTGATCCTCACGATAGGCGTCAACGTGCAGGCGAAGCTCTCGCGGTTCCTTCCAACGGTCAGCGTGACCTGCGATTTTCTCGGCCCGGCCCCCAAAGGCGCATGGCTCGAAGCGCGTGCGACGGTGTTGCGCACGACACGCAACCTCGCTTTCGCGCAAGGCCTGCTGACGCTGGCCGACCAGACGCCGGTGGCCCGCATCAGCGGCATCCTCAAGATCGGCGGCGAGCCGGACCCCGCTTACAGCGCCGAGCGTTACCTCGGTCCACGCAAGGATCCCTGACATGCACAAGTCCTATTTCGCCGGCGCCTTCGCTTGTATCGCGGCACTTGCATCGGCAGGCGCGCCCGCGCAGGCGTGGCCGGCGAAGAACGTCACGATCATCGTCCCCGCCGCGCCCGGCGGCCCTTCGGACATCCTCGCCCGAATGCTCGGCGAAAAACTGCGCGAGCGTTTCGGCCAGTCGTTCATCATCGAGAACCGCGGCGGCGCGGGCGGCAACCTCGGCACCGCCTTGGTGGCCCGCGCAACACCCGACGGGCACACGCTGCTGCTCACGGTCGATGCGCCGATCGTGGTGAACCCGGCGATCTACGACAAGCTGCCCTACGACCCGCTCAAGGATTTGCAGGGCGTGGCGATGATCGGCGACGGCGGCGACGTCGTGCTCGCGGTGCACGCGGACTCGCCCGCGAAGACGGTGCAGGAACTGGTCGAATCGATGCGCAGGAATCCGGCGGGCGCCAACTACGTTTCTTCCGGCAACGGTTTCCCGAGCCATATCGTCGGCGAACTGTTCAAGCGCGAAGCGCAATTCGACGCGGTCCATATCCCGGCCAAGGGCGCCGGCGCGGCGATGCAGGAGTTCCTCTCGGGCCGCATGAGCTTCTACTTCCCGCCGGCCAGCCTCGCGGCACCGGTGGCCAAGGGGGGCAAGGTCCGACTTCTGGCCGTCCCCGCCGCAAAGCGCAACCCGTTGACCCCCGATGTGCCGACCTTTGCCGAAGTGGGCTTTCCAGGCGTAACAACGGCGCACTACTGGGTCACGGTGTTCGCCCCGGGCGGAACGCCCAAGGCCGTGGTCGACACTCTGAACACCGAAATCCGCCGGATCACAAAGTCGCCCGAGTACCGCCCGCTCGTCGAGCGCCAGGGATTGGTCCCCTCGGACCTTTCGCCGGCCGAGCTTGGCGAGCGAGTCCGCAAGGATCTCGCCTACTGGCAGGCGACCGTAAAGCCGCTCGGCATCCGGGCGGACTAGACACCGCGAAGTCTGTGGCAGAATGTTTGCATGACGGCCACAGCCATCACCCTCAGGATCGCGCAACGCGACGACGCCCAGGCGATAGCGCTGATGTCGCGCGACCT
>CANKMT010000101.1 GCA_947482825.1 Betaproteobacteria bacterium | reverse complement strand
CGGCGGCAGCCCGCCGCAAGCGGCTAGAACCACGGTAGCAAACAGTGTCGCTGCGGTACCCCTTAAGTCCATCATTCCGGCATCCATGGGCCCATGACCCGATGCCGCAGCATATCATAGTTATAACTTTAGGAAACCCATCTAAATATCTGTCATAAGGGCGATTATTGGGGTGAAATTGAAACTCCTCTTAGTCAGATCGACGACCGCAATTCAGCGAAAGTACGCAATTCCAGCTGGAAAGCCTCCCTATACTTCTGCGGCAGCCGCTCGGCTGCATGTGCCGCCGAAGAGCGGTCCGGATAGCTTCCATAGGTCAATTTAATCATGAACTTACCTGATGATGTCTGGGGCAGGACGCGCAGTTCGTCGATTGGGACAAGCTTTTGGGCCCGCGCAAGGAAACGTTCGATCCGCGCCGGATCAGTGTTGCTGGTGGAGAACAGCTCGATGCTGTAACTCTCGTCCGGCTCGCTTTCGAGGATTGAGCGGGTGGCATCGTATCGTTCCTTGGTCAACGCGTTGTCGCCGAGTCTGTAGGCCTTAAAGCGGGCGGATTGCTTGTGAGTTAGTCGGGAGACATTTTCACGTTCCAGGGCCTTGCGCGTAGCGATCACGGGCGCTGTGGCGGCGTTTGACGCCGCGGGAGGTTTCGCGCCTACTTCGGGGCTGCCAGTTGTGCCGCTTACGGGTGCGGCAACCGGTGCGGCAACCGGTGCGGCAACCGGTGTGGCGACCGGTGCGGCAACCGACTCGGCAACCGGTGGGCGAACTGGCGCTGCCGGCGCAATGACCGCTCGCGGTCCTGGTATATCGACTTGAGCCAAATCGCGAGTAATAAACCAGTGCGCACCGATCCCGAGTGCCAGTCCCGCAAGCAGTGTGGCCACCGCAACACCCCAAGGCTTGTGTGACCGGTCGTTGAGAAGCCGTCCGAAATCGGAATCACGAATCGCGGCGCGCGCCTGTCGCGCGGAAACGATGTGGATATCTTCCGAGTAGGCAGCCAGCAATGCCTTGTCCGCGAGGATATTCACGCGACGGGTCAGCCCGCTCGCGGCTTTCGAGATCATGGCGACTGACTGCGGGCTGAATATGTCGGGCCCCCTGTAGCCAGCGGCGCGCATCCGGAAGGTCAGGTATAGGCCGATTTCGGCCTGCGACAACGGCCGCATGCTGAAGCTGTGGGTAATGCGGTCCTTGAGCTGGCGCATGGACGACTTGTTGAGGATCCCATCGAGCTCGGGCTGTCCAAACAGGACGATCTGGAGCAGCTTGTGCCGGTTGGACTCCAGGTTCGAAAGCAATCGCACCTGTTCAAGTGTCTCCTCGGGCATCGCATGGGCTTCGTCGATCAGAATCACCACGCGCCGCCCGCCTGCATAGACGCCGATCAGGTGTTCTTCGAGGTCCCTCAACGCGGCGGTGATCCGGTCTTGCGAAAAACGCAGGTCCAGGTCATCCGCGATCGCTTGCAGGATTTCGCCGCGCGAAAAAGAGGGATTGGCCAGGTAGACGATTTCAACGTGATCCGGGAGCCGTTCCATGAGGACCCGGCAGAGCATCGTTTTTCCGCTCCCGACTTCGCCGGAGACCTTGACGATTCCTTCGTCGTGGACGATCGCGTACAACAGGGCGTCCAGCGTCGTTCCGCGATCTGCACCGTCGAAAAAGAAATCGGTGTGCGGAGTAATGCGAAAGGGTGGCTCGTCCAGCCCGAAATGGTCTAGGTAAAGCAAAGCAGGCGCTCTCCAGTCACTCGCGCGTCATTTGTCACCGGCACCCATGCGGCTGTAAAGGGTCGTCCGGTTGATGCCGAGAATCTTTGCCGCCTGGCTCACATTGCCTTTGGCAAGGCGCAGTGCAGCTTCAATGTATCCCCTTTCCCAGGCGGCGAGCATCGTGTGGAGGTTGAACTGCTTGTCCTTTTCAAGGTGCCGGGTGGCTTGCTCGACGACGCTCTGGCCTTCCAGGGACAGACCGTATTGCACCGACGGTGTCGCCGACGGCTCCCCATGCAAGTCGAGCTCGGGCTCCAACTCATCGACCGAGAGGCGCTGTCCGGCGTGCTTCGTCGTAAGCCGGATCACGATATTGCGAAGCTCCCGAACATTTCCTGGAAAAGAGTAGGCATGCCACCGCGCCAGCGCCTTCGCATCCAGTTCGAACTGTTGCGTCCCAGCCTCCGCTGCATAGAAAGCGCAGAAATGGTCGAGCAGCAGCAGCTTGTCTGAATCCATTTCACGCAGGGCCGGCACCCCCAGGGTGAAGACCGAGAGCCGGTGATACAGGTCGGCGCGGAACGCGCCCTTGCGCACTTCCTGCCTCAGATCGCGGTTGGTGGCCGTGACCACGCGGGCGCGGGAATGGCGCAGCTGGGTCTCGCCCACTCGCTGGTACTCGCCGTTTTCGAGCACGCGCAGCAGCTTGGCCTGGAGTTCCAGCGGAAGCTCGCCTATTTCATCGAGGAACAGGGTGCCGTCCTGCGCGTCTTCGAAATATCCCGATTTGTTGGCATTGGCCCCGGTGAAAGCGCCCTTTACATAGCCAAAGAGCGTCGGCTCAACCAGGGTGGGGGCGATTGCCGCGCAGTTAAGAGCAAAATACGGGCGGGCCGACCGCGACGAAAGCCGATGCAGGCTCCGCGCGACAAGCTCCTTGCCGCTGCCGGATTCGCCTTCGACAAGCACAGGAAAGGGTGAATCCGCATACTGGGCGATCTGGTTCTTGAGGTGCAGGATTGCACGGCTTGCGCCGACCAACGATTCGGTATCCGGTGCCGCGCCTGAAAGCTCGGCAGCCTGGAAGGCGAGCGCCTTGCCTAGCAAGCGTTTCAGCGTCGCTGCATCGCACGGTTTGGCTATGAACTCTGCCGCCCCCAGCGTTCGCGCGTGGCGCGCGTGCGTCGCGTCGTTCTGCCCCGAGAGAACGAAGATCTTCATGCTCGGGGAGTGCGCGAGGAGGTCGGCGATCAGCGCGAAGCCCTCGTCCGGCGCGTGGGGGCGGGGTGGCAGCCCGAGATCGACGAGCGCGAGCTGGGGCGCTTCGGGCAGCTGGCGCATGAGGTCAATCGCATGGCGGCGTGATTCGCAGGCGTGGATCTCGAAATCCGCGCCGAGGGCGAACGAAAGCGTGTCGGTGATGAGCTGGTCGTCGTCGACGATCAACAGGACCGGCTTGTTCTCAGGCGGCAATTGCGGGGCCGGGGTCATCGATACAGCGCATGAACGCGCGTTCAAGGTTGTGCTCGCCGAAACGTTGGCACAGGTCCTTCGGCGAGCCTTCGAAGCGGATTCGCCCCCCGTCGAGCACGGCGATCGAAGAGCAGAGCTCCTCGACGTCGGCAAGGACGTGGGATGTGAAAAAGAGCGTGCGCTTCTCGCCGGTAAGTCGCGCGAGCACGGACTTGACGGCCACCCGGCTGGCAGGGTCGAGACCGCTCATTGGTTCGTCAAGCACGTAAAGGTCGCGTTCGACGACAAAGCAGCCCGCCAGGCCGAGTTTCTGGGTCATGCCTTTCGACAATTGACGCACCGGCCGTCCCAGCGCCGCCCGGTCAAGGCCGAGTTCGTCAAAAAGTGCTTCGACACGGTCGCCATCGAAGCGATCCCCGGAGAGCGAGAATGTCAGCTCCATGAACTCACGGCTGGTCAGGTAGTGAGGCGGCACAAAGCGCTCGGGCAGGAACGAGAGCCGGGCACGCGCGGCAGTCACCGTGTGGGGCACGCCGAAGATCCGGAGAGAGCCGCGGTCGACAGAACAGAAATCGAGCATGCACTTGATGAGCGTGGTCTTGCCGGCGCCGTTCAATCCGACAAGCCCGAACGCGGCACCGTCGGGAACATCGAGTTCGATTCCCTCGAGAACCGGCGCGATGCCGTAGCTTTTTGCGAGCCCGGAGGCCGACAAAGCCGGACAGGGTACTTTGGGGATAACCGACATGCCCGCTAATATAGGGGAAAGATCCTGGCAGTGCAGCGAACCTGGGCGGTTCCTTGCAGCGGGCGGGGAGTTATGCGCCAGACCGGCCGTCGAGTAAAATCCGGGCTTTGCCTTATCGGACAGCCCATTGGTCTCGGACAAAATAGTTGAAATCGAGTCCCTTAAGTTTGCCTACGATGCACGGCCGATCCTGAAAGGCGTCAATCTTGCCGTTCGTCGCGGCCAACTGGTGGCGATCATGGGAGGATCCGGCTGCGGCAAGACCACGCTCCTCAGGATCATTGGCGGCGCCCTTCGCCCGACGGGCGGCACTGCTCGCGTTCTGGGTCGCGAAGTAAGCAAGCTGTCACAGGGCGAGCTTTACGAACAGCGACGGCGCATGGGCATGCTGTTCCAGTTTGGCGCGCTGTTCACCGACATGCCGGTTTTCGACAACGTGGCCTTCCAGATGCGGGAACACACCGACCTGCCTGAAAGCCAGATTCGCGACCTCGTGTTGATGAAACTCGACGCGGTCGGTTTGCGGGGGGCGGCAAACCTCATGCCTTCGGAACTCTCCGGTGGGATGGCAAGGCGGGTCGCACTGGCTCGGGCCGTTGCGCTGGATCCCACGCTTATCCTCTATGACGAGCCTTTCGCGGGCTTGGATCCGATATCGTTGGGCGTGATTGCACGCCTCATCCGCAAGCTGAACGACTCGCTGGGGGCCACATCGATCATTGTCACGCACGATGTGCAGGAGTCCCTGCATGTCGTCGACTACGTGTATTTCGTTTCCGAGGGGCAGGTCGTGGCGCAAGGCACGCCTGATGAGGTGCGCAGATCCGGCGAGCCTTTTGTCCGGCAGTTCGTCAACGGCGAGCCGGATGGCCCGGTCGCGTTCCACTACCAGGCGAACGACTATTCGGCCGATCTGGATGGCTTGCGGGCAGCGTGATGGAGCGTGTCAAATCGTTGCTGAGAAGTCTGGGTCGCACCGTGACGGACAAACTCTGGCGCCTGGGATTTGCCAGTCGCTTCTTCGCCTATACCCTGCTTCACTCCGGCACGGCTTTCCGCCGCTTCGGGCTTACGATCAGGGAGATCTACTTCACCGGCGTTCTCTCGCTGATCATCATCCTGGTTTCGGGTTTGTTCGTGGGTATGGTCCTGGGGCTCCAGGGTTACGACACTTTGCAGCGCTACGGATCATCCGAAGCATTGGGAGTGCTGGTCGCGCTCTCGCTGGTTCGTGAGTTGGGGCCGGTGGTGGCCGGGCTGTTGTTTGCAAGTCGAGCAGGCAGCGCCATTACTGCGGAAATCGGCTTGATGAAAGCCACTGAGCAGATCTCGGCGATGGAGATGATGGCGGTCGACCCGATTGCGCGGGTTGTGGCGCCGAGATTCTGGGCCGGGGTGATATCCATGCCGCTGCTCGCCGCACTTTTTTCGGCCGCGGGAATTTTCGGCGGCTACCTCGTCGGCGTACAGCTGATCGGGGTCGACCAGGGAGCGTTCTGGTCCCAGATGCAGGCAGCCGTGGACGTCCGTCAGGACATCCTCAACGGCGTGATCAAGAGCGTGGTATTCGGGATCGCCGTAACCTGGATCGCGGTGTTCGAAGGATATGACGCCCCGCCCACGGCGGAGGGCGTCTCCCGAGCTACCACACGCACCGTGGTCACATCCTCGCTTGCTATTCTCGCGCTCGACTTCGTGCTCACCGCGCTAATGTTTACTGGAGGTAACGGAAAATGAACCGCTCGGCGATCGATCTCTGGGTAGGCGTGCTTGTCGCCATGGGGCTTGCGGCACTGCTTTTTCTTGCTCTCAAGGTCGGCAACCTGGCGTCCATTTCGACCTCCGAGGTCTATCAGGTACAAGCCAAGTTTGCTAACATCGGGGGGTTGAAGGTGCGCGCGCCGATAAAGAGCGCGGGAGTGGTGGTCGGGCGGGTGGTGGGCGTGCATTTCGACAACGAGAGTTATGAGGCGGTCGTCACGCTCAGTATCGACGGCAGTTTCAAGTTTCCGCGGGATACCTCGGCCAAGATACTCACCTCCGGATTGCTTGGAGAGCAGTATGTGGGCTTGGAGGCAGGCGGGGACGCCACGATGCTGAAGACCGGCGACCGGGTAAAGCTGACCCAATCGGCGGTGGTGCTCGAGAATCTGATCAGCCAGTTCATGTTCAGCAAGGCGCAGGAAGGCGGAAACAGCAAGGAATCCAAGTGATCCAGGCAAGAAATCGATATTTCGACAGGGCGCCGGCAAGAATCGCGATTGCGGCCGTCATCTTCGCTCTCGCCTCTGGTTGCGCCACGACGAACGGGGATTCACGCGACCCGTTCGAGGCCTTCAATCGGACGATGTACGGATTCAACCAGGCTGTTGACGAGGCGGTTCTCAAGCCGGTTGCGGGTGCCTACAAGAGCACCCTGCCGGAGATCGTCCAGTCCGGGGTGCGCAATTTCTTTTCCAATATCGCGGACATCTTCATTTCAGCGAACAATCTCCTCCAGGGCAAGGTGTTCGATGCGGCAAATGACGGGATGCGATTCGCCATCAATACCACCATTGGCGGCCTTGGTCTGCTCGACTGGGCTTCCGAGATGGGCCTCGAAAAACACAACGAGGATTTCGGCCAGACCTTCGGAAGATGGGGCATAGGTGACGGTCCGTACATCGTCTGGCCGATTTTCGGCCCAAGCACTGCGCGCGATTCGTTGGGCCAAGTCATCGACGTCTGGGTCGATCCGGTGCGCACCCACCGTTCGGGCACCCCGCGCACTGCGATGTACCTTACCCGGCTGGTTGGAAAGCGAGCCGATCTTCTTGACGCCAGTCGAATCCTCGAAGAGGCGGCGCTGGACAAGTATGTCTTCGAGCGGGATGCTTATCTGCAGCGCAGGCGCAACCTGATCTATGACGGCAATCCACCGCGGGACTCCGCGCGGAATACGCCCTCTGAGGGTGGCGTAGCAGTGGTTTCGGCATCCGTGCGTGCAAATGGAGAAGTGCAGAATGCTGACCGCAGGTAGATCTTTGCTTGCCGCCGGCTTCGCCTGGTTCCTGTTTACCGGATCGGCCGGGGCCCAGGAAGCCGCGCCCGACGTCATGGTCAAGAACGTCACGCTTGAAGTGATCGACATTATCGGCAAGGACAAGGACATCCAGTCTGGCAACCAGAGGAAGGTCGTCGAACTCGTCGAGGCGAAGGTCCTTCCACACTTCAACTTCACGGCGATGACCCGGCTGGCCGTGGCCACCAATTGGGAAAAATCCACTGCGGACCAGAAGAAACAACTCACCGAGGAATTCAAGACGCTCCTCGTCAGGACGTACTCGAGTGCGCTGTCCACGTACCGCGATCAGAAATTCGACTTCCGGCCCTTGCGGGCAAAGCCCACCGACACGGATGTGACGGTCCACGTGAAGATTGCCCAGGGTGGCCGCGAGCCGGTGTCCCTTGAATACGACATGGAAAAGTCGCCCGCCGGCTGGAAAGTCTATGACGTGCGTGTCGGTGGGGTCAGCCTCGTCGCGAACTATCGGACCGAGTTTGCGAATGAAATCCGCGCAAGCGGCATCGACGGGCTGATCAAGGGGCTCGCGGCAAAGAATCGGGCGCCGACCCAGAGGGCCGAGCGAAAATGATCCGCCGCGATGGGGACCGGATGTTCGTCTGTGGCGCCGTGACCCTCCAGAACGTCACGGGTCTGTTGCAGGAAGGACTCGTGTGCATCCGTGATGGGGTTTCAACCGTGGATCTGGCCGAGGTCTCAGGGCTCGACTCGTCGCTTCTCGCCGCGCTTCTGGCCTGGATACGCGAAGCCCGCAGCACCAGCCACCCGATTGCGTTGGCAAACCTCCCCAAAGGGCTCACGACCCTTGCGCAACTCTATGGCGTCGAAGAGTTGCTCCCGGTAGCCGAACTGCACTGACACGATCGCCTCCTGGCGCACGCCCGGTGCGCCCGCCGCAGTGATGCAACCCGCGATTCGAATCAACGAAGTGCGCAAATGCTATGGAACGCTCCAGGCGCTGGATGGCGTGTGCCTGGAGATCATGCCAGGAGAGATATTCGGCCTGCTGGGACCCAACGGCGCGGGCAAGACCACTCTGATCAGCGTCGTTGCCGGACTGGCGCGCGCTGACTCGGGCTCGATTGAAGTGATGGGCGCTGACGTAATCGTGGAATATCGTCGTGCACGGCGGATGCTCGGCGTCGTACCCCAGGAACTCGTATTCGACCCGTTCTTTTCGGTACGCGAGACCCTCGAGATCCAATCCGGCTACTTCGGCATTCGCAAGAATGGGGCGTGGATCGACGAAATCCTGCATAACCTCGACCTCACCTCGAAAGCCGACGACAATATGAGGTCTCTGTCAGGCGGCATGAAGCGCAGAGTGCTCGTGGCGCAAGCCATGGTCCACAAACCGCCTGTCATCGTCCTCGACGAGCCAACCGCGGGGGTGGATGTGGAGTTGCGTCAAAGCCTGTGGAAATTCATGCGTTCTCTCAACCGGGAGGGCCACACCATAGTGCTGACGACCCATTATCTCGAGGAGGCCGAACTCCTGTGCAACCGCATCGGGATGCTGAAGGCAGGCAAGGTCGTCGCGCTCGACTCCACAAAGAACCTACTCGAGAACTTCTCTGGCCTCTACCTGAAGCTCCGGGTGGACTGCACGGAACTCCCCGCAGATGAATCGTTCCACGTAGTCTCAAGGGACGTCGACCTGTTTACTTTGAGGCTTGAGGACTTCCAGCAACTCGAGCGTGTGCTAGCCGGGCTTCGCCGGGCCGGAGTGGCAATCCGGGAATTCGAGCTTCAGCCGCCCGATCTCGAGGAAGTGTTCGTACGCATCATGAATCGGCACTGATGACTATTTTTCTTACCCTGTTGCACAAGGAGTTCCTGCGGTTCTGGAAGGTCGCATTCCAGACCGTCGCGGCGCCCATCCTCACGTCGATCCTTTATCTGGTGATTTTTTCCAACGCGCTGGATAGCCGCGTAGTGATTTACGAGAACGTCAGCTACGGCGCGTTCCTCGTGCCCGGCCTCGTGATGATGAGCGTGCTGCAGAACGCTTTCGCAAACAGCTCGTCGAGCATCATCCAGTCCAAAGTCACCGGGAACATCGTCTTCATGCTGCTTCCCCCGATCTCCTACATCGAATTCTTCGGTGCCTATGTCCTAGCGTCCGTGGCGCGAGGTCTGACCGTCGGTTCAGGCGTATTCCTCGCAACCGTCTGGTTCGTCGACCTGCAGATTTCCGCGCCGCTCTGGGCGGTTGCATTCGCCATCCTCGGCAGCGCAAACCTCGGTGCCCTCGGCCTGATCGCAGGCATCTGGGCCGAAAAGTTCGACCAGCTTGCCGCGTTCCAGAACTTCGTCATCCTGCCGCTGACCTTCCTGTCCGGCGTGTTCTATTCGCTGAAATCGCTGCCCCCTGTCTGGCAGACGCTGTCCCACTTCAATCCGTTTTTCTACGTGATCGACGGATTCCGCTTCGGGTTCTTCGGCGCCTCGGACGCGGCCCCGGCAGTCAGCCTCGCGGTCGTTGGCACCAGTTTCGTGGTTCTTTCGGCGGCGACGCTGCTCCTTCTGAAGAGCGGGTATAAGCTGCGGCACTAAACAGCCGGCGACGGTCGCCGGCACTCGACCAGCAAGGAATTCCCATGGTTACACCTGAAAGCGTCAAGCAGGGTATCAGCGGCGGGCTTGCCTGCGAGCATCTGGAGGTGGCCGGCGACGGCCAGCATTTCGAGGCGGTGATCGTCAGCAAGGCGTTCGAGGGCCGCAGCCGCGTGCAGCGCCATCAGCTGGTCTACGCGGCGCTCGGCGATCGCATGCGCCAGGAAATCCACGCCTTGTCCATGCGCACGCTGACCCCGGCGGAATGGAAGGTTGACGCATGAACAGGCTGCTCCTAACCGGCGGGCGCCCCCTCGACGGGACTGTCCACGTGTCTGGCGCAAAGAATGCCGCCCTTCCTATCATGTGTGCCGCGCTGCTCTCGGCCAAGCCGCTTTTGCTTGGCAACGTACCCAGGCTCATGGACGTCGCCACGATGTCCAAGCTACTGGCGCAAATGGGTGTTCTGGTCGAGCGCGGAGATGAGAGTGGCATGTCGCTTTGCGCCGAATCGATTGGCGATCCCATCGCACCCTACGAGCTCGTCCGGACGATGCGCGCATCGATTCTCGTGCTCGGGGCCCTCGTCGCACGCTGCGGACGCGCAAAGGTGTCGCTCCCCGGTGGGTGCGCGATCGGGCAGCGCCCGGTCGACCAGCACTTGAAAGGCCTGGTTGCGATGGGCGCGCGCGTATCCGTGGAGCACGGCTACATTCACGCCGAGACCGAGCGCCTGAAAGGGGCGCGGATCGTGATGGATCTGGTCACCGTCACAGGAACCGAGAATCTGATGATGGCCGCGACTCTCGCGGAAGGAACGACCGTACTGGAAAATGCCGCACGCGAACCCGAGGTGGTCGACCTTGCCATCTGCCTTGCCGCCATGGGTGCAAGAATTGACGGGGCGGGAACGGATCGAATCCGGATCGACGGTGTCGCCAGGCTTGGCGGCGCCAGCCACGCCGTCATGCCTGACCGGATTGAAACCGGGACCTACCTCGCCGCCGCTGCTGCCGCGGGAGGACGCATCAAGCTTACGGGAGCGGCGCCGGATTCGCTCGATGCCACGCTCGGGAAACTCCGCGAAGCCGGCGCAAGGATCGATTGCGCCGGGGATACGATCACGTTGGAAATGGAGGGCCGGCCGAAAGCCGTCGATATACGCACAGCCCCCTATCCGGGCTTTGCGACGGATATGCAGGCGCAATTCATGGCGCTGGATACTGTTGCAATAGGAACATCGGTGATTACCGAAAGCATCTTTGAGAATCGGTTCATGCACGCGCTGGAACTCCAAAGGTTGGGCGCGGACATTTCCATCCAGGGCAACACCGCCGTGGTCAGAGGCGTGGACAGGCTTCAGGGGGCGGCGGTGATGGCGACCGACCTGCGCGCTTCCGCGGGCCTGGTGATCGCAGGATTGGTGGCGGAAGGAGAAACCGTCATCGACCGCATCTATCACCTGGATCGCGGATACGAGGCGCTGGAGAAAAAGCTGACAGCCCTTGGCGCCAAAGTTCGGCGCTTGGCATGATGCGACGGCGTCGAACCCTTTCTTCACGCTTTGAGGCTCGTGGCTTGGAGTAGAATTACGGCCCCGCTCGAGCGCCAAAGGCGCGAAGAATCAAGCCCATGCAGTGCTTTTCAAACTCCCCGACCGATGCGTGACCTGACTTCGATCGCGCTTTCCAAAGGGCGCATTTTCGATGAGACCGCGCCCCTGCTTGCGCGCGCCGGCTTGCGCCCGAAGGCAGACCCCGAATCGCGCAAGCTGGTCATTGGGACCAACCGGAAAGATGTCCGCCTGATCATCGTCAGGGCGTCGGATACGCCCACGTACGTACAGTATGGCGCTGCGGACATGGGCATCGCGGGGCACGACATCCTGCATGAGCACGGGGGTGCGGGGCTCTACCAGCCTTTGGATTTGCGGATCGCGGCGTGCCGGATGATGGTCGCTGTTCGCAAAGGGTTCGACTACGCGGATGCCGTGCGCCGGGGTGCGCGTCTGCGCGTGGCTACCAAGTATGTCCGCACGGCGCGCGAGCACTTTGCCCAGAAAGGCGTGCACGTGGATCTCATAAGGCTCTACGGCTCGATGGAGCTGGCCCCGATTACCGGCCTGGCGGACGCGATTGTCGACCTCGTCAGTTCCGGGAATACGTTGAAAGCGAATGACCTGGTTGCGGTCGAGGAGGTCATGCCGGTATCGGCAAGACTCATCGTCAATCAGGCTGCGCTCAAGACACGCCGCGCGATCCTGCAGCCGATCATCGAAGCGTTTGCACGGGCTTCCGGGGTGAGCGCATGACGGCCGAGGCGATTGCCTGTTTCAGTTCGTCGGACGCCGGGTTCGAAGCCCGTCTTGGCGCGCTGAGCGCGTGCGAACCGGCGCAGGACGCCGAGGTCGAATCCAAGGTGCGCGCAATCATTGCGGATGTCCGAAGGCGCGGTGACGAGGCGCTCATCGAATACACGAGGAAGTTCGATCGGGTTCAGGCGCATTCCGTGGCGGACCTCGAAATCGACAAGGCCGAACTTGGTCGCGCCCTTGGCGCGCTTCCAGACGATCAAGCCGGTGCCCTGCGGGAGGCGGCAGCGCGAATACACCGCTTCCACCTGAAGCAGCTAGGCCAGTCCTGGGAATACGTCGAGGCCGACGGCACGCGCCTCGGCCAGCAGGTCGCTCCGCTGGACAGGGCGGGCCTCTACGTTCCAGGCGGCAAGGCGTCCTATCCGTCTTCGGTCCTGATGAATGCGATCCCGGCCAAGGTTGCGGGCGTCCGCGAACTCCTGATGGTGTGCCCGGCGCCTGGTGGAGAGCGCAATCCACTGGTTCTCGCGGCGGCGGCCCTCGCAGGCGTGGACAGGGTGATCACAGTG
>CANKMT010000100.1 GCA_947482825.1 Betaproteobacteria bacterium | reverse complement strand
GTCATCGCCAGGCATTTAATTCCGAAAAGCCCGCTCTATTGAGCGGGCTTTTTTTTGTTAAGTCTTCCAGCTGACATCCTCGAGCACGTAGCATGACAGTCGACGATTACTCAGCCCTTCTGCCACTCCTTAATCTGATTGCCGATGGTGAGGTCCATTCTGGTGTTGACCTTGCGCGTAGGCTTGGGGTTTCGCGTGCTGCAGTCTGCAAGCGCGTTAAAAAGCTGGCTGACCTCGAACTTCGAGTTACAGCCATGCGGGCTCGGGGCTACCAGCTCGCTCGGCCCCTGGAATTTCTCGTTCCCGCGAGGATAATCGAGGCGTTACCGGCAAATTTGGCTAAGCCTTTTCCAACGATTGAAGTCCTCCCCACAGTCGGATCTACCAATAGCGAACTGTTGCAGCGTGCCCGGTCCGGGCAGGCAGCGCCGGGGTTTATCTTGCTCGCCGAGCAACAAACAGCAGGGCGTGGCCGAAGGGGCCGGCCCTGGGTAAGCCCATTTGGAAGAAACCTGTACTTATCTGCGCTGTGGCGGCTTGAGTCCGGGCTGCCCGCGCTTGAGGGTTTGAGCTTGGTCGTGGGCGTCGTAGTCGCCGAGACGCTGCGCTCCGGGTTCGGAATAGCCGCAGGCCTCAAGTGGCCGAACGATATAGTGGTAAACGGCCGAAAAATCGGTGGAATTTTGATCGAACTAGACGGTGACCTCGCTGGACCGCTTTCGGTGGTCATTGGGATTGGAATAAACATAGATATGACCGAGGCAGCAACGCAGGGCATAGAGCAAGCTTGGACAGATGTGCGCAGCGAAACCGGTACGTCCGTCTCCAGAAACGATTTGTCCGCCCAGGTGATAGCAGGACTCGCTCAGGCGCTTGAGCGGTTTTCCGTCACCGGATTTAAGGGATTCCGTCAGCAATGGTGCCGTCTCGACGCCTTCCACGGGCTCCCCGTCAACGTTTCCGGGCCAGGATCCAGTTCTCTCACGGGAATTGCACGAGGTGTCGACGAGACCGGTGCGCTGTTGCTTGAGACTGGCGAAGCAGTCCAAGCTGTCTCTGCCGGGGACGTGACTTTGAGATCTGGACGATGATTCTCGAAATAGACCTTGGCAACTCTCGTCTGAAGTGGCGTGAGGTCGATCGGAACGGCACACGAGGGCCTGTTGGTTGGCTGAACAGCCCAGTCTTGAATCTTGGCCTCGAGATCCATCTGACCGAACTACCGCGTCGGATTCGTGTCGCGAGCGTGAGAACCCCTGCAGACGAGGCCGCACTGAGTGCCTGGGCTGATGCTCGCTTTGGCATCATTCCCGAGTTCGCACGCTCAACGGCTGCAATAGCCGGCGTCCTGAATGGTTACGACAGACCGGAAGCGCTCGGTATCGACAGATGGCTGGCGGTTCTCTCAGCGTTTACCGCCGAACGAGCGCCCGTAATAGTGATGGACTTTGGCACCGCCATGACGGCCGATGTCATTTCCGCGGACGGGCGGTATCTAGGTGGCTTCATCGCGCCGGGCCTCTCTACGATGAAGCGTAGCTTGTTATGGGGGACCGACAGAGTCAGGTTCGACGAGTCCCTGCTGTCAGAGTCACTGCGGCCTGCTACTGACACCCAGTGCGCGGTTAATCGCGGCACCATGCTCGCGGTTACAGGTTTCGCCACCTCTTGTTGGACCCAGTGCCAAGCCATTTCGCGCGCGCCGAAGGCGCTCCTGACCGGCGGCGACGCAGCAGCAATAGCATCCTATCTGACGTTTCCGTTCGAAATCAGACCAGATCTGGTTCTCGATGGCCTCGCAATAGCCCTGCCCTGAAGAGCCTCCCACCTCCTCTCGCCGTTCTCCATTGCCCCCCAAGGGACTTCGCAAGTACACTCCGCGCTCACAGCGGGGACCGCATCACTCGAGGCTGGCGTAGCTCAATTGGTAGAGCAGCTGATTTGTAATCAGCAGGTTGGGGGTTCAATTCCCTTCGCCAGCTCCATTACGCTCAAATGTGTCACGCCTAGTTGCCCGTGCGACATATTGCCAGCACGCGTTGCTCACGTTGACAGGTTTTACCTCGGCCCACACAATAGTGGGCTGTTTTGGAGGGGTTCCCGAGCGGCCAAAGGGATCAGATTGTAAATCTGACGCGAAAGCTTCGCTGGTTCGAATCCAGCCCCCTCCACCACAAAGGCAGACAGAGATTGCCGCGAGCGGGTGACATTGAGGGAGCCGTGTCTGAAGGCGGGTATAGTTCAACGGTAGAACCTCAGCCTTCCAAGCTGATGGTGCGGGTTCGATCCCCGCTACCCGCTCCATAGCAGTGTTCGGGTTGCGGTAAACGGTTTTGGGACTGGACCCGGACCACCTGAGAGAGGGAGTTTTTTATGGGCTCATATAGCTCAGTCGGTAGAGCACTTCCTTGGTAAGGAAGAGGTCACCGGTTCGAATCCGGTTATGAGCTCCAATGTTGGTTACGCACCCCGCCCTTCTGGTGGGGTGCGTACAAAGGTCTTTTGTCAGAACGTTTCTTTACGGGAGTAGCGCACCATGGGCAAAGAGAAATTCGAGCGTAAGAAGCCGCACGTAAACGTGGGGACTATTGGTCACGTGGACCACGGCAAGACGACGCTGACAGCGGCGTTGACGAAGGTGTGCTCGGAGACCTGGGGAGGGTCTGCGACGGCCTTTGACCAGATCGACAAGGCGCCGGAGGAGAAGGCGCGGGGGATCACGATTTCGACGGCACACGTCGAGTACGTGAGCGCTCAGCGCCACTACGCGCACGTCGACTGCCCTGGTCACGCCGATTACGTCAAGAACATGATCACGGGTGCGGCCCAGATGGACGGTGCGATCCTGGTGTGTTCGGCGGCTGATGGCCCGATGCCGCAGACGCGCGAGCACATCCTGCTGAGCCGTCAGGTCGGCGTGCCGTACATCGTGGTGTTTCTGAACAAGGCGGACATGGTCGATGACGCGGAGCTACTGGAGCTCGTGGAGATGGAAGTCCGCGAGCTGCTCGTGAAATACGACTTCCCCGGTGATGACACGCCGATCGTGATTGGCTCGGCGCTGATGGCGCTGGAGGGCAAGGACGACAACGGGATGGGCGTGAGCGCGGTGCGTAAGCTGGTCGAGACGCTGGACACCTACATTCCGGTGCCTGAGCGTGCGGTTGACCTGCCGTTCCTGATGCCGATCGAGGATGTGTTCTCGATTTCGGGGCGCGGGACGGTGGTGACGGGTCGGATTGAGCGCGGGATCGTGAAGGTCGGTGAGGAGATCGAGATCATCGGCATCAAGGCGACGATCAAGACGACCTGCACGGGCGTTGAGATGTTCCGCAAGCTGCTTGACGAGGGCCGTGCGGGCGAGAACGTAGGCGTACTGCTGCGAGGCACGAAGCGCGATGACGTGGAGCGTGGTCAGGTCCTGGCGAAGCCGGGGACGATCAAGCCGCACACGAAGTTCACGGCCGAGGTGTACGTGCTGACGAAGGAGGAGGGGGGGCGTCATACGCCGTTCTTCAAGGGCTATCGTCCGCAGTTTTACTTCCGGACGACGGATGTAACGGGCGCGTGCGAGATGCCGGCAGGCGTGGAGATGGTGATGCCCGGGGACAATCTGTCGATGGAAGTCACGCTGATAGCGCCGATTGCGATGGATGAGGGTCTGCGGTTTGCGATCCGCGAAGGCGGCCGGACGGTGGGCGCTGGCGTCGTGGCCAAGATCATTGAGTGATTTTTACGTCAGGTCAGGCGTGTGAGCACGAGGGCCGGCGATACCGGCCCTTTTCGCCTCTGGCGAAGCCGTGAAAATTTGGGGTTTATATGAAGCTCCTGTCAAATGCGTTGACAGAGGGGGGGTCCGAAAATAAACTCCCGCTTCTTTTTCGCGCACCCCAAAGCGGTTGCGTGGTGGGCACCGGAGCAAAGTGGTCAGATGCATAATCAGCGTATACGAATCCGTTTGAAGGCCTTCGACCACCGGCTCATCGACATCTCCGCTCAGGAGATCGTGGATACAGCCAAGCGAACGGGCGCTCAGGTTCGCGGGCCGATCCCGCTGCCTACGCGAAAGGAAAAGTTCACGGTGCTGATCTCACCTCACGCCGACAAGGATGCGCGTGACCAGTATGAGATCCGCACCCACAAGCGGATGCTCGATATCGTGCAGCCCACGGAAAAAACCGTGGACGCACTCATGAAACTTGATTTGGCGGCAGGGGTAGAAGTACAGATCAGTCTGGGCTGAGCCAAGCCTTGATTGGCCCGGCCTGAGGCCGGGAGCGCTGTGTAACGCACGTTAACGTGCGGCCATAGAGGGTTCAGCCCCGTACACGAGAGGATGAAAAATGGCTATCGGAATTGTCGGTCGCAAGACCGGAATGACGCGTGTATTTACCGCTGACGGAACGTCAATTCCCGTCACGGTTGTTGAGGCAACGCCGAACCGTGTCACGCAGGTCAAAGATGCGGGCCGTGACGGCTACAGTGCCATTCAGGTCACCGTTGGTGATCGTAAGCCCTCGCGCGTCGTCAAGGCAGCGGCAGGGCACTTTGCCAAGGCCGGCGTAACGGCCGGGCGTGGCCTTTGGGAGTTTCGCATCCCCGAGGGTGACGTCTCTCCGGAGCTAGGCAGCGAAATCACCGTTTCCTCCTTCGAGGTTGGCCAGAAAGTCGACGTGACTGGACGGTCACGTGGTAAAGGCTTTCAGGGCGTCATCAAGCGGTGGAATTTCGCCATGCAGGATGCGACCCACGGCAACTCGCGCTCCCACCGTGCTCCCGGCTCCATCGGCCAGAACCAGTCCCCCGGACGCGTGTTCAAGGGCAAGAAAATGGGCGGACACATGGGCGACCGGCAGGTCACCGTACAGACCCTCGAGGTCGTGCGCGTCGACGTCGAGCGAAACCTGCTTCTCATCAAAGGGGCGATCCCGGGCGCGCCGGGGGTCGACGTGATCGTGCGGCCCGCGGTCAAGGCCTGAGCATCCCTGAGGAACTACACATGGAACTGACCATAACAGCGCCGGGTAACGCATCCGCTGGCACCGTGCAGGTGTCGGACGTGACGTTTGCGCGCGAGTTCAACGAAGACCTGGTACACCAAGCTGTCGTCGCCTACATGGCCGGCGCACGTCAGGGCTCGCGGGCCCAGCTGACGCGAGCCGAGGTTCGTGGTGGCGGGCGCAAGCCCTGGAAACAGAAAGGATCTGGCCGCGCGCGCGCTGGCAGCTCAAGGAGCCCTATCTGGCGCTCCGGTGGTGTCACATTTGCCGCCCGCCCGCAGGATCACTCCCAGAAATTGCCGCGCAAGATGTACCGCGCTGCGATGCGGGCAATCCTCTCCGAGCTGGCTCGCCAGAATCGTCTGATCGTGGTCGAGGCGATGGCCGTTGACGAGCCGAAGACGCGTCTGCTGGCTGCCCGGCTTGCGGAGTACAGCCTGAGCAACGTGCTCATCATCTCCGACGAGATCGATCGCAACCTGTATCTGGCTTCGCGGAACCTGCCTTCTGTAGAGGTGCGTGACGTGGCCGGGGTGGATCCGGTCAGTCTGATCGCCTTCGACAAAGTGGTGGTAACCGTGCCCGCGTTACGCAAGTTCGAGGAGATGCTGGGATGAACCTGGAGCGTATTTTCGGGGTGTTGCTTGCGCCCCACGTGTCTGAAAAAACGGCGCGCAGTGCAGAACTGAGCAACCAATATGCTTTTCGCGTTGCCTCTGACGCGACCAAGCCTGAAATCCGCAAGGCGGTGGAGCATCTCTTCAAGGTCAAGGTTGAGGACGTGCGCGTACTCAACGTGAAGGGCAAGCGCAAGACGAATCGTTTCGGGGTCGCTCAGCGCTCTGACTGGAAAAAGGCCTATGTTCGCCTTGAAGCCGGTCAAGAGATCGACCTGACGGTCACGGAATAGGACGGGAGCAGGTCAGATGGCAGTCGTAAAGAAAAAGCCAACATCGCCGGGCAGGCGATTCGTAGTGCAGGTAATCAATCATGACCTGCACAAAGGCGCCCCTCACGGCCCGCTCCTCGAGAAGCAGGGTAAGAGCGGCGGCCGCAACAACATGGGGCGTATCACCACCCGCCATATTGGTGGTGGGCATCGTCAGCATTACCGGATAGTGGACTTCAAGCGAAACAAGGATGGCATCCCTGCCGTCGTTGAACGCCTTGAGTACGATCCCAACCGCACCGCTCACATCGCGTTGCTTTTGTACCGTGATGGCGAGCGGCGCTACGTGATCGCCTCGCGCAACCTCAAGGCCGGCGACGAGGTCGTCTCGGGCGAGGCAGCGCCGATCAAAGAAGGCAATACGCTTCCGTTGCGCAACATTCCGCTGGGCGCCATGGTGCACTGCGTAGAGATGAAGCCGGGCAAGGGTGCGCAACTTGCGCGCGCCGCTGGTGCCGCTGTGCAGTTGGTCGCCCGTGAGGGCCAGTACGCCACAATCCGCCTGCGTTCAGGCGAGATGCGCAAGGTCCCGGTAGACTGTCGCGCCACCATGGGCGAGGTTTGCAACGCAGAGAACAATCTGAGATCGCTAGGCAAGGCCGGTGCGAAGCGCTGGCGTGGTGTCCGTCCCACCGTTCGCGGTGTGGCTATGAACCCGGTCGACCACCCGCACGGTGGCGGCGAAGGCCGCACCAGTGGTGGCCGTCACCCGGTAAGCCCCTGGGGTACACCGACAAAAGGCTACAAGACCCGTGGCAACAAGCGCACCGACTCCATGATCGTGCGCCGCCGCGGCAAGAAGTGACGCGGTTTGCATAGCCACAACAGAGCAAGAGGATTCAGTCCGTGCCACGTTCGCTGAAGAAGGGTCCATTCATCGACCTCCACCTGATAAAAAAGGTCGAGGTTGCTGCCGCCAAAGGTGACAAGCGTCCGGTCAAGACCTGGTCGCGTCGCTCGATGGTATCGCCCGACATGGTCGGCCTGACCATCGCGGTGCACAACGGGAGGTCGCATATCCCGGTGCATGTCAGCGAGGAAATGGTCGGTCACAAACTCGGTGAGTTTGCCGCTACACGTACCTTCAAGGGGCACGTTGGCGACAAGAAAGTTGCCAAGAAGTAAGTGCGCTAGGGGCTCGAACGATGCAAGTAATGGCGAAACTCAATGGTGCGCGTATCTCGGCGCAGAAGGCTCGGCTCGTAGCCGACCAGATCCGCGGCAAGCCGATCGAGGAGGCGTTGAACCTGCTCGCTTTCAGCACGAAAAAAGCTGCCGGCCTGATTCGTAAGGTTTTGAACTCGGCGATCGCGAATGCCGAGCATAACGAAGGCGCAGATGTCGACGAGCTGAAAGTGGGCTCCATCTGTGTGGACGAGGGCACGACGCTGAAGCGGATCATGCCTAGAGCGAAGGGGCGCGCTGACCGAATTTCCAAGCGCACCTGCCATATCACGGTCATGGTTGCCGACAAGTAAAAGGCACGACGGGAGTCACGATGGGTCAGAAAGTAAACCCCACTGGGATCCGGCTCGGGATCGTGCGAAAGCACAACTCGATCTGGTACGCAGACAGTAAGAATTACGCGAAGAACCTGATCACGGACCTTCAGGCCCGTGAGTACATCGAGAAGCGGCTCGCGAACGCTTCGTTAAGTCGCGTGATCATCGAGCGGCTGGCCCAGACTGCGCGGATCATCGTGCACACGGCTCGTCCCGGCATCGTGATCGGCAAGAAAGGCGAGGACGTGGACCGTCTTCGCAAGGAGCTGACGCGGCGCATGGGTGTGCCGGTCACCATAAACATAGAGGAAGTGCGCAAGCCCGACCTCGACTCGAAGCTCCTTGCGCAGGGCGTTGCCCAGCAGCTCGAGCGTCGGGTGATGTTCCGGCGGGCCATGAAGCGCGTGGTGCAGAATGCCATGCGCTCTGGAGCTGAGGGTGTAAAGGTGCAGGTGAGCGGCCGCCTTGGTGGCGCCGAGATCGCGCGCACCGAGTGGTACCGCGAAGGCCGGGTCCCACTGCACACACTGCGCGCCGACATTGACTATGCGACCCATGAGGCCATGACCACCTACGGCGTAATCGGCGTCAAGGTGTGGGTCTTTAAGGGCGAGATCATTGGTAAGGGCGCCGACGCCCACGTCGCGGCCAAGTAAGAGCCGGGCGAATCATTGAGAGCTATTGACGATGCTGCAGCCAAAGCGCACTAAATTTCGCAAGCAGATGAAAGGCCGCAACCGCGGTCTTGCCCTCCGAGGCTCCAAGGTGAGCTTTGGTGAGTACGGTCTGAAAACCACCGATCGGGGTCGCCTCACGGCACGCCAGATCGAGGCCGCCAGACGCGCACTTACCCGCCATATCAAGCGGGGCGGCAAGATCTGGATCCGGGTTTTCCCTGACAAGCCCATTTCCAAAAAGCCTCTTGAGGTGCGGATGGGTGCAGGTAAGGGCAGCGTGGAGTACTGGGTAGCCCAGATACGTCCTGGCAAGGTTCTCTACGAGGTTGAGGGAGTGTCAGAAGAACTGGCGCGTGAGGCGCTGGCACTGGCCGCGGCCAAGCTGCCGATTCCGACGGTATTCGTGAAGAGGACGGTGATGTGATGGACAGCCAGGAATTACGCGCTAAGACCGTCGACGAACTAAACCAGGAGCTTCTGCGTCTCCTCGAGTCTGGCTTCAAACTCCGCATGCAGAAGGCGACGGGTCAACTTGGCCAGACGCACCTTGTGCGCACGCAGCGCCGGGACATTGCCCGAGTGAAGACGATCCTCCGGGAAAAGGCAGGTAACTGAGCATGACCGAGAGCAGCAAGACCGGGCGAATCATGAGCGGCCGCGTCGTAAGTGACAAAATGGACAAGACGATCACGGTGCTCGTGGAGCGCCGGGTCAAGCACCCGATGTACGGCAAGTACCTTACGCGTTCGTCGAAGATCCATGCCCACGACGAGCAGAACGAGTGCCGCACCGGTGACCTGGTCACTGTGCGCGAGACTCGTCCGATGTCCCGCACCAAGACATGGACACTCGTCAGCATCGACGAGGCCACGGCGCGGGTAGGCGCGTGATGGCAGGCGACAGACAGGCAGCGCTCGGCGGGCAAACAGGTAACACGCGATGATCCAGACCGAATCCTATCTAGACGTGGCAGACAACAGCGGCGCTCGCCGCGTGATGTGCATCAAGGTGCTTGGCGGCTCGCACCGCCGGTATGCCCGCGTGGGCGACGTGATCAAGGTCACGGTAAAAGATGCAATCCCGCGTGGTCGGGTAAAGAAAGGTCAGGTCATGAACGCGGTGGTGGTGCGTACCCGTAAGGGCGTACGTCGCCCGGACGGATCGATAATCCGCTTTGACGACAACGCGGCAGTGCTGCTGAACAACCAGCTGGCGCCGATCGGCACCCGTATCTTCGGGCCGGTCACGCGCGAGCTGCGGACAGAGAAGTTCATGCGGATCATCTCGCTGGCTCCGGAAGTGCTCTGAGAGACGCCGGCGGAACAAGGGCAGGACAATGGCAAAGATCAAACGCAACGACGAGGTGATCGTCATCACGGGCCGCGACAAAGGCAAGCGGGGCAAGGTGCTCCGCGTGCTCGAAGATTCCCGGTTGACTGTTTCCGGTATCCACATGGTGAAGCGCCACACCAAGGCCAATCCCCAGGCTGGAATCGCGGGCGGCATCATCGAGAAGGAAGCTTCGCTTCATATCTCGAATGTTGCCCTCGTCAATCCGAGCACTGGCAAGGCCGAGCGGGTTGGCTACAAGGTTCTTGCCGATGGCAAGAAAGTGCGCGTATTCCGCTCCAGCGGCGAAGCGATCGACGGGTAAGGCAAATGGCAAGTTTCAAAGAGCACTATCAGACTGAAGTCGTGCCCAAGCTCATGCAGGAGTTCGGGTACAAGAGCGTTATGCAGGTTCCCCGGATCTCCAAGATCACGTTGAACATGGGTGTGGGCGAGGCTGTCGCGGACAAGAAGATCCTCGACAATGCGATCAACGACCTTACGGCGATCAGCGGTCAGAAGCCGGTGTCGACCAAGGCGCGCAAGTCCATCGCTGGCTTCAAGATCCGCGAGGGCTGGCCAGTTGGCTGCAAAGTCACACTTCGTCGCGCTCGGATGTATGAGTTCCTCGAGAGGTTGATTGGTATCGCGATTCCGCGAATCCGGGATTTCCGTGGTATCAGCGCCAAAAGCTTCGACGGGCGCGGAAACTTCTCGATGGGCGTGACCGAGCAAATCATCTTCCCCGAAGTCGACTACGACAAGATTGATGCGCTGCGCGGCATGGATATCTCCATTGCCACCACCGCGAACACCGATGACGAGGCGCGCGCATTGCTGCGCGCCTTCAACTTTCCTTTCAGGGGTTAAACACACATGGCCAAGACGAGCATGGTCGAGCGCGAAAAGCGTCGTAAGCGCACGGTGGCTAAGTACGCCAAGAAGCGCGCGGCTATAAAGGCCACGATCCGCGACCCCAAGGCGTCCGATGAGCAGCGCTGGGATGCGCAGATCGCGCTGCAAAAACTGCCGCGTGATTCCAGTCCCGTTCGCATGCGTTCGCGCTGCGCGCTGACCGGTCGTCCGCACGGCGTGTACAGCCGATTCGGCCTTGGCCGTAACAAATTGCGCGAAGCGGCCATGCGGGGCGATGTGCCCGGTTTGGTCAAGTCGAGCTGGTAAGCGGGAGGAACCCAGATGAGCATGCAGGATCCCATCGCGGACATGCTGACCCGCATCCGCAACGCCCAGGCACGCGGAAAGGCCAACGTGACGATGCCCTCTTCCACCAAGAAAGTCGCGATCGTGCGCGTGCTTCGTGATGAAGGCTATGTCACCGGTTTCAAAGTGAGCGCAGAGAGCGGCAAACCCGTGCTCGACGTCACACTCAAGTACTTCGAAGGCAAGCCGGTGATCTCCGAGATCCACCGCATGAGCCGCTCGGGTCTGCGTCACTACGCCGGCAAGGGCGAGTTGCCGAAGGTTCGGGCCGGTCTGGGCGTGGCCATCATATCGACCAGCCGCGGCGTCATGACCGATCGCGCTGCGCGCTCTGCGGGCGTGGGTGGCGAGGTGCTTTGCACGGTGTTCTGATCCCTCAGCGGATCGCAGTAATTCAGCGACAGGTGAAATCATGTCGAGAGTGGCGAAGAAACCAGTGACTGTGCCGAGTGGCGTCGATGTGACGCTCGATGGCAACCTGGTTACGGTAACAGGCGGCAAGGGCACCTTGTCCCTCACGGTTCATGAGGGCGTGAAAGTCACGCGCGAGGCTGACGAGTTGCGCTTTGAGCCGCACTCGATCGAGTCCGATGCGCAGGCCGGTACCGCACGTGTACTGGTGGGCAATATGGTCACCGGTGTGAGTCAGGGCTTTGAGCGCAAGCTGCAGTTGGTGGGCGTTGGTTACCGGGCAGCCTCCAAGCCAGGCGTTCTGAATCTGACGCTTGGCTTCTCGCATCCGGTTGAGTATGTGCTCCCGGCTGGCATCACGGCCGAGACACCAACGCAGACCGATATCGTGCTGAAGGGTGCAAACAAGCATCTACTCGGCCAGGTTGCGGCGGACATCCGGGCGTTCCGCCCGCCGGAGCCCTACAAGGGTAAGGGCATCCGCTATGCGGATGAGAAGGTTCGCCGCAAGGAAGCGAAGAAGAAGTAGGGCATAACCATGAGCGAGAAACAGGTTGGACGGCGTCGTCGCGCGAAGAGCGGGCGCCTCAGGATGAAGCAACTGGGCGCTGTGCGGCTGTGCGTGCATCGTACGCCACGGCACATTTACGCCCAGGTGATTTCAGCCGGTGGAGATAAGGTGCTCGCGAGCGCTTCGACGCTCGACGGCAGCCTCCGTGAAGGCAAGACGGGTAATTCGGACGCGGCCGCTAGTGTCGGGCGACTGATCGCCGAGCGAGCGAAAGCGGCTGGTGTAACCCGGGTAGCGTTCGACAGAAGCGGCTTCCGGTATCACGGGCGAGTCAAGGCGCTGGCTGATGCGGCGCGTGAAGGCGGACTGGAATTCTAGGATAACTATTCATGGCGTTCGAGCAGCAGGATTCAGGCGGGAACGAGGGCTTCCAGGAGAAGCTGGTCCAGGTCAACCGTGTGGCCAAGGTGGTGAAGGGTGGGCGCATCTTTGCGTTCACCGCACTTACCGTGGTCGGCGACGGGAAGGGCCGGGTTGGCTTCGGTCGTGGCAAGGCCCGTGAGGTGCCGGCTGCGATTCAGAAGGCCATGGACGCCGCACGGCGCAACATGATCCGTGTCGAGGTTGACCGCGGGACTATCCAGTACCCGGTGCGTGCCCGTCACGGCGCCTCCAAGGTCTATATGCAACCGGCCTCGGAAGGTACGGGCGTAATCGCCGGTGGTGCGATGCGTGCCGTGCTCGAGATCGCAGGCGTGCACAACGTTCTCGCCAAGTGCTATGGATCCACCAACCCGGTAAACGTGGTGCGAGCCACGTTCGCGGCGCTGAAATCGCTTCGCTCGCCCGAGGAAGTGGCAGCCAAGCGCGGCAAGACCGTCTCCGACATCCTCGGCTGACGCGACGGCAAACGGGAGAGATTTTATGAGCAACATGGTTAAGGTCACGCTGCTGCGCAGTACTACGGGCCGACTCAAGAGCCACCGAGCCTGTGCCAAGGGCCTGGGTCTGCGCCGTATAGGGCACGTGGTCGAGGTGCAGGACACTGCTTCCAATCGTGGAATGATCAACAAAATCAGCTACATGGTCAAAGTCGAAGGAGGTGCCCAGTGAGCGACGAAAACATGCGCCTCAATACGCTCACCCCGGCTCCGGGTAGCCGTAAGCCGCGCACCCGCGTCGGTCGTGGTGGCGGCAGTGGGCTCGGCAAGACCGCTGGTCGCGGTCACAAGGGACAGCGTGCCCGCAAAAGCGGCAACGTGCGCGCCGGATTCGAAGGCGGCCAGATGCCCATTCAGCAACGGCTGCCGAAGTACGGTTTTAGCTCGGCGATTGCTCGGGTTACCGCGCAGCTCCGGCTGTCGGAGTTGGACAAAGTGCAGGGCGATATCGTCGATCTCGACACACTCAAGGCATCGAACGTTGTTGCACGCAACATTGAACGCGTGCGCGTGTTCCAGTCGGGTGCGGTTTCGCGTGCGCTTCAGCTGAAGGGTGTGGTCGTGACCAAGGGTGCTCGTGC
>CANKMT010000099.1 GCA_947482825.1 Betaproteobacteria bacterium | reverse complement strand
GTCGCAGATCGGGCAGTCGAGCGGATGGTTGATGAGCAGGAACTCCATTACCCCGTTCTGCGCCTTTTGCGCGCCCGGCGAATGGGTCTTGACCTTCATGCCGTCGGTGCAGGGCGTGGCGCAGGCCGGCAGCGGCTTGGGCGCCTTCTCCACCTCGACCAGGCACATGCGGCAGTTGGCGGCGATCGAGAGTTTCTTGTGGTAGCAGAAATGCGGCACGTAAATGCCCAGTGCATTGGCCGCATCCATCACGGTGGCGCCGTGCTGGACCTCCACTTGCCTGCCGTCGACTTCGATCTTGAGCATGGTGTCTTATGCCGCCTTCGCAATGTCGGGGTTGTGGGCGCCGGAACGGCCCCACTTTGGCTCGCTTTGCGCTCCGGCCACGAGGCAACGCTTGTTCTCGATGTGGTACTCGAACTCGCTGCGGAAATGCTTGATGAAGCTCTTGACCGGCAACGCCGCGGCGTCGCCCAGCGCGCAGATCGTGCGGCCGGCGATGTTGTCCGAAACATTGTTCAGCAGGTCGAGGTCCTCGGCGCGCCCGGCGCCGTTCTCGATGCGGTTGACCACGCGGTAAAGCCAGCCGGTGCCTTCACGGCACGGCGTGCACTGGCCGCACGATTCCTCGAAGTAGAAATACGACAACCGCTCCAGCGCCCGGACCATGCAGGTGGTCTCGTCCATGACGATGACCGCCCCCGAGCCCAGCATCGAGCCGGCCTTGGCGATCGAGTCGTAGTCCATGTCGGTGGCCATCATTACGTCGGCCGGCAGGACCGGCATTGAAGAGCCGCCCGGGATCACCGCCTTCAGCTTGTGGCCGTCGCGCATGCCGCCCGCCATCTCGAGGAGCTTGGCGAACGGCGTGCCGAGCCTGACTTCGTAGTTGCCGGGCCGGTTCACGTGCCCGGTGACCGAGAAAAGCTTCGTGCCCCCGTTGTTGGGCTTGCCCAGGGCAAGGAAAGGCTCGCCGCCGTTGCGCATGATCCACGGTACGGCTGCGAAGGTCTCGGTGTTGTTGATCGTCGTGGGCTTGCCGTACAGGCCGAAGCTCGCCGGGAATGGGGGCTTGAAGCGCGGCTGGCCTTTCTTGCCCTCGAGCGATTCGAGCAGCGCGGTTTCCTCGCCGCAGATATAGGCGCCGTAGCCCGGGCTCGCATGGAGATCGAAGCTGAATTCCGACCCGAGGATGTTCTTGCCGAGGTAACCGGCGGCGCGCGCTTCCGCCAGCGCCTCTTCGAAGCGTTCGTAGACTTCCCAGATTTCGCCGTGGATGTAGTTGTACCCCGTGGTCACGCCCATCGCGTACGCGCCGATGATCATGCCCTCGATGGTCGAGTGCGGGTTGTAGCGCAGGAGGTCGCGGTCCTTGCAGGTGCCGGGCTCGCCTTCGTCCGAGTTGCAAACGAGGTACTTCGCGCCGGGGAAGGCGCGCGGCATGAAACTCCACTTGAGTCCGGTGGGGAACCCGGCGCCGCCGCGGCCGCGCAGGCCGGATTTCTTGACTTCCGCAATCACCTCCTCGGGCTTCAAGCCCTTGGAAATGATCTTCTTCAGCGCGGCGTAACCGTCGCGCTTCTCGTAGTCCGCGAGCCGCCAGTTGCTGCCGTCGATGCCGGCCATCAGGATCGCGTCGGGTCCGTAGTTCAGCATGTCATGCCTTCCGGAGATCCTCGACCAGCGCGTCGAGCTTGTCGTTGGACATGTAGTCGCACATGCGCTTGTTGTTCACGAGCACGACCGGCGCCATCGCGCAGGCGCCCATGCACTCGCCTTCCTTGAGCGTAAACCTGCCGTCGGCCGTGGTTTCGTCGAAATCCACGCCGAGTTTCTGCTTGAGATGGTCCGCCGCGGCGAGGGAGCCCTGGAGCCCGCACGGAAGGCAGGTGCAGATCGTCAGCTTGAACTTGCCGGTGGGCGCGAGGTTGTACATGTTGTAGAACGTTGCCACCTCGTACACGGCCACCGGCGCCATGCCCAGGTACTGGGCCACGAAATCCATCGTCTCAGTCGCGAGCCAGCCCTTTTCGTCCTGGGCGATGATGAGCGCGGCCATCACCGCCGACTGCTTCTGCTCGGCGGGATACTTGGCGACCTCGCGGTCGATCCTCTTGAGCGACTCCTGCGTAATCATCAGCGCACCAAAATCGGGGACAGACCACGTTTTTCGACGCGGCCGAATCGTGAATGAAGTCCGTCCAGGAAAAACGTGGTCTGTCCCCGATTCCTCATCGATCGATCTCCCCGAACACGATGTCCTGCGTGCCGATGATCGCCACCGCATCGGCGATCATGTGGCCGCGCGCCATCTCGTCGAGCGCCGCGAGGTGCGGGTAGCCCGGCGCGCGGATCTTGAGGCGATAGGGCTTGTTGGCACCGTCCGAAACGAGGTAGATGCCGAACTCGCCCTTTGGATGCTCGATTGCCGCATAGGCCTCGCCCGCCGGCACGTGCATGCCCTCGGTGAACAGCTTGAAATGGTGGATCAACTCTTCCATGTTCTGCTTCATGCCCACGCGCGGCGGCGGCGCCACCTTGTGGTTGTCGACGATCACCGGGCCGGGGTTGACGCGAAGCCAGTCGACGCACTGCTTGATGATGCGGTTGGACTGGCGCAATTCCTCGATGCGCACGAGGTAGCGGTCATAGCAATCGCCGTTCACGCCCACGGGGATGTCGAAATCCATCTTGTCGTAGACTTCGTAGGGCTGCTTCTTGCGCAGGTCCCACTCCACGCCCGACCCGCGCAGCATCGCGCCCGTGAATCCCAGCGCCTTCGCCCGTTCGGGCGTGACCACGCCGATGCCGACCGTGCGCTGCTTCCAGATGCGGTTCTCGGTGAGCAGCGTCTCGTAGTCGTCCACGCAGGCCGGAAACCGCCGGGTGAAATCCTCGATGAAATCGAGCAGCGAACCCTGGCGGTTCTCGTTCATCGCGCGGATCTCGCGCTCGTTGTGGACTTTCATCGAGGTGTACTGCGGCATGGAATCCGGCAGGTCGCGGTACACGCCGCCCGGCCGGTAGTAAGCCGCATGCATGCGCGCGCCCGACACGGCCTCGTAACAGTCCATGAGGTCTTCGCGCTCGCGAAAACAATACAGAAAGACGGTCATCGCGCCGATGTCCAAGCCATGCGCGCCCAGCCAGAGAAGGTGGTTCAGGATCCGCGTGATCTCGTCGAACATCACGCGGATGTACTGCGCGCGCACCGGCACCTCGATCCCCGCGAGCCTCTCGATCGCCATCACGTAAGCGTGCTCGTTGCACATCATCGACATGTAGTCGAGCCGGTCCATGTAAGGCACCGACTGGAGGAACGTCTTGTGTTCCGCGAGTTTTTCGGTGGCACGATGCAAGAGGCCGATGTGCGGGTCGGCGCGCTGGATCACCTCGCCGTCGAGCTCGAGCACCAGGCGCAGCACGCCGTGCGCCGCCGGGTGCTGGGGCCCGAAGTTGAGCGTGTAGTTGCGGATTTCGGCCACGAGCCCTACCGCCCTTCCCCGTAATGCTCTTCGCGAACGATGCGCGGGATGATCTCGCGCGGCTCGATTGTGACCGGCTGGTAGATCACGCGCTTTTGCTCTGGGTCGTAGCGCATTTCGACATAGCCCGAAAGCGGGAAATCCTTGCGGAACGGGTGCCCGATGAAGCCATAGTCGGTGAGGATGCGCCGCAGGTCCGGATGGCCGTTGAAAACAATGCCATAGAGGTCGAAGGCTTCGCGCTCGTACCAGTTGGCCGAGGGCCAGACCTCAATCAACGATTCAACCATCGGGAACTCGGCATCCGGGCAGAAAACACGCATGCGCAGGCGCCAGTTGTGCTTCACGGACGTCAGGTGGGACACCGCCGCAAAGCGCTTGCCGCCGTCATCCTCGGCCGGCGGCCTGTCGCCGTAGGTCGAGTAGTCGATGCCGCAAAGGTCGATCAGCTGCTCGAAGGCCAAGTCGGCCGAATCGCGCAACAGCGCCGCAACCGCAAGGTAGTCGTCAGACTTCACTTCGAGAGTCAGTTCGCCGACCGCAGCCTTGAGGGAAGCAATGCGCGAGCCCAGCGTGGATTGGAGCGCGTCGTGCAGGCGCTGCAGCTTGGGGCTCATGGTCACCGAGCGATTGTGTTGGTGCGCTTGATCTTGTTCTGCAGCTGGATCAGCCCGTACAGCAACGCCTCGGCTGTCGGCGGGCAGCCGGGAACGTAAACATCCACCGGCACGATGCGGTCGCAGCCGCGAACCACCGAATACGAATAGTGATAGTAGCCGCCGCCATTGGCGCAGGATCCCATCGACACCACCCAGCGAGGCTCGGCCATCTGGTCGTACACCTTGCGAAGCGCAGGCGCCATCTTGTTGCAAAGCGTGCCCGCGACGATCATCAGGTCCGACTGTCGAGGGCTCGGCCGGAATACGATGCCGAAGCGGTCGAGGTCGTAGCGCGCGGCGCCGGCGTGCATCATTTCCACCGCGCAGCAGGCCAGACCGAATGTCATTGGCCAGAGCGACCCGGTGCGCGTCCAGTTGATGACCTTGTCGGCCGTGGTGGTGACGAAACCTTCGTGCAGGATGCCTTCTATTCCCATTCGAGTGCTCCCTTCTTCCACTCATAAATGAACCCGACGACCAGGATGGCGAGGAAAACCATCATGGAGAGGAACCCGAACAGGCCGATTTCGTTCAGGACCACGGCCCAAGGAAACAGGAACGCGATCTCGAGATCGAACAGGATGAACAGGATCGCAACGAGGTAGTAGCGCACGTCGAACTTCATGCGCGCGTCCTCGAAAGCCTCGAAGCCGCACTCGTAGGGCGACAGCTTCTCCGGGTCGGGCCGGGAAGGCGCGACCAGCTTGCCCAGCACCATCGGCACGACGCCGACGCTGATCGCGACGAAGATGAACAAAAGGACCGGAAAGTACTCAGCGAGCATTCGCTTGGGGTCCGGCAAGCCTGGCCCGGAGTTGTATTTACTCGTTCCCGAATTCGGTTTGTTTGCTGCCACGGGGCCGGGATCATTCCCGGCCCCGCTTATTCCTGGTGCCCACGAGCAGACTCGAACTGCTACGGCTGTTTAGGCCACCAGCCCCTCAAGCTGGCGTGTCTACCAATTTCACCACGTGGGCGGTGCGGCAATTATCCCTCAAAAACTTGCGGCCACAGAATCGTGACACCCCTATTAAGCGGGATTTCGTTCAGTTCGGCACTTGCTTGGCCTTGTTGCCGCCAGCATCCTTGGCACCATCCTTCGGCACATCGGTCGCAGCGCCGGCCTTGGCGGGCTCGACAACTTTCTTGTCTGTACCGGAGACCGGCTGTTCGGTCTTCACCGCATCCATCACCCCGCCTCCCGCTTTGGGCTTATGCGTCGCGAGATACGCGAGTCCCAGGCTGGTGAGAAAAAAGATGGTGGCGAGCACGGCTGTCGCGCGCGACAGGAAATTTGCCGAACCCGAAGCACCGAAAAGGCTGCCCGAGGAGCCGCCGCCAAAACCGGAGCCCATGTCGGCGCCTTTGCCATGCTGGAGCAGCACGAGCCCGATCACGGCCAGCGCCACGATCACATGAAAAACGAGAATTACTGTCAACCAGGTATCCATTCGTTACCTCTTCGCTGCTGCAGCTCTGCAGATCGCGAGAAAATCTTCCGCCACCAGCGAGGCGCCGCCAATCAGCCCCCCGTCCACGTCTTCCATTGCAAAAATCTCGGCCGCGTTGGCCGGTTTTACGCTTCCTCCATAAAGGATGCGCAGGCCCGCGGCCACGGCTTGGTCGCGCGCCGCGATCCTTGCGCGCAGGAAAGCATGCACCGCCTGTGCCTGCTCAGGGGACGCAGTCCGCCCGGTCCCGATCGCCCAGACCGGCTCATACGCAAGCACTGCGTTCGACAGTCCGCCGGCGCCTACAAGACCCACCACCGCATCGAGTTGCCTCGCTACGGTTTCTTCAGTTCGCGAGGCCTCGCGCTCGGCAAGCGTCTCGCCCACACACAGGATCGGCGTCAGCCCCGACTTCTGCGCAGCGGCAAATTTCTTCGCGACCTGCGAATCCGTTTCGCCGAACAAGGCGCGACGCTCGGAATGGCCGACCAGGACAAACATGCAACCGAAATCGACCAGCATTGCAGCCGACACTTCGCCAGTGTAAGCGCCCGAATCGAACTCGCTTACGTTCTGCGCTCCCAACGCGACTTTCGAACCTGTCAGCCGGGTCGAGGCCTCGCCGAGGAAGGGAAAAGGCACGCATACCGCGCATTCGACGGCACCAAGGCCGCTTGCGGCCACCAGCAATGCGTCAAGCAGCCCCGGGTTGTTCGCCCGGCTGCCGTGCATTTTCCAGTTTCCCGCGACCAGCCGACCTCGTCGCGTTATTTCGGGTGCTCTTTCGCGCATTGAATTCCGTACCGGCAAAACGGGCGAGTTTACCGTGGCCGAGCGGTGGGGGTCAAACCAAAACCCCGCGCAAGATCAAGAAATTGCGTGCGGAACAGGCCATCGCGTGCGAACCGGCGCCGATTCCATCGAAAGCTGTCGGTATAGTCGGCCAACCAACCCACACCCCGCCCACTTTGCGCCAAGCCGAAATCCTGGATAACCCGTGAAAGGCCGCGTGCTCGTCGCCATGATGGCCGCCGCCCAACTCGGCTCTCTGCTGCCTCACGTCACCTTGCCGGCCGTCATGCCGGGGTGGCTGATCCCGGAATGGGGATTGAGCTATTCCGACGGCGGCCTGATGGCGGCGAGCTATGCGGCCGGCTACATGCTGGCCGTGCCGGTGTTGACGACACTCACCGACCGGATCGATGCGCGCTGGATCCTGCTCTGGGGCTCGCTCATGAGCGGGCTGGCCACGCTCTTGTTCGGATGGTTCGCACAAGGACTCGCGTCGGCGATCCTGCTTTGGGGGCTGGCCGGCATCGGGTTTGCCGGCGCCTACATGCCCGGGCTGAAAGCGCTGACCGACCGTCTCGATCCCGGCGAATCTTCGCGCAGCGTCACTCTGTACACGGCAAGCTTTTCCGTCGGGGTCGGACTGTCGTTCCTCGTCTCGCAGGTCGTCGCGGAACATTGGGGTTGGCGCATGGCTTTCCTGGTCACCGGCGTCGGCCCGGCGGCAATGGCAGCGGTCGCACTCTCGCTGCGGCCCGTACCGCCCCCTCCGCCACAAGGCGCCCTGCTTGATTTCCGCCCGGTGCTGCGAAACCGCACAGCGCTGGGTTACATCCTCGGCTACGGGGCGCACTGCTTCGAACTCTATGGCATGCGCACCTGGATCGTCGCTTTCTGGGGCTTCGTCGTGGCGCACGCAGGTGGAGCGACCACGTTCGATGCGGTCACGGTGAGCGTCGCGTTCACCGTGCTGTCGTTGCCGGCAAGCATCCTGGGCAACGAAGCCGCGCTCAAGTACGGCCGGCATCGCGCGATCACGATCGTAATGCTCGCCTCCGGCCTGGTAGCGGTGGCCTTGGGTCTCACAGCGGGCATTTCGCCCTGGATCTCGCTTGCCTTGCTCCTTTGCTATGCGTTCACGTTGCCCGCCGATTCCGGGGCGCTGACTTCCGGGACGTCCGCCGCGGCCGAGCCGCGCTATCGCGGCGCCACCCTGGCGCTGCATTCGACCGTGGGGTTCGGGCTTTCGGCGGCCGGAGGCTGGGCGGTCGGCGCAGCAATCGACGCCGCCGGAGGCGCGTCGAGCAGCTCGGGATGGCTGGCCGCGTTCATGGTCATGGGCGCCGGCATCCTGTTGGGGCCGCTCGCGCTGTGGTGGTCGCGGCCACGCGTGTAGGATTCCCGGCATTCGATCCGCGGACGATCCGGCACCGGATCAATACGCGATCCCTGCAGCCGTGGGGTTCGCCTAACCCTGCTCCACAGGCAATCCCGCCATGCGCCATTCGGGCATGCCGTCCTGCAATCGCCGTGATCGAAGCCCCTTCTTGCGCAGCAGCGCGACCGCGTTGTAAGACATCAGACAGTACGGCCCCCTGCAGTAGGCGACGACCTCTTTTCGCCTGGGCAGCTCTTTCAGGCGTTTTTCAAGTTCGGCGATCGGGATATTCACCGCCCCTTGGACGTGGCCCGCGGCGTACTCCTCCGCGGGGCGCACGTCCAGCACCGTGACCAGGCCTTTGCGTGCACGGACGAGCAATTGCGTTGCCGATACCGGTTCAAGGGCATCGACGCCCGCGAGGTACAACCGCACGATGCGATCGATTTCGGCAACATAGGCTTCGCCGACCCGGCCCAGGGCCGAAAGCAGCGCGACGACCTCGTCTCCCGCAAGCCGGTAGAAAACCGACTGCGCCTCTTTGCGCGCCGACACCAGGCCCGCCTGGCGAAGCTTCTGCAGATGCTGTGAGGTATTGGCGACCGTGGCGCCGGTCAACGCCGCGAGCTGGTCGACCCGCCGCTCCCGTTGCGCGAGCAGCTCGAGCAATTCAATGCGGATCGAACTCGACAGCGCAGTGCCGACCTTCGCAAGGCTGGCGAAGATTTCGCGTTTCGGATTGATTGACATTGCGATGGGCCGGATCTAGTATTCAAGCGATCAATTGAATATAGTGCATGAGCGACTTCGAGTCCACTGTCAGGATATCCGCATTTGTGGCGATTTTCGGCCTGGTCGCCACGTGGGAAGCGTTGCAACCGCGCCGGCCGCAGGCCGTTTCCAGGCGCCGGCGATGGCCGCACAATCTCGGTTTGCTGGCCATCGACGTTGTCCTGTTGCGCCTGGTCGCGCCGGGCGCGGCGCTCGCGGTTGCCATTGCGGCAGAGGCAGGCAACTGGGGCTTGCTGCACGCGCACGAGCTTCCCAAATGGCTTGCGGCAGCGGCGGGCATCGTGCTGCTGGATCTGGCGATCTACTGCCAGCACGTCATGTTCCATGCGGTTCCCACCCTCTGGCGGATGCACCGGGTCCATCACTCCGACCCCGAATTCGACGTTACCACCGGGATTCGCTTCCATCCGTTCGAAATCCTGCTCTCGACCGGCGTGAAATGCGCCGCGGTCGCCGCGATCGGCGCGCCGGTCGTTGCGGTCTTTGTCTTCGAGGTGTTGTTGAATGCAACCTCGATGTTCAATCACGCGAACGCACGGATGCCGGCGCGCCTGGATCGCTTTCTGCGCTGGGTCATTGTGACGCCGGACATGCACCGGGTGCACCACTCGGTGCGATACGAGGAATCCTCGAGCAACTTCGGTTTCAGCCTGCCCTGGTGGGATCGCCTGTTCGGAACCTACCGTGCCGTTCCGGAATCCGGGCACGTCGGCATGACCATTGGCGTGGATGCCTTCCGGGCGCCCGAAGAGCTGAGTCTTGGCCATCTCCTTTCGCAGCCGTTCCGCGACACCGCGGGCCAATATCCGATCAACCGCCGTCAGTCCTCGGGATAGGCTGCGGCGCATGGCGCGAGCTCGGTAAGGTATCGCGACGCCTGGGGCACCGCCTTCTACCAGGGTAATGACGTGGCGCTGTACCGCGAACCGGCGGCAGCCGGCGACAGCGCGCTGGTGCGATTCCTGGAGGCGCAGGGTCCCGATACCACGCTCGCCATTTCGCACGTCCGGCGCGCCACCCGGGGCGAGATAACGCTCGCGAATACGCAGCCATTCGCGCGCCTGCTTGCCGGCCGCATGCATGTGTTCGCCCATAACGGCGATCTGCCCGGGATCGAACGATCCCGGGCCGTCGAGGTCGATCGCTTTCGGCCGGTCGGCGCGACGGACTCCGAATACGCCTTCTGCGCGCTGCTTGGGCGCATGGATGCACTCTGGGGATTGTCTCAGGCGCCGCCTGCGCTGAACCGACGCATCGAGGTGGTCGCGCAATTCGCGGCGGATCTACGCGAGCTTGGACCCGCAAATTTTCTCTACTCGGACGGTGAAACCCTGTTCGCGCATGGCCATCGCCGCCTGCACGCGGACACCGGCATCGTCGGCCCGCCGGGCCTCTTCATCCACTCGTGCGAGTGCGAGGACCCGGGCGAGCCCAAGCACGCAACCGGCGTCTCGGTAGCCGCAGGCTTCCAGAAGATGTCGATGATCGCGAGCGTTCCGCTTAGCGAAGAAAGCTGGCGGCCGCTTTCCGAAGGCGAAGTCGCCGCTGTTCGAGCAGGCGAAGTGGTCCGGAGCGCATTCTCATGAACACGATCAGCGATTGCAGCCCAAATACCCTTTTCCCCGCCTGCGGGATCAGCGCCGAGAGCCTCAAGCGCGGATGCGCTTGCATCAGCCTGGATCCGGAGCGCCTGCGAAGCGAGCTCGAAGGCGAGCCTTTCCTCGCGGGTTCGGCCGACGAAATTGCGCGCACGCGGCCGAATCTATTCTCGTCGATTGCGGCGTTTATCTCGCGGGCGCAGTACGACAAAATTGCGGGAATCGTCGCGGCGATCGAGCAGGTGGTCGCGATTCCTGCGTATCGCGACGCGGCCATCGCGCGCGCTCCCGAACTGGCACAACTCGATTTCGGTCCGCGTGGCGCATTTACCGGGTTCGATTTCCATCTCGCCGCCGAGGGCCCGCAGCTGATAGAAATCAACACCAACTCCGGTGGTGCGTTGCTGAATGCGGCCCTCGTGCGCGCACAGCACGCATGCTGCCGGGAGATGCTCGATGCTTTATTCGACACTCCAACCGATATTTCCGTACTCGACGAGACGTTTCTGGGAATGTTCATGCAGGAGTGGCGCCTGCAGCGCGGCGCGACGGACGGCTGTGGCACCGGAATCGGGCGATCGACATGGTCTACAACCGCCTTACCGATTTTTACCTCGAGGATCCAGCGCGCGCGGCCCTGCGCGCGGCTTACGAATCGGGGTCGGTCGTGCTCACGCCGCATCCGCACGCGCATGCCCTGTACGCGCACAAGATGAATCTCGTGACATTGAGCAAAGAGGCCGCACTCGCCTCGCTGGGTGTGTCGGAGTCGTCCCGCGCGATCCTCGCGGCAGGAACCCCCCGGACCGAGCGCGTCACCGCGGACCGCGCGGACGAGTTGTGGGCGACGCGGCGCACGCGCTTCTTCAAGCCTGCGGCCGGGTACGCAGGCAAAGGTGCCTATCGCGGCGACAAGCTGACCAAGCGCGTGTGGCAGGAAATCCTTGCCGGCGACTACGTCGCGCAGGCCCTGGTGCCGCCCAGCGCGCGGCTCGTCGAAGTCGACGGCGCTCGCAGCGACCTCAAGCTCGGCGTGCGCGCCTACGTATACGCAGGAAAAATCCAGCTTATTGCCGCGCGGCTCCACCAGGGCCAGACCACCAACTTCCGCACGCCCGGCGGCGGATTCGCGCCGGTGTTCGTGATCGGTGAGGTCTTGTCACCGGCATGCAACCCGTGCCTCAAACAGACTGCTTTGACGGACGAAAGAAAGCTCGGTTAGCCGCCGCGAGCCTGTCGGCACGACAGTCGAATCAGTTCGACCGCGTTCGTGTATCACCCGTTGCTCGGAGTGCTATACCCTGCAGGGCCGGCGGCGCAACCGCGTTTACCCCGACTTCGCCTTCGCCTTCGCACCCTTTCTTCTCGCCACGCAATTGAATACTGCCAATTATTGCCCATCCCCCGCGCCAGTACTGGCTTTTCGGGCGAAATGCTGCCATGCGTTGAATTTTTCGGGGAGACACCGTCTATTCATGATCGCTGGCGTAGCCACTCTCCCGCTGGCTGCGCAAGGCGAGCACGAACACCGCGTCGATCTCGGCGACGTAGCGGTACAACGCAACATAGCCCCGTGCGCGACGGCCGATTACAAGCTCTCGCACGATTACAAACTCGCGCTCGCGCTCGTGCCCGCGTACCGGTCGTCCGATCATGGGGTTCTGTTCGAGTACCGCGATCGCCTGAATGATCTCCCCGATTCGCGCCGGGGGGTCGTCAGCCTCGTGCTGCGCGAGATGATCCAGGATGCGCTCGAAGTCGTCTCCGACTTCCGGCGCGAGTTCGACCCGCGCCACCCTCAGCGGACCAGCTTTCTCGCGCGAGGACGAACAGCCGCCTTTCCGGCGATGCGAGCTTCGAGGTAGAGGCGCATTTCATGCCATGGGATGGTCTTCCCCGCCGCCACGATACCGGCGTAGCGCTTTTCGGCCTCGTCGTGGAACTCGGCGCGCTGCTCCACCTGTTCCGCCTTCTCCGCAATCGCTTCCAGGATAAAACCATGTGAAGTCGTTCCCGCGCGCCTGGCGGCGATGGCAATGCGTTCCTTCAGGTCCGCAGGCAGACGAATCGTGGTTCTCGACATGGCTTCGATCCGCAATGGATGCTCGACTGTAGCACGTCGGTGTCACAGCTGGTTCCTAGGATAACGCGGCGACCCTCCGCCTTAGCAGCGCACAGATACGGCGCGGGCTGCGCCGTACCTTGCCTTGCTCAACCCAGTCTGCCCCCAAGGAGTCGCCATGAAGAAATTCATGTTGGCCACGATGTGCTCGTCGCGCCTGAGAGCGCGCGCCACCGAAATGCTCTCAACGAAGCCGACCAGCGAGATCAGCAACGCGGGTAGCCACAGGTCGGAGACGCCCTGCAGTGTAGGCAGCGGCAGTCCCATCTGCGGCAGGCCTCCGGGGATCGCGCCCACGATGCTGACGCCCGAGCGCGAATCGAGATGGAAGGTTGCGGCAATGGCGGCCGTGAAGATGATCGCGGCCATCGGCGCGAGCTTGCCCGCGAGCCCCGGCACATAGGTCCTGGCAAGGAGCAGGAACAGGACCGTTCCGATGCCGATGGCCGCTGTCACCGGATTGACCTGCGCGATTGCAGAAAGCGCGGGGATGCCGAGGAGCGGCTTCAACTGGCCGAGCGCAATCAGGATCGCCGAGCCCGAAATGAAACCGCCGACCACCGGCCGGCTGAGGAACTGCGCGATGAAACCCAGGCGCAGCGCGCCGAAGACGACCAGCATTGCGCCGGAGAGCAGCGCGAGCTGGACGGCAAGCGCGACATATTCGGGTGAGCCGGCGGCGGCAAGCGGCTGCAACGCGCTTGCCGTCATCAGCGACGCCACTGCCACGGGCCCGACTGCGAGGCTCATGCTGGTGCCGAACGCTGCGTAGGCAACGAGCGGGAGGATGCTCGCGTAGAGCCCCACTTGCGGCGGCAGACCAGCGAGCATCGCGTAGGCGAGGCTCTGCGGGATCAGCAGGACGGTGACGATCAGGCCGGCAGTGAGGTCACCTGCGATCCACGAGCGCCGGTAGGACCTCAGCCACGGCGGCGCAAGATTCAAGCCTTCTGCCTGGCCTGCCTGTACGGCTCGCGCACCAGCCGGTCGAGCGCGGTGTAGATGACCATCCCGCCGAGCATCGCGACGACAAACACCGCCGCCTTGTCGACCCCGGAGGAGAAAGACACCAGCGCCGGACCCGGGCAGAAGCCGGCGAGGCCCCAGCCGATGCCGAACAGCACGCTTCCGCCGACCAGCCGGTTGTCGATGTCGCGCCGATGCGGAAGGTGCATTGCGCCGCCGAGGAAGGCCTGCGCGCGCTTGCCCGCCAGCTTGAACGCGAAGAAGCCCACGAGGATCGCCCCGCCCATCACGAAGGCGAGCGAAGGATCCCAGAGGCCGGTCACATCCAGGAAGCCGATCACCTTGCCGGGGTCGGTCATGCCCGAAAGGATCAGGCCGATGCCGAAGACCAGACCGGCCGCGAAAGCGGAGAGCGCGTCGATGTGTTCGTTCTTGTGTGTGGTGGCGTGCGCGCTCATTGCAGGTGCCTCATGAGGAAAACGGTAACGCCGCCGGCGAGCATGGAAGCCCCCGTGGCTACTAGCGAACGGGGAGAAAGGCGCGACAGGCCACAGACGCCGTGGCCGCTGGTGCAGCCCGATCCATAGCTGGTGCCGAGGCCGACCAGGAGTCCTGCGGCAACCAGTAAACCGAATCCGGCATCGATGCGCGGCACCGCGTTGGCCCCGAAAACCGACATCAGCACCGGTGCCAGGAACAAACCGGCCACGAACGCGAGCCGCCAGCCGATCTCGCCGCGGCGCGGCACCAGCAGGCCACCGACGATGCCGCTGATGCCGGCGACGCGCCCGTTGAAAAGCACGAGCATTGCTGCCGCGAGGCCGATGAGCACGCCTCCGGAGAGCG
>CANKMT010000098.1 GCA_947482825.1 Betaproteobacteria bacterium | reverse complement strand
GGGTAGATCTGCAAATAATTCGTTTGTCTCGTTTGTGCGTCTCGTTTGGCATCCCGGTTTCACTTGTGAATCGACTCCTACCCTTGACATCGCCCCGCATCATGGGTTCACGCACTGACGGAGAATTTTTCACAGGCTCTCAGTTGGGGCGGATTCTTCTGGAACTGGGTCTGGGGGCTGTTCAACCGCGTCTGGCTGTCTCTCCTCGTCTTCGTCCCGGTCATCGGCATCGTCGTGCCGTTCGTGCTGCTTTTCAAAGGGCGCGAGTGGGCCTGGCAGAACAAGACCTGGGAAAGCGTCGAGCATTTCAACCGCGTCCAGCGCAAGTGGACCATCGCAAGCTTGGTCGTCTTCGGACTGGCTATCGGCTTGGTGGCCCTCGCGATTGTGATGGGCGTCAATCTTTCAGACGACGCTCCCACGACTCAAGCCGAGTTGAAGGCGCCCGCAGCCAGCAAGCCTGCGCCGGCACCCGCGCCGGCGAAGGCGCCTGCACCGGCGCAGGCACCGGCTGCTGCGCCGGCGGCGCCGGCAGTTATGACGGTTCCCGAGAAAGGCAAAGCAGATCTTGCAGTTGCGCCAACGGTCGCCGCGGTGCCTTCAGTGGCAAAGGCGCCTTCTGTCGCGACGGTTCCTTCGCTTGCGGTGGCATCGAAACCTGCCGAAGCGCCTGCACCTGCTGCGGCGCGCGCCGCCGCAGCACCGCCCTCTGCGCCACCGCCGCCAACACGCTCGGAGCCGCGCGCCCGGCCGCTGCTTGCGGCTGCAGCAGTGCCCGAAGGCAAGGTTTACACCCCGAGATTCAACGACCTGATGACCGCAGTCCTGAAACCGGACCGGGAGGCGGTCAGCGAGCTGCTCGACCTGGGCCGCTGGATCGACAAGCCCGATGGCAATGGCATTACGCCGCTCCAGGCCGCGGTGCGTGGTCGCGATACCGGAATGACCGAACTGCTGCTCAAGCGTGGCGCGAATATCAACGCGACTGCCACCAGCGGTGTCACCGCGCTGATGATCGCGCGCGCCAACGGCGATGCCGCGATGGTTTCAATGCTCGAGCGCAGCGGCGCGAAATAGCACCCCTGACGCAGGCCAGCCATGACCACTGACGAGAGTGCCAGCAAGGGGACCGAGACTAAGGGGGCCGAGACCGACCACTCGCTCAAGCAACTAACGCAAGTGGTCTATGCCCTGCAGGCCGCTTCTTTCCTGGTCGGTTTCTCGATGATCGCCGGCGTGATCGTGAATTACGTGAAACGCGAAGATGTCGCCGGCACGCTGTACGAATCCCACTTCAACTGGCAGATCCGCACTTTCTGGTGGTCATTGCTCTGGGCCGCGATCGGTGCCGTGCTCTGCCTGATCGTGATCGGTTTCTTCATCCTCGCCGCGGATGCGATCTGGTTCTGTTACCGCGTCGTCAAGGGCTGGATCCGGCTATCGGAAGGCAAGCCGATGTACGCCGAGCCGCCGCGCTAGCCTCGTTAGAACTCGCTCTTCACCGCGTTGGGATGGGGGTAACGGGGGAAGGGCATGCCCTTCCCCTGTTCCTATTTGGCCGCTGTACGAACTACTCCGAGCCGGCCATTGCGCGCCGGCTGGCGCAACCGGGGCGGGGCGACCATGTCGCGCACGAAGTTGGGCAGCGCGAACACCGCCTCGTGCGTCTCGCCGTTGTAGTACTGCAGCTCGATCAGCTTGCGATGCTCGATCCGGCGGTCGATTTCGTCGGCGGTGAAGGATTTAGGGTCGAGCTTGTCGGAAGCGCAGGCCATCGCCCAGAGCGAACCATAGAGCGGCACGTACATTGTGTACGGCCGTACGATGCGGAACACCGAGTTGAGCCGCCCGGTGAGTTCGGCCACCTGCGCCGCCTGAGCCACCGGGGAGCCCACATGCAGCGTAAGCGCGCCGCCGGGCGCAAGCACCTGCCGGCACTGCTGGAAGAATTCGGTGGTGTAGAGCGGCTCGGCCGGGCCCATCGGGTCGTTGAGGTCCAGCACGACGAGGTCGAACTTCTCGCTGGCCTGGCGCACGAAGCGCAGGCCGTCTTCCACCAGCACGCGCAGCTTGGGGTTGTCGAATACGCCTTTGTGCACGGTGCCGAAGTGCTCCTTGGCAACCCGGATTACTTCGGCATCGATCTCGACCATCGTGACCTGCTCGACCGAGGGGTGCTTCAGCATTTCCTCGGACGATCCGCCGTCGCCGCCGCCGATGATGAGCACATTCTTCGGGCGGGCGTGCGCGGTGGCCGCCGGGTGGATGAGGTTCTCGTGATAGACGAACTCATCCTTCTCCGAGGTCATGTTGAAGCCGTCGAGCCGGAAGAGCTTGCCGTAGTGCGGCGTGTCGTAGATCGCGATCTTCTGGTACTTGGTCTGCCACTGGCCGATCTGGCGGGAGGCCTTGATGTAGAACCCGGTCGATGCGTTCAGCGGTTCCGTCAGGAGGTGCTCGCCCCGTTCGATCTCGTGAGAGGCGACTTCGGCAGGCCGAAAGTGGTCGATCAGCGCGCGAAACAGGCTGCGCGCCTTCTCGCTGTTGTCGCCGCTGAAGTTGCACACATAGATGTCGAGCGTGAGCCCCTGCCGCTCGGGCCAGGTGTGGATCGCGAGGTGCGATTCGGCGAGCACGACGGTGCCGGTGAACCCGGAGCCTTCGAACTGGCGGAAGGTCGAGTCCATGATGGTGAGGCCGGCGTCGCGAACCATCTGCAGGCATTGCTCGCGGAACCTTGCGCCGTCGAGCAGGATCTTCGGATCGCAGCGGCAACCGTTCAGGTCGCCGATCAGGTGCAGACCATTCATCTTCGTTCCCCTCCGTAAAACGCGAAGGCGCAACCCGGTGCCCTAAGGACAGCGCTCCAGGATGCGCCTCACCATTCGCCTTGCGGCCAAAAAACGAAAACCGTGCACTTCGTGCAGGACCTCTCTTGGGCCGTCCCTTGCCGGCTCATGCCGGGTTCAGGCCAGTCGCCCGTTCAGTTCTTCAAGCGTTGCATCCGCTCGATCAGGTTTTGCGCCCGGCCTCTGCCCGCATCCTTTCCGCAGCGGCATCGATCAAACGTCGAGCGATCGATATTTTACTCGGAAGTTTAGGCAATTGGAAGACATCGAACCACTCCGCGGCCTCGATTTCGGTCTCCTGCGGAGCGATTTCGCCGCCTGCGTAGTCGCAGAAAAACGCAATCATCAGCGAATTCGGAAACGGCCACGGCTGGCTGGCGAAATACTCGACGTTGGTGACCGATACGCCGACTTCCTCGAGCACTTCGCGCGCGATGCACTGTTCGAGCGTTTCCCCGGCCTCCACGAACCCGGCCAGCGCGCTGTACATGCCGGGCGGGAAATGCGGACTGCGGCCAAGCAGCATCTCGTTGCCCCGGCGCACGAGCGCCATTACGGCGGGGGCGATCTTGGGATAGAAAGTCAGGCGGCAGGCTTTGCAGATGCGTCCGCGTTCATCCGCCTTGGATTCGGTGGGGGTGCCGCAGCGGCCGCAGAACTGGTGGTTGCGATCCCAGTCGACCAGTTGCACCGCGCGCCCGGCGAGCGCGAAATGCGCGTCTTCGAGCACTGAAAAAAGCGTGCGCAGTCCCTGCCACGCCATGCCATCGGGGGGCGCCGACTCGCGCGGCGCCTCGGCGGCGTAAAGGTGCGCGTCGCCCAGCTTGCCGAAATAAAGCGTGCGCACAGGATCGATGCCCAGCGCGCCTGGACCCCTTCCGAAAGGCACGCGAGCCCAACTCGGCCGCCCTTTCACGCGCGGGTCGTCGATCGGCGCGTTCGACGGCGGTCCGACCTCCACGAGCAGCTGGTCTCCGCGAAACACGAACCAATGGGCGTCCTGGTCCGATTCGGCCGAGACGAGGTGGACGTAGTTGTCCGGGCTGGTAAAGGGCATTGTCATGGTAAGCGCCAGTTTAATGCGTTTCATCCGCAAGGCCGGGGCCGAGGGGCTCATTGGCTATAATTACGGCCTCCCGCAGCCCCCTTTTCGCCGATTTCCCGGAGTCCCATGAATCCCCAAGCGCCGCACGTGGCTTCCAGCGCCGGCCCGCGCATTGTCGTGGATGCCGACCTCGCCAATGCGATCCGTTTCCTCTCCATGGATGCGGTTCAGGCGGCCAATTCGGGCCATCCGGGCATGCCGATGGGCATGGCCGAGATTGCGGTGGCGCTCTGGAATCGCAACCTGCGCCACAACCCGGCCAATCCGCATTGGGCCAACCGCGACCGCTTCGTGCTTTCGAACGGCCACGGTTCGATGCTCCTTTACTCGCTCCTGCACCTGACAGGCTATGCCCTGCCGATCGGGGAGTTGAAGCACTTTCGCCAGCTTCACTCCAAGACACCGGGTCACCCGGAAGTGGGCGTGACCCCCGGTGTCGAGACAACCACCGGCCCGCTCGGGCAGGGGATTTCGAATGCGGTAGGCATGGCGATCGCCGAAAGGCTGCTGGCGAATGAGTTCAACAAGCCCGGCCACGCGATCGTGGATCACCTCACTTACTGCTTCCTCGGCGATGGCTGCCTGATGGAGGGCATCTCGCACGAGTCCTGCGCGCTGGCCGGTACGCTGGGTTTGGGCAAGCTGATCGCCTTCTACGACGACAACGGCATCTCGATCGATTCGGAAAAGGGTTCGATCAAGAGCTGGTACACCGACGACGTGCCCAAGCGCTTCGCGGCCTATGGCTGGCAAGTGATCGCCAACGTGGACGGCCACGACGTCGCCGCGGTGCACCGCGCAATCGGCAAGGCAAAGCGTGATCCGGCCCGCCCAACGCTGATCTGCTGCAAGACGACCATCGGCAAGGGCGCGCCGACCAAGGCCAATACCGGCGGCGCGCATGGCGCCCCATTGGGCGACAAGGAAATCGCCGCCACGCGCGAGGGGCTTGGCTGGAAATTCGCGCCGTTCGAGATCCCCAAGGAAATCTACGACGGCTGGAACGCGAAGCGCAAAGGCGCGCGGCGCGAATCCGATTGGAAGAAGCAGTTCGCTGCCTATGCCCAGGCGTTTCCGGCCCAGGCCGCCGAATTCGAGCGGCGCATGGCGGGCGACTTGCCGAAGGATTTTGCCGCGAAGGTCGACGCAATGGTGGCTGCGACGCATGCCAAGGCCGAGACCATCGCCACCCGGAAGGCTTCGCAGAATGCGATCGAAGGCCTCGCGCCGGCGCTGCCCGAATTGTTAGGCGGCTCGGCGGACCTCGCCGGTTCGAACCTCACGTTGTGGTCCGGTTCCAGGCCGGTCGGGAAAGAAGGTGCAGGCAACTACCTTTTCTACGGCGTGCGCGAGTTCGGCATGTCCGCGATCATGAACGGCCTTGCGCTGCACGGCGGTTTCATCCCCTACGGCGGAACGTTCCTCACGTTCTCGGACTATGCGCGAAATGCCCTGCGCATGGCCGCTCTGATGAAGCTTCGGGCGATCTGGGTATTCACACACGACTCGATCGGCCTGGGCGAAGACGGGCCCACGCACCAGTCGGTCGAGCATGCGGCGTGCCTGCGGCTGATGCCGGGACTCGACGTTTGGCGGCCCTGCGACACGGTGGAGTCGGCCGTTGCCTGGGCGCATTCGATCGAGCGCAAGGACGGGCCGAGCGCGCTGTTGTTCTCGCGCCAGAACGTGGCCTTCGCCCAGCGCAGCGAGGTCGCGATCTCCAGTGTGAAGCGCGGCGGTTATGTGCTCTCGGATTCACCGAATGCAAGAGCGGCGATCCTTTCCACCGGATCCGAAGTCCCGCTCGCCCTTGCAGCGCAGAAGCAGTTGTCCGAAGCGGGAATCCAGGTGCGCGTGGTGTCGATGCCTTCGACCAGTGTTTTCGACCGACAGGACGAGAGTTACCGCACCTCAGTTCTGCCCAAAGGCCTGCCGCGCATTGCGGTGGAGGCCGGCGTGACGGATTTCTGGCGCAAGTACGTCGGACTCGAAGGCGCCGTGATCGGCTTGGATCGTTATGGCGAATCGGCGCCCGCTGGCGACCTGTTCAAGTTTTTCGGTATCACCGCGGAAGCCGTGACGGCGGCGGTGAAGCAAGTCCTGTCCCAGCAATGAACTCCGGAGCGAAGCAGATGGCACTCAAGGTAGCAATCAACGGCTATGGCCGCATCGGCCGCAACATTCTCCGCGCGCACTACGAGGGGGGGAAGAAGCACGACCTGCAGATCGTCGCGATCAACGACCTCGGCAACGCTGAGACCAACGCGCACCTCACCAAGTACGACACGGCGCACGGCAAGTTTCCCGGCACCGTGACGGTCGAAGGCGAATACATGGTAGTCAACGGCGACAAGATCCGCGTCTGTGCCAAACGCAACCCTGCGGAGCTTCCCTGGAAGGAACTCGGCGTCGACGTCGTGCTCGAGTGCACGGGCCTGTTCACGACGAAAGAGAAGGCCGGAGCGCACCTCACGGCCGGCGCGAAGAAGGTCATCATCTCGGCCCCGGGCGGCAAGGACGTCGATGGCACCGTGGTCTTTGGCGTAAACCACGGCACTCTGAAGGCGTCGCACACCGTGATCTCGAATGCCTCCTGCACGACAAACTGCCTGGCGCCGATGGCCAAAGTGCTGAACGACACGATCGGCATCGTCGCGGGACTCATGACCACGATTCACGCCTATACGAACGACCAGGTGCTTACCGACGTGTACCACGAGGACCTGCGCCGCGCGCGCTCGGCCACGATGTCGATGATCCCGACCAAGACCGGTGCCGCGGCTGCGGTGGGACTGGTGCTTCCCGAACTCAACGGCAAACTCGATGGCTACGCGATGCGCGTCCCGACCATCAACGTCTCCATCGTCGACCTGACGTTCACCGCCAAGCGCGCCACCACAGTGGAAGAAATCAACGCCTTCATGAAGGAAGCCGCCAGCGGCGCGATGAAAGGCATCCTCGACTACACGAAGGAGCCTTTGGTCTCGATCGACTACAACCACAATCCGGCTTCGTGCACCTTCGATGCGACGATGACCAAGGTGTCAGAAGGCACGCTCGTCAAGGTCGGCGGCTGGTACGACAACGAGTGGGGCTTCTCGAACCGGATGTTGGACACGACCATCGCGTTCATGAGCGCGAAGTAGCCCGCGCGGCATGAAGTTCCTGCGCATGGTCGACCTGGACCTGAAGGACAAGCGGGTCCTGGTCCGGGTCGATTTCAACGTGCCGTTCCAGGACGGCCGCATTACCGAGGACACGCGCATCCGCGCCGCGCTGCCGGGCGTGAAGCACGCGCTCGCCAAGGGCGCTCGCCTGATGCTGGTGTCGCACCTGGGACGCCCGACCGAAGGCAAGTTCGAGGAAGCCGAGTCGCTGGCGCCTGTTGCAAAGCACCTCTCGCGTTTGCTCGGTGTCGATGTGCCACTGATTCATGACTGGATCGGAGCCGGGTCAAGTTCCAATCGTTTCGATCCGATGACCGTCCAGCCCGGCAAGGTCGTGATGCTCGAGAACTGCCGATTCAATGTCGGTGAGAAGAAAGACGACGAGGTGCTGTCGAAAAAGATCGCCGCACTCTGCGATATCTACGTGAACGACGCATTCGGCACCGCGCACCGGGCGGAAGCCACGACTCACGGTGTTGCGCGATTCGCCCCCGTAGCTTGCGCGGGGCCGCTGCTAGCTGCGGAACTCGATGCGCTGGGCAAGGCGCTCGCGCATCCTGCACGCCCCTTGGTGGCGATCGTTGCAGGTTCGAAAGTCTCGACGAAGCTGACGATCCTCGCCGAACTCGCCACCAAGGTCGACCAGCTGATCGTCGGCGGCGGCATCGCCAACACGTTTCTGTTGGCCGCGGGGAGTCGCATCGGCAAGTCTCTCGCCGAGCACGACCTGACCGGGGAGGCGAGCAAAGTCATGGCGACGCTAATGGCCAAAGGCGGCGGCATTCCCCTGCCGATCGATGTCGTCTGCGCCAAGGAATTCTCGGCCACGGCCAAGGCCGAGACCAAGGCGATTCGCGATGTGGCGCCGGACGACCTGATCCTCGACATCGGCCCGCAAAGCGCTGCGGCGCTGGCGAAGATCGTCGAGCAGGCCGGCACGGTGGTCTGGAACGGGCCGGTCGGCGTGTTTGAGTTCGATGCGTTTGGCCACGGCACCGAGACTCTGGCGCACGCGATCGCCGATTCGAAGGCCTACTCGATCGCCGGGGGCGGCGACACGCTCGCGGCGATCGCCAAGTACGGCGTCACCGACAGGATTTCGTATATCTCGACCGGCGGTGGGGCCTTCCTTGAATTCCTCGAAGGCAAAACCTTGCCGGCGGTCGCGGCGCTGGAAGCTCGGGCGGAGCGCTAAAGTTAGTTGATGTTGACAACTAAGTAGCTGAATCGCCAAGTCTGGTGCGGATCTTCGGATAATTATGTCCAGGTTTTCGGCGATGGCCAGCTTTGGCAGACGTGCCGCGCCAAGGCCGACGTTTCCACTCGCGGGATTGCGCACGGAGAACCGTAGATATACTCTATGCAACGTACCGACCCTTTAGCGGTATGTACGTTGCACTGGATATACTATGACGGCAGTTGGAGGTCTTCGGGGGACGTCACGCGAGCGGTTGTCGAAGGTGCTGCGGCAAGCCAAGGGCAGCATCTCCCCCGCCGACGCCTCGCGCGTGCTGAATGTAGAGCAGGCCGAAGCGGCGAGACTCCTTTCGAAATGGTCTTCCCGTGGGTGGTTGACCAGGGTGCGGCGCGGCCTTTACGTGCCGGTCCCGCTCGAATCGCCCACTGCCGATCTCCCGTTGGATGACTCCTGGGTCATAGCCGACAAGCTTTTCGCTCCGTGCTACATCGGTGGCTGGAGCGCGGCTGCACATTGGGGTCTAACCGAACAACTGTTCCGACCGATTCTGGTCTTCACCACCCGGCGGCCGCGCGCGCGCCGCGTAGAAGCGCGAGGCGCCGTATTCCTCCTCCGAACAATGGACGACAAAGCCATGTTCGGCCTGAAGCCAATCTGGCGCGGACAGGTCAAAGTGAACGTGTCGGACCCTACGCGCACGGTCCTTGATTTGTTGGACACGCCGACGATGGGCGGCGGCATCAAGTCTGTGCTCGACATCCTGAAGAGTTATTTCAGTTCTGACTATCGCGACCCGAAGCTCCTTATTCAATATGCCGATCAGCTCGGGAACAAAGCGGTTTTCAAACGGCTGGGATTCCTTGCGGCAATGTTTCTTCCAATTGAAGAAGAACTCATTGCGGAGTGCCGCAAGCGGCTCTCGGCCGGAAACGCCAAACTCGATCCAAACCTGCCTGGTGACCGCCTAGTTACGGCGTGGCGGCTTCGAATTCCTGCTGGGTTCGCTGAGTTGCCTAAGACATGATCGACAGGCAGGAGGTTCTCGAGTTCGCCGGTGAGGTTGGTCTCGACCCTAACGTCGTCGAAAAGGACTACGTGCTCGGGTGGATGCTCGCCGGTATTTCGAATCATCCTCGCACGCGTGATTCTTGGCTTTTCAAAGGCGGGACGTGTCTCAAGAAGTGCTACTTCGAGACCTACCGGTTTTCGGAGGATCTCGATTTCACGCTGCTCGATGCCACGCATCTAGATGAGGTGTTCCTTCGCGCGACGTTCGCGGAAATTGGGCAATGGATCTACGACGAGTCCGGGATCGAACTTCCCGACACAGCGCGCGCCTTCCAGCTTTATGCCAACCCACGCGGCAAGGCCTCGGCGCAGGGGCGCGTAGGTTATCGCGGGCCGATGCAGAGACAGGGGGATCCCCCGAGAATAAGGCTCGACCTCACTGACGACGAGCGGGTCGTCCGTGGCGGTGAGCGTCGTACTGTCCACCATCCTTACTCGGACGTGCCAGGGGGCGGGATCCAGGTTCTTTCCTACTGTTTTGAAGAGGTATTCGCCGAGAAGTTTCGGGCGCTTGCCGAACGCGAGCGCCCGCGCGATTTGTACGATGTCATTCACCTGCATCGCCACGATACCGGCGCCGACCGTGCAGCTGTGCTGGAAATTCTCACTTTGAAGTGTGAGTTCAAAGGCATCCCGGTGCCTACTCTCGAATCCCTGCGCGGCAGCCCGCATCACGGCGCGTTGCGCGCCGACTGGAAGCAGATGCTCGCACACCAGTTGCCCCAGCTTCCTCCATTTGAAGCGTTCTGGGATGAGCTCCCGAAAGTCTTCGATTGGCTGCGTGCGGCACCAATGCAGGAGCAACTACCTGTCATGGGGTCGTTGCGCTCCGAGATCGACCAGACATGGCATGCGCCCGCGATGGCAAGCTCCTGGCGTGCGCAAGGCGTCACCGCGCCGCTGGAAATTATCCGGTTTGCAGCTGCGAACCGGCTCTGTGTCGACCTCGAATATCAGGACGAGGCAGGACGGACGTCCACGCGAACTATCGAACCCTATTCCCTGCGCAGAACAAGTGCAGGCGATCTGCTTCTCTATGCTGTTCGAAGCCAGGATGGCCAGGATCGTTCATACCGCGTCGATCGCATACGCGGTGCGCGTGCGACGCAGCAGGCCTTCGCCCCGCGGTACCTGGTGGAGCTAAGCGCAACGGCTCCGAGCCACGCGCCAGAGATCGTCCGCTCGCCTGTCCGTGCGCCTTCGCCTTTCACGTCACCCCGCGCCCCATCAGTCCGGCCAAGGGCAGCTACTCGGTCGGGACGGCCATTTGGCCAGGCGCGGTATGTATTTCAATGCAGCTACTGCAATAAGAAATTCGAGCGCTCACAATACGATGGCGCCTTGAATCCGCATAAGACCAAGGACGGCTATCCGTGCCTCAGCCGGATCGGATACTACGTAACCACAAAGTACTGACTCGCCCCGGAGGAACGCGATGCGCTGGGTTGCACCATCAGAAAAGGACACCGCCAACGAGACGCTGGAAAAGCGCCTGTGGGCCGCGGCCGACCAGTTCCGCGCGAATTCCGGGCTGAAGGCGGCGGAATACTCGTCTCCGGTTCTCGGCCTGATCTTCCTGCGTTTTGCCGAGGCGCGCTTCGCCAAGCGCCGAGCCCAGTTGGAGAAGACCGGCGCTTCCGCCCGTCGGGGCGCGTCCCGCATCGACGAACCCACGGCCTACCACGCGGAAGGGGTGTTGTTTCTCACGCCCAACGCGCGCTTCGACCATCTGCTGGGACTTCCTGAAGGCGGCAATGTTGGCCGCGCCGTCAACGAGGCAATGGCCGATATCGAAAAGCACAACCCTCAGCTTGCGGGCGTGCTCCCGCGTAACTACCAGATCTTCAATGGCACCCTGCTCAAGGAACTGCTGAAGAAAGTCTCCGAAATTCCCGTTAGCCTCGACTACGACGCTTTCGGGCGCATCTACGAATACTTCCTGGGGCAGTTCGCCCGCACCGAAGGGCAGAAGGGCGGCGAGTTCTACACCCCGGCACCCATCGTGCGCCTGATGGTCGAGATCCTCGAGCCGTTCCACGGCCGTATCTTGGATCCGGCCTGCGGCTCGGGCGGCATGTTCGTGCAGTCCGCGCGCTTTGTCGCCGAACACAAGAAGAACCCGGCGTCCGAGTTGTCGGTCTTTGGCGTCGAGAAAACGGACGAGACCGGGCGCCTGTGCCGCATGAACCTCGCGGTGCACGGGCTGGAGGGCGATATTCGTCATGGCGGGGAGGTCAACAGCTATTACGACGATCCGCACAAGGCGGTGGGCACGTTCGACTTCGCGCTCGCTAATCCGCCGTTCAATGTCAATGCCGTGGACAAGGACCGGCTAAAGGACGCCGTCGGTCCGGGCCGCCGATTTCCGTTTGGGCTGCCGCGCACCGACAACGCCAACTACCTGTGGATACAGCTCTTCTATTCGTCGCTCAACGACAAAGGCCGCGCCGCCTTCGTCATGGCCAACTCTGCCAGCGACGCGCGCTCGTCGGAAATGGAGTTGCGCAAGCTGCTCATTGAGACCCGCTCCGTAGACGTTGTCGTGGCTGTTGGGACCAATATGTTCTATACCGTCACGCTACCCTGTACTTTGTGGTTCCTCGATCGCGGTAAGAAGAAAACGCCGCGCGAGGACAAGGTGCTCTTCGTGGACGCACGCCACGTCTACCGCCAGATCGACCGCGCTCATCGCGATTGGAGCGAGGCGCAGGCAAGCTTTCTTGCCAACATCGTCCGGCTCTACCGCGGCGAGGAACCGGACTACACCCTCGGTGGCGAGGAGGGAAAGGCCAAGCTTCTTGAAGTCTTCGGCAAGAAACTGAAGTACACCAACGTCGCCGGTCTATGCAAAACCGCAACCCTGAAGGAGATTGAAGCGCAGGGCTGGTCGCTCAATCCTGGGCGTTACGTTGGCGTAACGCCGGGCGAAGAGGTCAGTGATGAGGACTTCAAGGAACAACTCGAATCGCTGAACGAGGAACTGGAATCCCTAAATGTTCAGGCACGCGACCTAGAACAAAAAATTTCCGCCAATGTGGCAGAGCTTTTGGAAGTTTGACGATGCAGCTCGACGACGTATGCGAGCTAATTGTTGATTGTGAGCACAAAACCGCTCCGACCCAGGAGACCGGCTACCCATCAATCCGCACGCCAAATATCGGACCCGGGTTCTTCATCCTCGATGGTGTAAACCGAGTCTCCGAAGAGACCTATCAGTTCTGGACTCGGCGTGCAGTGCCACAGCCTGGTGATCTGATCATGGCGCGCGAAGCGCCCGTCGGAAACGTCGCCATGATTCCTCAAGGGCTTCGCCCGTGTTTAGGTCAACGAACGCTTCTGATTCGCCCTAATCGAATAAAAGTAGAACCTTCATTCCTGAACTACTTCCTGAACGGCCCATATGTTCAAGGTTTGATTCACGCCAAGACAAATGGCGCTACGGTCGCCCACCTCAACATGAAGGATGTGCGAACGATGGACCTACCGAGTCTTCCACCGATAGCAGAACAACGCCGTGTGGCAGGCATCCTGTCGACTTACGACGAGTGGATCGCGAATAGCCAGAGGCGGATCCGGATCTTAGAAGAGATGGCCCGTGCCCTCTACCGCGAATGGTTTGTCCACTTCCGCTTCCCAGGTCACGACAAGACCGCGCGCATTGCCTCACCCCTTGGCGACATTCCCAAAGGCTGGGAGGTAAAGAGGCTCAACGATATCGCGGAGAACATGCGCCGCAATGTGTTAAAGGGCGAACTCCACGAACCAAAGTACTACGTTGGCTTAGAACACATTCCGCGCCGTTCGCTCGCCCTTGACGCCTGGGAAACCGCAAGCGATATCGGTTCGAACAAGTTAGAGTTCAAGAAAGGCGAAGTTCTCTTCGGCAAAATAAGACCCTATTTCCACAAAGTCAGCGTCGCGCCGTTTGACGGTTTGTGCTCCGCCGACACAATTGTCGTTCGAGCTCGCTACCCAGAGCACTACGCCTTTGTCGTGGCATGTGTCTCGAGCGACGCATTTGTTGCGGAGGCGGAACGTGTCAATGATTTTGCGACACCTGGATGCATGAATTTAGTGAGTAACGGTTGACGGTTGTGCTGGGCTGGGCACCATCCTTTTGGGCGGGTTGATCCAAGCGGCGAGCGGCACCTGGGGCGGGAGCGGCGCGACGTGTTTGAAGCGTTTCGGATGTGCCAGGAAGGCCGCCTCGAGGGTGATGGAGCGCTGCCGAGTTATTTCGGCGGCGAGGCCGTAGTGCACGGCGTGCGGGGTCATGAGGCCGATGCCGGAATGGCGGTGGACGGTGTTGTACCAGACAAAGAACGCTTGGCAGAAGGCACGCGCATCCTCGATGGAACCGAAGCGGTCGGGGAAATCGGGACGATACTTCAAGGTCTTGAATTGAGCCTCGGAATACGGGTTGTCATCGGAAACATGCGGCCGGCTATGGGACTTGGCGATCTCCAGATCGACCAGTAAGGCGGCGACCGGTTTGGAACGCATGCTGGTGCCGCGATCGGCATGCAGTGTGAGGCTGCCGGGTGCGATTTTGTGCTTGGCGACGGTGTCGGCGATGAGCTTCTCGGCCAGTTCGGCGGTCTCGCGCGGGGCGATCATCCAGCCAACCACGTAGCGGCTGAAGATGTCGAGGATCACGTACAGATGAAAGTAGGTCCACTTTCCCGGTCCGCGCAACTTCGTGATGTCCCAGGACCACACCTCGTTGGCCCGCACCGCCAGCAACTCGGGCTTGGTGTAGACAGGGTGGACCCGCTGATTGCGCCGCTCGCGGACCTGAGCGCAGCCGGCGAGCAATCGATACATG
>CANKMT010000097.1 GCA_947482825.1 Betaproteobacteria bacterium | reverse complement strand
ACGCAAAGCATTCCCCGCGTCGACAAGATCGTCGGGCCGGGGAACGCCTACGTCGCTGCGGCCAAGAGGCAGGTATTCGGGTCCGTCGGGATCGACATGATTGCCGGTCCCTCCGAGATCCTGATCATCTGCGACGGCGATACACCGCCGGATTGGATCGCGATGGATCTTTTCTCGCAGGCCGAACACGGTGAGGATTCGCGCGCGATCCTGCTTTCGCCCGATGCCGGATTCCTTGAGAGCGTCCGGGATAGCATTGCAAGGCTGATGCCGGGTATGGAGAGGCGCTCAATCATTGCGGCTGCCCTTGCCGGGCACGGCGCGCTCATCCACACCCGCGATCTTGACGAGGCGTGCGAGATTTCGAACCGGATCGCGCCCGAGCACCTCGAGCTTTCGGTCGAGGACCCTGACGCCCTGCTGCCAAAGCTGCGGCACGCCGGAGCGATCTTTCTCGGACGCCATACTTCGGAAGCGCTGGGTGACTATTGCGCCGGGCCCAATCACGTCCTTCCGACGGCCGGAACGGCGCGTTTCTCTTCGCCGCTGGGGGTCTACGACTTCCAGAAGCGGACCAGCATCATTGGCGTGTCACGAGAAGGAGCCGCCTCGCTGGGACGGGTCGCCGCGTGCCTGGCGGCGGGTGAGGGCCTTCAGGCGCACGCTCTTTCAGCACAATACCGATTCGAGTAACGCGAATGGCCAAGACCGCCCAACAGCTCGTGCGCCCCGAGATTCTGCAGATGCAGGCCTATCACGTATCCGATTCGGCCGGCATGGTGAAACTCGACGCGATGGAGAATCCGTATCGCTTGCCGCCCGCAATGAAGGCCGAGTTGGGTGCATTGCTCGCCGAGGTCGAAATCAATCGTTACCCGGACCCGACCGGCACGGCGCTGCGGGAATTGCTGCGGCAGAAAATGCAGGTCCCGCAGGGTATGGACGTGTTGCTGGGCAACGGGTCGGATGACCTGATTCAGATGATTACGTTTGCGCTCGCGAAGCCGGGCGCGGTAGTGATGTATCCGGATCCGACGTTCGTTATGTACAAGTTGAATGCAACCCTTGCGGGCATGAAGCCGGTCGGCGTGCAGACAAATGCCGACTTCTCGCTCGATTGCGAAGCATTCCTCGGAGCGGTCGGGGAGCACAACCCCGCGTTGGTCTATCTTGCCTATCCCAATAATCCAACCGGCGCCTTGTTCGAGTCAGGCCAGATCGAGGAACTCATTCGCGCCACCGACGGCCTGGTGGTTCTTGACGAGGCCTACCATGTCTTTGCACAGAAGAGCTTCATGTCGAGGCTGCCTGAGTTCCCGAATCTCGTCGTGATGCGTACTGTGTCCAAGCTCGGGCTTGCGGGCATCAGGCTGGGCTATTTGGCGGGTTCGCCAGCGTGGTTGCAGGAGTTCAACAAGGTGCGCCAGGCTTACAACGTGAATGTGTTGACCCAGGCGGCTGCAATTTACGTCCTCGGAAAGCTCGATGTGCTCGAGGCACAGGCCGCCACGATCCGGGGCGAGCGCAAGGTGCTGCGCGACTGCCTTGCCGCTTTGCCCGGGGTGACCGTCTATCCTTCGGCGGCAAATTTCTTCCTGACCCGGGTACCCGATGGCGTGCGTTCGTTTGCATCCCTGAAGTCGCAGGGCGTACTGGTCCGCAATTTCCATGGCGCGCATCCCTTGCTCGAAAACTGCCTTCGAATCACGGTCGGGACCCCTGACGAGAACCGGATTCTCCTGTCTGCACTGCGTGAAGCGCTCTGAGGACTCCCATGCGCAATTCCGAGATTACCCGCAATACGAAAGAGACCCAGATCCGGGTCCGGCTCGACCTCGACGGAACCGGCGCCACGCGCCTGTCGACCGGTTTGCCTTTTCTTGAGCACATGCTTGAGCAGGTCGGGCGGCACGGGTTGTTCGACATGGAAATCGATGCCAAGGGCGACCTGCACATCGACGCCCACCATACGGTCGAAGACATCGGGATCACCCTTGGCCAGGCTTTTTTGGATTCCGTGGGCGACAAGTCGGGTGTGCGCAGGTACGGGCACGCCTATGTACCGCTGGACGAGGCGCTCTCCCGGGTGGTTATCGACCTGTCCGGCAGGCCGGGCTTGGTGTATTCGGTGAAATACACCCGCGCGCTGATCGGCGAGTTCGATGTGGACCTCATGCGCGAGTTCTTTCAGGGGTTCGTCAATCACGCGCAGGTGACGCTCCATATCGACAATCTTCGCGGGGACAATGCGCATCACCAGTGCGAGACGATCTTCAAGGCATTCGGCCGGGCGCTGCGCATCGCGTGCGAGCGAGATCCGCGGATGGCTGGGGTCGTTCCGTCGACGAAGGGGTCGTTGTAGGACGCCTGCCGATGGAAATCGCGGTCGTCGACTACGGCATGGGGAACCTGCGCTCGGTCTCCAAGGCCCTCGAGCACGTTGCGCCCTCCGCAAGCGTGCGTATTGCCGCGAGGCCTGAAGACCTTCGGCGCGCTGACCGTGTCGTCGTACCCGGGCAGGGCGCGATGCCCGATTGCATGCGCGAATTGCGTGAACGCGGCCTGGCCGAAGCGGTGGTCGAAGCGACGCGCTCCAAGCCCTTCCTCGGGATTTGCATCGGCCTGCAAATGCTCTTTGGGCACAGCGAGGAGGGCGGGGCGCAAGGGCTTGGAGTGCTTCCTGGCGAGGTTCGCCGCTTTCCTCCGGGCCTGAAGGATGAAACTGGATGCTTGTTGAAGATCCCGCACATGGGATGGAACCAGGTGGCGCAGACGCGCGGGCATCCCTTGTGGGCGGCGATCGCCGACTCCAGCCGGTTCTATTTCGTGCACAGTTACTTCGCGGACGTAGCGGACGCTGCCACCGAAAGCGGCAGATGCACCTACGGCCTGCCCTTTACCGCCGCCATTGCGCGGGATAACATGTTTGCCGTTCAGTTCCACCCGGAAAAGAGTCAGGCTGCGGGCCTGCAACTGCTGCGAAACTTCGTTTACTGGCAACCCTGATACCGGCAACTCGCTCGTTTCCAATTTCCCAATCACCCGAATCGCCAACACGCCAGTTCCCAGCGTGAACGTCCCGCCATGCTGATCATTCCTGCAATCGACCTCAAAGACGGGCGCTGCGTGCGCCTGCAACAGGGCGACATGGACACCGCGACCGTGTTTTCGGAGGATCCGGTGGCGATGGCCCGTCATTGGGCAGCGCAAGGCGCACGCCGACTGCACATCGTGGACCTGAACGGCGCAGTCGCGGGCAAACCCAAGAACGGAAAAGTAATTCGCGAGATGATCAGCGCCGTGGGGGACACTGTGCCGATCCAGTTGGGCGGCGGCATTCGCGACCTCGATACGATCGAGAGCTATATCGACGCAGGGGTTGCCTACATAATCATCGGAACGGCAGCGGTCAAGAACCCCGGTTTCCTGCACGATGCCTGCTATGCGTTCCCGGGACACATCATCGTCGGGCTCGACGCCAAGGAAGGCAAGGTTGCCGTCGAAGGCTGGTCGAAAATGACCGGCCACGACGTGGTGGATCTCGGCAGGAAATTCGACGACTACGGCGTCGAGGCGCTCGTCTACACCGACATCGGCCGTGACGGCATGCTCACCGGCGTGAACGTCGAAGCCACCCTCAAGCTCGCCCAGGCCATCAAGACCCCGATCATCGCCTCCGGGGGCCTGAGCAGCGTCAAGGACGTGCAGGCCGTTTGCAAGCTCGTTCCCGAGGGGATCGTCGGGGCAATAGCCGGTCGCGCGCTTTACGAAGGCACGCTCGATTTCAAGAAGGCACAGGCTGCGGCGGACAAGGCCGTCGGCAAGGCCTGATGCAAGGATCCGGCTTGCGGAGCATCCGGTGAGCCTCGCCAAGCGGGTCATCCCTTGCCTGGACGTGACGGCCGGTCGTGTGGTCAAGGGAGTCAATTTCGTGCAGCTCAGGGACGCGGGCGACCCCGTGGAAATCGCCTCTCGCTATGACGAGCAAGGCGCCGACGAATTGACGTTTCTCGACATCACGGCGAGCTCGGATGCCAGGGACATCATCCTGCACGTAATCGAAGCCGTCGCTTCCAGGGTCTTCATTCCGCTGACGGTGGGCGGGGGCGTCAGGAAGGCGGACGACGTGCGCCGCCTGTTGAACGCGGGTGCCGACAAGGTGTCGATCAATACTGCAGCAGTTGAAAATCCGGACCTCGTCGCGGAGGTGTCGGGAAGGGTCGGAAACCAATGCATCGTTGTCGCAATCGATGCCAAGCAGCGGGCGGGCGGCTGGGAGGTCTACACGCACGGCGGACGACGGCCGACGGGGCTTGATGTGGTCGAGTGGGCTCGGCGCATGGAGTCCGCAGGCGCCGGGGAGATCCTGCTGACGAGCATGGATCGCGATGGAACCCGCAATGGATTCGACCTCGGGCTCACGCGTGCCGTATCGGACGCTGTGAGCATCCCTGTCATCGCCTCCGGCGGCGTCGGGACGCTCGAGCACCTTGCCCAAGGCGTGCTGTCCGGTCGTGCCGACGCGGTTCTGGCCGCGTCCATTTTTCATTTCGGCGAGTACACAGTCCGCCAGGCCAAGGAGTACATGCGGTCCCGAGGGGTCGAGGTGAGGTTGTGAGCGCCATCCGGACTGATTGGATAGACGAGTTGAAATGGGATGGCGATGGGCTCATTCCTGTCGTAACCCAGGATGCCGTCGGCGGGCGCGTTTTGACTGTGGCCTGGATGAATCGCGAGGCATTGCAGCGAACAGCGCAAAGCGGGGAGGCCGTTTACTGGTCCCGCTCGCGCAAGCGCCTCTGGCACAAAGGCGAGGAGTCCGGTCATGTGCAGAAGGTCCTGGAGATCCGGACGGACTGCGATGCCGACGTAGTCCTGTTGAAGGTCGAGCAAGCGGGTGGCATCGCTTGCCACACGGGACGGGAAAGCTGTTTCTTCAACAAGCTGGAGGATGGGCGCTGGGTTGGGACCGACCCTGTGCTCAAGGACCCGGCACTGATCTACGCGAAGCGATGAAGCCCGGCCACGACGAAACCCTGGCACGCATTGCCCAGGTCATTGAAGAGCACAGAAGCGGCGACACCGCCGGGTCCTATGTCGCACGGTTGCTTGCCAAAGGCGAAGACGCGATCCTCAAGAAGATCGGCGAGGAAGCCACCGAGACGGTGCTCGCGGCCAAGGGCGGAGACCGCCTCCATCTGGTGCGCGAGACTGCGGACCTCTGGTTTCACTGCATGGTCATGCTTGCCTACTACGGGCTCGGTCCGCAGGACGTAATCGCCGAATTGCAGCGCCGGGAAGGCATTTCGGGCATTGATGAAAAGGCGGCGCGCAAGCCATCGACCCGCGAGGAGGAGTGAAACCGATGCCAGATTGCCTGTTCTGCAAGATCGTCAGTGGCGCAATTCCGGCGAAGAAAGTCTATGAGGACGAGGACATACTGGCTTTTCACGACATCCGTCCGATCGCCCCGGTGCATTTCCTCATGATCCCGAAAGCGCACGTCGCCACGCTTTACGATGCTGGGATGGAACATCAGGCCGTCTTGGGCAAGATTCTCGCGATGGCCGGCAAACTGGCACGCGAATTGGGGGTGAAGGACGGATTTCGGACCATCATCAACTGCGGCCGGGTGGGGCATCAGGAGGTGTATCATTTGCACATGCATGTGATCGGCGGGCCAGAACCGCTCGGACCGATGATCTCGACGGGCAAATAGGAGGCGACGATGGGCGGATTTTCGATTTGGCACTGGCTGATCGTGCTGGTGATAGTAATGCTGGTGTTCGGCACCAAGAAGCTGCGTAACATGGGCGCCGACCTGGGTGGGGCGGTCCGCGGCTTCAAGGACGGCATGCGGGAGGGCGGCGACAAAGCTGTCGAGAACGCACCGCAGGTGGCCGGCGGAAAAACGGTCGATGGCCAGGTCACCGGAAAGACCGAGACCAAGGCCTGAGCAGGCCCTCTTTCTGATCCAGGGCGTCCCGACGGGGCGCCCTTTGTTTCTCCGGACCTCCAACAGTGTTCGATATCGGATTCTCCGAGCTGGTCGTCATCGGTCTGGTTGCCCTGATCGTGATCGGCCCGGAAAAGCTGCCTCGGGTGGCGCGCACTGTCGGTCACCTGGTCGGCCGGTTGCAGCGCTACGTGGCCGATGTGAAGTCGGATATCAATCGCGAAGTCGAACTCGACGAATTGCGCAAGATGCGCGACTCGGTTCAGGAAGCGGCGGCCAGCATCGAGAATTCTGTGACCTCGGGATTGTCTCAAGCGCAGACCGGCCTCAATGCGGCCCTTGCCCCGGAATTGCCCGCGGAATCCGGGACGCAACCGCCTCCCCCTGAACCTGCGATGACCGAGAGCATCGCAAAAGCGGAAGCCCCCAAGCCGTGAAGCAGCGCGTCGAGTGAGCACACAAGAAACCTTCATTTCGCACCTCGTCGAGCTGCGCACTAGGCTGATACGCGCGCTCCTGGCGGTGGTCGTAATTTTCGTATGCCTTTTCCCCTGGGCCAAGGACCTCTATTCCTTTCTCGCCAATCCGCTGCTCGCGGCGCTTCCCGCCGGCGGGCAAATGATCGCCACCGACGTGGTCGGCGTGTTTGTCGTCCCCATGAAAGTGGCCTTCCTGGTCGCTTTCCTGATTGCGCTGCCTTACGTGCTGTACCAACTCTGGGCTTTCGTCGCGCCGGGGCTGTACGTGCATGAAAAGCGGCTGGTGCTCCCGCTGGTGGTCGCGAGCTCGCTGCTGTTCTTCATCGGGATGTCGTTCGCCTACTTCCTTGTGTTCCCGGTGATCTTCAAGTTCATGGCTTCAATCGCGCCGGAGGGCGTGGCCTGGATGACCGATATCGAGAAGTACCTGACTTTCGCACTGACGACGTTCGTGGCTTTCGGGGTCACTTTCGAAGTGCCGGTAGTGGTCATCGTGCTGGTCAGGGCCGGACTTGTGTCGATCGAGAAGCTCAAGGAGGCGCGTCCCTACGTCATCGTGGGCGCGTTCGTCGTCGGGGCAATCTTCACGCCACCGGATGTCCTGTCCCAGCTGATGCTTGCGGTGCCGCTGTGCCTGCTGTACGAGCTGGGGATATTTCTCTCGCGCTTCGTTGGTGCCCGGCCCGCCGCAGGCAATGAAGAAGCCGTGGCCGGAGAAGAAAGGCAGCGCTAGGCTGCGCCGGACTGTTCGGCCTGCTTGCGGCCGTTCAGGAATCGCCTGATGAGAGGACCCCTTCAGCCCTTGCGCGCGCCGCCATGGCGCAGCCGGCCAACGATGCCCAAAGGGAAGTAGTAGACACACACCACGAACAGTACGCCGAGCCATAGCAGCCAGCGGTCCGGATGAAGGAGGTCAGGCAACAGCGGTATCCCGCGTGTCGCGCCGCTTGCCATTTTCATCAGGTCCTGCAGGTAGTTTTGCGCCACGATGAACAGGGTTGTACCGAGTATCGAGCCGTACATGGTGCCCATTCCGCCTATGACGACCATGAGCAGGATATCGATCATGATGGCGAAATCGAGTGTCGTATTCGGCCCCGTGTAACGCAGCCACAACGCGTAGAGGACACCGGCCAGTGTCGCCACAAGCGCGCTCAGGCAATTGGCAAGGGTCCGGTAGACCACGGTCCGATAGCCTAGGGCCTCGGCCCGGAACTCGTTTTCGCGGATCGCCAGCAAGACCCTCCCAAAGGGGGAGTTGACTGCGCGTAACAGGCCCAGGAACAGCGCCAGCGCACTCGTGAAGACCAGGTAGTAAGTGATCAGTTTCCCTCCGAAAACCACGCCCAGCACCGGTTCGTCGAGGAGCCTGAAGCCCGGCCGCAGAAATTCGGGCACCTTGAAAGTGAGCCCGTCCTCCCCGCCGGTGAGGTCCGAAAGCTGCGAGGCAAGAATGGCGAAGAACGATGCTACGGCAAGCGTGACCATGGCGAAGAAGATCGCCTTCACGCGCAGTGAAAACAGGCCGACAAGCAACGAAAGCACGAGCGAAACGGCCAGTGCGCCAGCCGTGCCGATCGCCAGCGCGGACCAGCCGGCATCGAGGCGCGTCATTGCAATGGCAATCCCGTATCCGCCTATCCCGAAGAACATCGTATGTGCGAACGAAACAATGCCGGTGTATCCAAGGAGCAAGTCGTAGCTCGCGACGAGGACGATGAAAATGCAGACCTTGGCCGCGACATCCAGCGACCGGGTGCCCGGAAACAGGAACGGCGCAAGGGCCAGGGCAAACAGGATCGCGCCAAGCGCCAGCGCAAGCAGCCGGCTTCGGGGCAGGTCGCCGGACAGCAATGTATCGATCGCCCTCACTGCCTGTTCACCGGGTACAGGCCCTGGGGCCGCCAGAAGAGGACGATCATCATCAGCAGGATGTTCGAGCCGAGCGCGACTTTGGGCGACAGGTACCCCACATAGTTGGCGACCAGCCCGACAAGGAGTGCGCCGACGAAACAGCCGCCCACCGAACCCAGTCCGCCGATGATGATCACGATGAAGATGAGCACCATCATCTGTGCCCCGATATGCACGGTGACATTCTCCTGGTACATCCCCCAGAGCGCACCGCCCAGTCCAGCCAGCGCCGAACCGACAATGAAAACCCAGACGAACAGGCGCCTCACGCGGTAACCCATGGCCTCGACCATTTCCTTGTTTTCGACGCCCGCCCGGATCAGCAGGCCGATCTTGGTGCGATTGAGGACCAGCATCATGGCGGCAAAGACCGACAAGCCCACGACGACCGCGACCAGCCGGAATTTCTCGATCGCGACATCGCCGACCAGGAACGAACCGCGAAGCGTTTCGGGCCGGGGCAGCGGGAGAAGGTCCGGGCCCCAGATGACGTGGATCAACTGCTCGGCGACGATCATCCCGCCAGTGGTGATGAGGATCTGCTTGAGGTGCTGGCCATAAACCGGGCGGATGATGACGCGCTCGAAAAAAGCGCCGATCAGGCCGGCAACCACCACCGCGCCGAGCAACGTCGGGGCGAGTGCACCCAGGTTCTCCAGGAAGCTCTCGGAACCGGCTGCAGACGAAAACGCCTTCATTGTGGATACGCCCACATAGGCGCCGATGGCGATGAACAGCCCATGGGCGAAATTCATGACATCCATCAGGCCGAATACGAGGGTCAATCCGGACGCCATGATGAAGATGAGCAGGCCCATTGCGACGCCGGCGATCGTCAAAGTAACCCACGTCGATGCGCTGCCGATCAAGAAGAAGGCGACGATAACGACCCCTGCAAGGATCAGCAGGGGGATCGTGTCGATCCTGGCTTGCGGCAGAGGGCCCTGGTCGTCCGAAGGTTGGGTCATTGGTGCACGTCCAGCGAAAGGCCGAGCAACCGGGTCTGGAGGGCCTCGTCGGCGGCAAGGTCCGCCATGCGTCCCGTGTGCACTATGCGTCCCGAATCCATCACGGCGACGCCGTCTCCCAGCGACCGGGCGGCGTGGAAATTCTGCTCGACCATCAGGATCGTGGTGTCTGTTTGCTTGAGTTCCTTGAGGGCTTCGATCAGGTTGTTGATGATCGCCGGCGCAAGGCCCTTGGTCGGCTCGTCGATGAGCACCAGCTTGCGCGGCTCGATCATCGCCCGTGAGATCGAAAGCATCTGCTTCTGCCCCCCCGAAAGCAGTCCGGCAGGGAGGAACCAGAACTTGCGCAGCGCGGGAAAGAACCTGAAGACATTCTCCAGCCGGGCTTCATCCAGCGCGCTCTCCCGCGCAGCCAGCACGAGGTTATCCTTGACCGACAGGCCTGCAAAGATGCCCATGGTTTCCGGAACGTAGGCAATGCCCATCGAGGCAATGTCCGGGGTTTCCCGCGCTGCGATTTCGGCTTGGTCGAATCGGATCGACCCGGACGAGGCCTTCCAAAGGCCGAGGATTGTGCGCAAAGCGGTTGTCTTTCCCGCGCCGTTGCGACCAAGCAGCATGGTCAACTCGCCACGGGGCACGGCGAGGTCCACGCCCTGGAGAATGTGATACTGGCCGATATGCGTGTGCACTCCAGCGAGCGTAAGCAGCGGCTCAGGCACTGGCGCTGACTCCGAGGTAGGCTTCCTGGACGATCGGCGAAGCGATGACTTCGGCGGGATTTCCGTCGGCGACCAGGGCACCCTGGTGCAGCACGATGATGCGGTCCGACAGCGAACGGACCACGTCCATCTTGTGCTCGACCAGCAGGATGGTCTTGTCCTTCTGGTTCTTGATGTCGTGAATGAGTTCGAGGATCACGGGCACTTCGGCGACGCTCATGCCGGCGGTCGGTTCATCGAACATGAAAATGTCGGGCTCGAGCGCAAGCAGCATGGCGACTTCGAGCTTGCGCTGGTCCCCGTGCGGCAGAGTGGATGCGAGCGACGCGCTGCGCTCGGCAAGTCCGACACGGTGCAGGAAATGCTCCGCTTTCTCGATCAGTTCCGATTGCCGGCCCCACATGGAAACCATGTTGAGCCCGGATCGCGCCCGCGCCTGGACCGCGAGGCGGACGTTTTCCCTGACCGTCAGCAAGGGGAAGAGGTTGGTCAGCTGGAAGGCGCGCCCCATGCCCTTTCGGGTGCGGACAGGCGCCGGGTCATCGGTAACGTCCTCGCCAAAGAGCAACACTCGACCCGCACTCGGCCGCAGTTGCCCGGAAACGAGGTTGAAATAGGTGGTTTTCCCTGCGCCGTTAGGGCCCACGATCGCGGTGAGCGTTCCCGGGTGGAACGAGCAACTCACTTCGTTGACCGCCACGTGGCCGCCGAAGCGGATCGTCAGGCCACGTGTTTCCAGTACCGGGTGTTCTGCCGTTTGCATCGCGGGAATAGGGAAGGGCGAGCCCTTCCCCGGCCGGCCTATCGCTTGTTGCGGATCGGTACAGGCAGTTCTTTGGCCGGAATCTCGCGCACCAGTTCAAGCAGATCCCATTCGTCGGCTTGCTGCTTCTTGATGCGGAACTGGTACATCGGCTGCATGGCCTGGTGGTCTTCCTTGCGGAATGTCATCGGGCCCTTCGGCGAGTCGAAGGTCATGCCTTCCATCGCGGCGATGAGTTTCTCGGTGTCGGTGCCGCCGGCCTTCTTGATCGCCTCGACGACTGCAATTCCTGCAGCCATCCCGCCCGCAGTGAAGAAATCAGGCGGTGCACCGGCAAAACGCTTCTTGTGCTCGGCGACCAGCCAGTCGTTGACCTTGTTCTTCGGAAAGGCGTGGTAGTAGTAAATCGCGCCCTCGATGCCGGCAAATGCTTTCCAGGACTTCATCACCGGCAGGATATTCCCGCCCGGCGCGAGCGCGATCCCGAAGCGCTCGGGCTTGAGGTCGGCGATCTTCGAGAGCGGATGCGCGCCTGCCCAGATGATTGCGATGATCTTTGCGCCCTGCTTGTCCTTGAGCGCATCGAACATGCGCTGCGCCGGCGCCGTAAAGTCCGTTGTGGCCTGCGGCACGTATTCCTCATGAATGATTGCGGCCTTGCTGCCGACTGCAGCGAGCGCTTCCTTGAACGCCTTCACGCCATCGCGCCCGAAGGCGTAATCCTGGGCGAGCATCGCAATCTGTGCGTTCGGCGGCAACGCGACCGCGCCCGCGATCGCATCCTGGGTTGAATTGCGCGCAGTGCGAAAGACGTAGCGGTTCCACTTGTCCCCGGTGATCGAGTCGGCGACTGCCGGTTCGACCAGCAGCACCTTTTTATATTCCTCGGCGACCGGGAGCATGGCCAGTCCGGAGGCCGAAAAGGTCGGCCCGATGGCGAGGTCCGCCTTGTCATCGCCGAACGCCGCCGCAAGCTGCGACTTCGCCACATCCGGCTTGAACTGGCCGTCCTTTTCGATGACCACGATCTTTCGGCCGAGTACTTCCATCTTCCCGCCAGTCGCGTACTCAAGGCCCATCATCAGGCCTGCCTGGGTCTGCTTCGCGTAGGCCTCCAGAGGGCCGGTCTTGTCATACACGTGGGCAATCTTGATTTCCTTGCCCTGCGCCAGTGCCGTTCCTGCGGTGACTGCCATCGTGGCCGCGACGAGCCACTGGGTTGTTTTCTTCATCACTTCTCCTCAGGGTGGGCGCCGGCCGCATGTGCCGCGGCCATTAGGGACAGTCCCGAACGCAATAGGTACGCCATGGGATGTAAAGCTTTGAATTGTATCGATTGAGGTTGATTGGCAGGGATTTCTTTGTGGCCGAAGTGTGTGTAGTTCACCCCCCGATCTTCATAAGCTCGCCGCGTAGCTGGGCAGGCGGGATTGCGCCATGCTCCACTCCCCCTTGATCCGCACAGGGAGGATCGGCCCCGAGGCGAAGTCCTACTGCTTTTCAGGCTGGGGTTTGGGTCTCTTGCCCACCACAACCTTCAGTTCGATCTCTTCCTGGCCGCGGCGCAGCTTCAGGCGTGCAGTGCTGCCCGGCGACAGCCCCGCAACCAGGGTCAGCATGGTCTGCGGATCGGTCACCGGTTTGTCCTCGACGCCGAGCAGGACGTCGCCGGGTTTTATTCCCCCCTTGTCGGCGGGGCCGTTTCGGAGCACGCCCGCGATGATCGCTCCGCGCGTGTCCTTCAGCTTGAACGAATCGGCGAGAGCGGGGGAGATTTCCTGGACTTCGACGCCGATCCAGCCTCGCGTGACGCTACCGGTCTTGATGATCGAGTCCATGACCTGCCGGGCGGTGGAAACCGGGATCGCGAACCCTATGCCCATCGATCCGCCCGAGCGCGAATAGATCGCGGTATTGATGCCGATCAGGTTCCCGCTTGCATCGACCAGCGCGCCACCTGAATTGCCGGGATTGATCGCGGCGTCGGTCTGGATGAAATTCTCGAAAGTGTTGATGCCGAGCTGGTTGCGGCCGAGGGCGCTAACGATGCCCGAGGTCACCGTCTGACCCACGCCGAACGGGTTGCCAATGGCAAGGACGATGTCTCCGACACGCAGCGCGTCGGAAGAGCCGAAGGTTATTGCCGGAAGCTGGCCCCCCTCCACCCTGAGCACGGCCAGGTCGGTCTCCGAGTCGTTGCCGACCTGCTTGGCAAGGAGTTTGCGCCCATCGGACAACAGGACTTCGATTTCGTCGGCCGCTTCGACGACGTGGCTGTTGGTCAGGATGTACCCGCTGGCGCTGACGATGACCCCTGAGCCCAGGCTCGAGGAGCGCTCAGGTTGTTCGCCAAGCTGGTCTCCGAAAAACCGCCTGAAAAGGGGATCGTTGAGGAACGGGTGTCGTTGCGCCCGGACCTCCTTGCTCGTGAAGATGTTCACGACCGAGGGTGTCGCCTTGGTGACCGCATCGCTATATGAATTGGCACGCGCTTGGCCATGCGCGCTCTCGGCAACCGATTGGACCGTCACTGTGCCGCCGCCGGTCGGCAAAGGGCTTCGGGAAGCGAGCCACTCGGGTTTAAGGGTCGAAATCACGAACAGCAGCGCAAGGCAAACCGTCGCCGTCTGCGCGAATACGAGCCACAGCTTTTTCATGCGGCGAATCTAACATAGGGCACTGCCGCAATCCGCCGTGCCGAGCCTGCGTGGCGCGGCGTGCCATCGATAGCCGGTGGAATTTCGCCCTGGACCGGGAAAACCGCTCGAATTCAGGCAGTTAGGTGCTAAAATTTGGTGTTTTCAGGCGTCCGCCCGTATAATCCCCCGCTTTCCCGGATCAAAAACTTCCAAACGGGGTTCCCTCGATGAGTCAACAGGAAAAAGTCGATAAGGCACGGCGCAATTTGGTCGTCGCGACTGGTGTCGCCGGCGGTCTGGCGAGTGTCGGCGTAGCCGTGCCGTTCGCCGCGAGCTGGCTGCCCTCCGAGCGCGCGAAGGCGGCCGGCGCGCCGGTCGAAGCAGATATCAGCAGCCTTGCCCCGGGCGAGATGCAGGTCGTGGAATGGCGCGGCAAGCCCGTGTGGATCCTGCGCCGGACCAAGGAAATGCTCGAGGGAATCAGGAAGAGCGACGACAAGGTTTCCGACCCGAAGTCCGAAGTGCCGCTGCAGCCCGACTATGCAAAGAACGAATTCCGCTCGCGCAAGGAAGACCTTGTCGTGCTCGAAGGCGTCTGCTCGCACCTGGGTTGTTCGCCCCAGATGAAGCCCCTCGAAGCCCGGGCCGAAATGGGCGGGGACTGGCCCGGCGGTTTCTACTGCCCCTGCCACGGGTCGAAATTCGACCTCGCGGGCCGTGTCTACAAGGGCTCGCCCGCGCCGGTCAACCTCTCCGTGCCTCCGTACACTTTCCTGTCGGAGACCACGATCCTCATCGGCGACGACAAGAAGGGAGCGTAAGCCATGGCAAGCCCGATTACCGCGGTGTGGAACTGGGTCGATGAGCGCATGCCAACGCTCGGCGAAGAATACCGCAAGCACATGTCCGAGTATTACGCGCCGAAGAATTTCAACTTCTGGTATTACTTCGGCGCGATGTCGATGCTGGTGCTGGTCATCCAGATCGTGTCGGGGATCTTCCTTACGATGAACTACAAGCCGGACGCCGCCCTCGCGTTCGGCTCCGTCGAGTACATCATGCGCGATGTGCCCGGCGGGTGGCTGATCCGGTACATCCACTCGACCGGCGCCTCGATGTTCTTCATCGTCGTTTACCTGCACATGTTCCGCGCTCTCCTGTACGGCTCTTACAAAAAGCCGCGCGAACTGGTCTGGATCTTCGGCGTGATCATCTACCTGTCCCTCATGGGCGAAGCCTTCTTCGGGTACCTGCTGCCCTGGGGGCAGATGTCCTACTGGGGGGCGCAGGTGATCGTGAACCTGTTCAGCTCGGTGCCCTTCATCGGGCCGGACCTGTCGATCTGGATCCGCGGCGACTACGTCGTGTCCGATGCGACCCTGAACCGTTTCTTCGCGCTCCATGTGATCGCGATTCCGCTGGTCCTGATCGGGCTGGTTGCCGCGCATATCCTCGCGCTGCATGACGTCGGGTCGAACAACCCCGACGGCATCGAAATCAAGAAGCACAAGGACGCCAACGGCAGGCCGCTCGACGGAATTCCATTCCACCCGTATTACACGGTCAAGGACGCGGCCGGCGCGGTGATCTTCCTCGCCGTCTTCTCGGTGATCCTGTTCTTCGTCCCCGAGATGGGCGGGTATTTCCTCGAATACAACAACTTCATCCCGGCCGACCCGCTCAAGACGCCGCAGCATATCGCGCCTGTCTGGTACTTCACGCCCTACTACTCGATCCTGCGCGCAGTGCCGCCGCTGTTCAATTCCCAGTTTCCTGGCGTGATGGCGATGGGCCTGGCGACGCTGATCCTGTTCCTGCTCCCCTGGCTCGATCGCGATCCGGTGAGATCGATCCGCTATCGCGGGGGGTATTTCAAGACGGCGCTCGCGATCTTCGTGTTCACCTTCCTCGTGCTGGGCTACCTCGGGACCGAGCCGACCAACGTTTGGGGCCAGTTCGGCGCGTGGATGGGCAATGCCGATCGCGCGACCGTCGCCGCCCGGGTATTCACGGCCCTGTATTTCGCCTTCTTCATCCTGATGCCCTGGTACACGGCGATCGACAAGTCCAAGCCGGTGCCAGACCGGGTGACGATGTGAGCCGAAGGACAATGACCATGAAAAAATTCCTGTTCGCGCTTGTCCTCGCTTCTTTCCTCGGCCTTGTGGCCGTGCCGGCGGCAGTTGCATCCGAGGCAGGCTATCGGCTGGACCGGGCGCCGATCGACCCCAACGACGTCGTGAGCCTGCAGTCGGGCGCGCGCACTTTCGCAAACTACTGTCTGAACTGCCATGGCGCGCAGTTCATGCGCTACAACCGCCTGTCCGACATCGGCCTGACGGAAGCGCAGATCAAGGACAACCTGCTGTTCGCCGGCGACAAGGTCGGCGAGACGATGAAAACGTCGATGACGCTCAAGGACGGCAAGGCCTGGTTTGGGGT
>CANKMT010000096.1 GCA_947482825.1 Betaproteobacteria bacterium | reverse complement strand
TATCGCAGGGCTATTGGGCTACGAAAAGAAACAATCCATGTATCTAGGGTTTTGGCGACCTAATGCCCGCAAACCCGCGCCGTTACTGGGGGGCGGCTAAAATTGTGCCTCGGAAGTGTCAAAGTCAGGCCGCACGGACCGCGGCGATGCGAATGAGCAATCGATGGCTCGACCTGGCGCGGCTGGCGCCGGTTATGTACCCGAAGGAGGCGACCCGTTGCAGGTCGCTCGATGACTGGCTCGACTTCTTTCGCATCGTGAACCCGGCGCGGCATGACGCTTTGGGCGACGCTTACGCCAGTGCCCAGTTGTTCCAGGTCTTGCTGGCGGCAGCGCGTGCGCAGGGCGTCGAATCGGCCAAGGAGGTGCTGCAGGCGGCCAGTGCCGGTCGTTGGCTCACGCCTTGATCTACGAAGTGGTCTGCGGGGGATCGGCCTTCTCGAGCGTATACCCGAGCCCACGCACAGTAAGGATCCGCACACCGCCGGATTCCAGCTTCCGGCGCAGGCGGTGCATGTAGACCTCGATCGCGTTGGAAGAGACTTCCTGGCCCCATTCGCACAGGTGATCGACGAGCTGGTTTTTCGATACGAAGCGCCCGGTACGCCGCAAGAGGATTTCCAGCAGGCTCAGTTCGCGCGCAGAAAGGTCGACGGGCTGTCCCTGCAGAAGCGCGGTGCGTCCGACCTGGTCGAAGGTAAGCGCACCGTGCCTGAGCAGGGTCGGACTACCCGACATGCCCCGCCGCGTAAGCGCACGCACGCGCGCTTCGAGCTCGGCCAGTTCGAACGGTTTTGCGATGTAATCGTCGGCCCCTTGATCGAGTCCGTACACGCAATCCTTCACCCCATCGAGCGCGGTCAGGATGAGCACAGGCAGGTGCGAGTCCTTGGCGCGCAGGCACTTGAGCACATCGAAGCCGGATTTCTTCGGCAATCCGATGTCCAGGATCAGCAGGTCGAACTGATTGGTCTGGAGCGCCGAGTCGGCCTCCAGGCCGTTCTGGACCCAGTCGACCGCATACCCGGCGTGGCGCAAAGCGTGTTGCACGCCACCGGCCAAATTCGCATCGTCTTCCGCGATGAGTATGCGCATGTCTCCTCCGGAGGTCGCGCTCTCTACAGGATTGTATTTTTGGCCAGTGTAGCAAAAAGGGTCTGACGGGGCGCGAGACTTGCAGGTCTGCCGCGCGGCCCGCGCGCAACTTGCCGCGCGCAGGGACGGTCCTGTAGCATCGTCCGCAAGAGGCAGGGAGGCCGAAGATGAGCAATCCGGAAGCAAAAGGACAGCGGCTCGCCGCGGTGTGCATGCTCGGCGCGCTGCTGTTCAATTTTCCCATCCTCGCATTGTTCAATGTGCCCGGCACCCTGTTTGGCGTGCCCGCCTTGTATGCCTACCTCTTCATCGCCTGGGCCGTGCTGATTGCCGTGATGGCGCTGCTGGCCGAATCGGACGGCTGAGCCGCCCCGGGTCACGAGATGCTGCAAGGCCCGGTCATCATCTTCGTTTCGTTCGCCTACCTGGGCCTGCTGTTCGCGATTGCCTATTACGCGGACAAGCGTGCGGACGCCGGCCGTTCGGTCATTGCAAGCCCCTATATCTACAGCCTGTCACTCGGCGTCTATGCCACCGCGTGGACTTTCTATGGAAGCGTCGGTCGCGCCGCGGTCGATGGGATCGGGTTCATGCCGATCTACCTCGGGCCGACGCTGATGATCGCGCTGTGGTGGGTGGTGATGCGGAAAATCATCCGCATTTCCAAGCAGAACCGCATCACGTCGCTGGCGGACTTCATCGCTTCGCGGTATGGCAAGAGCGCGCTGCTCGGGGGGCTGGTCACCGTCATCGCGGTGATCGGCATCGTTCCCTACATCTCGCTCCAGCTCAAGGCCGTGTCCAGCAGCTTCACCATCCTGGTCCAGTTCCCCGAGGTGGTCATGCCGGTGACGAAGGCGGGCGCCGGGCCGGTTCTGGCGGACACCGCGTTCTGGGTCGCCGCGATCCTCGCCGCATTCACCATCCTGTTCGGCACGCGCCACCTCGACGCCGCGGAGCATCACGAAGGCATGGTCGCGGCGATCGCGTTCGAGTCCTTGGTCAAGCTGCTGGCGTTTCTCGCCGTCGGCATCTTCATCACTTTCGGCATCTACGACGGGTTCGGGGACCTCTTCGGTCGGGCGGCAGCCGAACCACGCCTGAGCGCGCTGATGACGCCGCTGGAAGGCGTCGCAGGTGGCTATGCGACCTGGGTCTGGCTGACGATCCTGTCGATGTTCGCGATCATGTTCCTGCCGCGCCAGTTCCAGGTTGCCGTAATTGAGAACGTCGACGAAAAGCACCTCAAGAAGGCGCTCTGGCTGTTTCCGCTTTACATGTTCGCGATCAACATATTCGTCCTCCCGATCGCGTTCGGCGGGTTGCTGCGCTTTCCGGATGGCGGCGTCGATGCCGACACCTTCGTGCTGACCCTGCCGATGGCCGAGAAGCACGAATTGCTGGCTCTGCTGGTGTTCATCGGGGGGCTGTCGGCCGCCACCGGGATGGTGATCGTCGAAACGATCGCGCTGTCCACCATGGTGTGCAACGACCTGGTGATGCCGGTGCTGCTAAGGCTGAGGGGCTTGCGACTTACCGAGCGCAAGGATCTCACCGCGTTGCTCCTCGGGATTCGTCGCGGAGCCATCCTCGCAATCCTGCTGCTCGGCTACCTGTATTTCCGCCTTGCCGGCGAGGCCTACGCGCTGGTATCCACCGGGTTGATTTCGTTTGCGGCGGTGGCGCAATTCGCGCCCGCCTTCTTGGGCGGGATCTTCTGGAAAGGGGGCACGCGCGCGGGGGCGCTTGCCGGACTGCTGGGGGGCTCTGCGATATGGTTCTACACATTGCTTCTGCCCGCGTTCGCGCGCTCCGGCTGGCTGCCGATCGGATTGCTCGAGCACGGGCCTTTCGGCATCGAGCTCCTGAGGCCGCTCCAGCTCTTCGGCCTGTCGGGCCTTGAGCAAATCACCCACGCGATGATCTGGAGCATGATCGTCAACTGTGGCGCCTACGTAGCCGTATCCCTGCTGGGGCCGCAGAGCGCCGACGAGCACCGCCAGGCGAGCCTGTTCGTGGATGTTTTCGGCCGCACGGGCGAAGCGGGCGGGGCGCGCTTCTGGCGGGGCACCGCATCGGTGCCGGATCTTTACGATGTGCTCGCGCGTTTCCAGGGCACCGCGGCGGCGGATGCGGCGTTCGCGGATTACGCCCGCGCCCGCGGCGTCAAGTGGCCTGCCGATGCGCTGGTCGCGGACGCTGATTTCGTTCACTACGTGGAGGTGCAGCTTGCCGGCGCGATCGGATCGGCCTCTGCGCGCATCATGGTCGCTTCCGTGGTGACGGAAGAGGCGCTGACGGTGGCCGAGGTGCGCGAGATCCTCGACGAGGCTTCGCAGGTGGTCGCCTACAGCCATCAGCTGGAGCAGAAATCCCGCGAACTGGAGGCGGCGACGGCCGAGTTGCGCGGCGCGAACGACCGCCTCAAGGAACTCGACCGCCTGAAGGATGACTTCGTCTCGACCGTGACCCACGAGCTGCGCACGCCCCTGACTTCGATTCGCGCGTTCTCCGAAATGCTGCGCGACGATCCCGGCATGGCGCTCGAGCAGCGGGCGAAGTTCGTCGATATCATCACCCGCGAGACCGAACGCCTGAGTCGGCTGATCAACCAGGTGCTCGACCTGTCGAAGATCGAGTCGGGCAAGGGCGACTGGCATGAATCGCGGATTCGCATGGAAGAGGTCGTTTCCGACGCGGTGGCGGGCATGGGCCAGTTGTTCGAGGAAAAGAACATCAAGGTCGAATTGAGCATCGCCGAGGACGTTCCGCCGGTGATCGGCGACGTCGACAGGATCATCCAGGTGCTGCTGAACCTCCTTTCCAACGCGGTGAAGTTCTGCGATCCGGCGAAGGGCCGGATCGAGATCGCGCTTGCCGGGTCCGACGGGTGGTTGCGCGTCGCGGTGACCGACAACGGCCCGGGCGTCAGCGCGGGAGACCGGGAGGTCATCTTCGAGAAGTTTCGCCAGGCCGGCGACACGCTGACCAACAAGCCGCATGGGACAGGCCTTGGGCTGCCGATCAGCCGGCACATCATCGAGCACCACGGCGGGCGGCTGTGGGTGGAAAACGGGGCTTTGGGCAAGGACGGAATCGGCGCCTGCTTCATATTCACCCTGCCGTTGGCCGCTGATCGATCATCGGGAGAGGGGGCGCAATGACCGCGACAGTACTGATCGCGGACGACGAACCGAATATTGTTGCGGCGCTGGAGTACCTGATGGAAAAGGAGGGCTACCGGGTGCTCATCGCGCGTAACGGGGACGAGGCCTTGCAGCAGGTGGAGGCGCACCTGCCCGACCTCGTCCTGCTCGACGTGATGATGCCGGTGAAAAGCGGTTACGAGGTGTGCGAGAAGATGCGCGAGCGGGCGGAGTGGCGGCATATAAAGATCATCATGCTGTCCGCGAAAGGGCGCGACGTCGAGGTATCCAAGGGCCTGTCCGCAGGTGCAGACCTGTATGTGACCAAGCCGTTTTCAACGAAGGATCTGCTCGCCAATGTGCGGGGGTTGCTCTAGGAACAATCGAAATCCAGACAAGAGAGGGGGGATTCAGCGATGAACCAGAAAGTGAAGCATTGCGCGAGGTGTTCGGGGGTCTGCGAGGTGAAAGTGCTTGGGTTGGTGTCGGGGGAGGATGCGCCCCTCAAACTGACCGTTCACGGGATGCCGGCGTTCGTATGTGTCAAGGATCACAAGGCGCCGGTACACGGCGATTTCATGATCTGGCTGATCCAGGAACTGCGGTCCCGCGAATCGCAATTCGCCGCTGGCAAGGAACAGGGGCTGCTCTTCAAGAAATATCTTTGCGGGGAATGCGGCAAGGAACTTGCCGGAAAACCGGAGCGTCGGCTGGCCGTCCCGTTCGACCTCACGTACGAGGGGATGCAGGCCTTCAAAATCGAGATCGACATGCCGATGTACAAGTGCGGAGGGTGCGGCAAGGAACAGATCCGATCAGCCAAGGATCTGCACGGCCACATACCGGCCGCCATTGTCGCGGTAAATGACGAAGCGGGATTCCCGCACAGTGGCTGACGTGCCCTTGCCTTACGTCCCGTGTTGCGGCGCAGCATTGATGCGATTAGCCGTTTGGTGTAATTGACGTGTAAGTTTCGGCGCACAACATGCGTGAATCGTCGTATGAAAATGAGGAGGAGTAGATGGAGCTCACACAGAAGCACCACGAATACTGGCGCAAGAACCTGGTGGTCACGGGAATCCTGCTGTTGATCTGGTTCATTGTGACTTTCGTCGAGGCCTGGTTTGCGCGGGACCTGAACGGAATCACGTTCTTCGGATTCCCGCTCGGTTTCTACATGTCCGCGCAGGGTTCCCTTGCGATTTATGTGGCGATCATCGGCTACTACGCCTGGCACATGGGCAAGCTCGACAAGGAATACAACGTGGACGAAGGAGATCTCGAATGAGCAGCCAAGCGTTTTCGCATTCGGCCTTCAAGAGCCAGCTCAAAAAGTATTACAGCTTCTACACGGGCGGCTTCATCGCTTTCGTGATCCTGCTCGCGATCGCAGAGCAGATGGGAATGTCGCGCGCGTGGATCGGCTATTGGTTCCTTTTCGCGACCATCGGCCTGTATGCCGGCATCGGCTGGATGAGTCGCACTGCGGACGTAGCGGAGTACTACGTTGCGGGACGGCGCGTTCCGGCTTTCTTCAACGGCATGGCGACCGGCGCGGACTGGATGAGCGCGGCGTCCTTCATCGGTATGGCCGGCACGCTGTTCCTGTCCGGATACGACGGCCTGGCGTGGGTCATGGGCTGGACCGGCGGTTACTGCCTTGTGGCACTGTTCCTTGCGCCGTATCTGCGCAAGTTCGGCCAGTTCACCATTCCCGACTTCCTCGCAGAGCGTTACGGCGGCAATATCGTGCGCACCATCGGGATCATTTCCGCAGTCACCTGCTCGTTCGTTTACGTCGTAGCCCAGATCTATGGTGTCGGCCTGATCACTAGCCGATTCACCGGTCTAGAGTTCGGCGTCGGCGTGTTCGTAGGCCTCTCCGGCATTCTCGTATGCTCGATGCTCGGCGGCATGAAGGCGGTGACCTGGACTCAAGTGGCCCAGTACATCATCCTGATCATTGCTTACATGACCCCAGTCGTGTGGCTAGGGATGAAGCACACAGGGATCCCGGTGCCACAGATCGCCTATGGCTATACGCTCCAGAAGGTCACGGAGTTGGAAAAGAAGATCACGGCCGACCCGAAGGAGCAGGAAGTGCGCAAGATCTTCGCGGACAGGTCCGCGGCCGGCAAGGCCGCCCTCGCCGCACCGGACAAGGCCTATGCCGAAGGCAAGGCCAAGGTCGAACAGAACCTTGCCGCACTGAAGACCGCGAACGCCCCTGCGGACAAGATTGCGGAGGCGGAAAAGGCCGTTGCCGCCTACCCGAAGGACGCAGCTGCCGCAAAAGCGGGTTGGACGCGCGAATCGGGGCTTGCAGCGCGCGCGGCGCCACCCCGGCCGCATGCGACGGCGTTCCCCGGCAAGGACGAAGCGGCACGGGACACCGCTCGCCTGAACTTCATCGGCATTGTTTTCTGCATGATGTTCGGCACCGCGGCGCTGCCGCACATCCTGATGCGCTACTACACTACGCCCAGCGTGCAGCAGGCGCGCGTCTCGGTGTTCTGGTCGCTGTTCTTCATTTTCCTGCTGTACTTCACGGCACCCTGCCTTGCAGTGCTCGCGAAATACGACATGTTCACCAACCTTGTGGGTAGCCAGTTTGCGTCCCTGCCGGCATGGGCGGCGGCATGGGCGAAAGTGGATCCGGGATTGCTGAACATCACCGACATCAACAAGGACGGCATTGTGCAGTGGGCCGAAGTGGTGATCGGCGGTGACCTGATCGTGCTGGCGACACCGGAGATTGCAGGCTTGCCCTATGTGGTTTCGGGGCTGGTGGCCGCGGGCGGTCTTGCCGCGGCGCTATCGACCGCCGACGGATTGCTGTTGACGATCGCCAACGCGCTGTCACACGATCTTTACTACAAGATGATCGACCCGCATGCCTCTACCGCAAAGCGCGTGACGATCTCCAAAGCCCTTCTGGTGGTTGTTGCGATTGTCGCGGCCTACGTAACTTCGCTCAAGCCGGGTGACATCCTGTTCCTGGTGGGCGCGGCATTCTCGCTGGCGGCATCGGCATTCTTCCCGCCCTTGGTCTTGGGCGTATTCTGGAAGCGCGCCAACAAATGGGGTGCGATCATTGGCATGGCGGCCGGCCTGAGCGTGTGTGTCTACTACATGTTGCGCACGTATCCCTTCTTCACCAACATGGGTGTACCGAAGATGGATCTCTGGTTCGGATTGAACCCGGTTTCGGCGGGGATGTTCGGCCTGCCGGTCGGGTTGCTTACGATCATCATCGTCAGCTACCTGACATCCCCGCCATCCAAGGAGGTGCAGGAACTGGTCGAGCACGTACGCTATCCGAACCTGACTGGCGATACGGTGGTCAGCGAAGCCAGATGAGTTCGGGGTTTTGTTAACGACAAGGCCCGCTTCGGCGGGCTTTGTTTTTGCGCTGTCATTTTTCGCTTGGAGATCGTAAATGAAAGCCCTTTTTACCGCCGTTGTTTGCTGCATTGTGATTGCCTTGGCAGGCTGTTCGGGTAGCGGAGGCGGGCAGCAGCGTGGCCTGTTTACCGGCTATGTGATGGACAAGACCGAACAGGAGGTCGAGGCAAAGGTCGGCAAACCGGATTCGGTCGACAATCAGAATCCGAACACACCGAAATGGGTCTACAAGAAGAAGACGTTCGACCCGGATAACCTGAATCAGGTCGACAATGAGACCATCCTGATCTTCCAGAAGGACGCCGCCGGCAAATTGAAGGTGACGCAGGTGACCTTCAACTGAGTACTCAGACCGCGAGGTCCTTCACCAGGTGCATGAGGTCGCTGCGCTCCGCGTCGCGAATGAGCTGGCGCGTCATTTTCGGATCGAAGCGAAACAGATGCATGACCACTTCGGTCACCTTTTCCGGATTGTGGAGAGTGTGGTAGGCCATGCCAAGCTGGTACCAGGCGTGGGGATTCATCGGCTGCAGGGTGGCGGCCTCGTGCAAAGCTGCTGCCGCATCGTCGTGCCGTCCAAGGTGCGCGCAGGCCAATCCCAATCCGTACCAGGCACGGTCGAGCGCCCGGTTAAGGCGGGTTGCTTCCCGAAATTCGCCGACGGCATTCTCGTACTGCCCGCGTTTGTCGTACGTGTACCCGAGATTGAAATGGGCAACCGCATTCGCGGGGTCGGCACGTAGAGCCGCAATGAAATAGGGCTCCGCTTCGGCATAGCGTTCTAGCCCGGAAAGGATGTACGCAATCCGGTTCGAGCACCTGTGGAAATCAGGTTTTGCCCGCAGCGCTTCCTGGTAGTTTTCGATGGCTTGCTCCCCACGACCGAACGCTTCGAACATGCGGGCCACGATGTAGTATTGCCAGTGGTTCATTAGTCGGTTCATTCCAAGACGGATGCAATGTACGAGACTATCGTAATTCTGAAGGCGCTGACTGAGGTCGCCGGCGTCGCCATGATCGGGCAAGGCGTTCTTTACGTCCTGGCTGGCTCCAAACGGGACCAGAACCCGATCTACGGGATCTTCAAAACGCTGACCATGCCGGTCATGAAAGCCACTCGCTGGGTCACGCCTCGAATCATCCTGGACCAGCATCTGGGCTTGGTGGCCTTCCTGCTCGTGGTCGTTCTCTGGTTCGGACTGACTGTCATGAAGATCAGGATCGTGCTGGAGAATACGCCCCCGGCGGCCTGACCGGTATTTGCCGGGATTGCGGTAAAATTCGGCCGCCGCGGAGAGATGGCCGAGCGGCTGAAGGCGCACGCTTGGAAAGCGTGTATACGCTAATCACGTATCATGGGTTCGAATCCCATTCTCTCCGCCAGTCAACTCCCCCGGGGCCCAGGATCGTTCGGCTTCGCTTGCTCGATGGCAGCAATTTGCCTCGAGACCCAGCAAACAAGCGGTGTCTAGCGAAAAGATGGCAGCATTTGTTAGGTGAGAACGCTGCTCAAATAGTCCCAATCAGACACCATTCGTTACTGCACTTCCGGCAGCGGACATGCGAGCCTGAAATCAGCCTGAAACGCGCATACGCGCCACAGGCACGGCAGGTGGCCTGCTCGCCGAGTTGCTCGGCCTCGCTCAGGAGCTGCTGGTAGCGCGACAAACCATAAATGCCGATCGCGCCGGAGGCCATAACGACTATGACGTAGGCGAGCAACCGCAATATCGAGCCCCGGAAAGCAAGCTCCTCCATGCAGGCCGCGATCGCGGTAATGCAGAAGATGCCGCTGATGAGCCACGCATGCGCTTCGATCAGCCGGCGCTCGTACCAGCGCGAAAATCCGAGGCGGCGGATACTGTCGGCGGGTTCCATGCATGATCATGCTCGCCACGACAGAAAATCTCAACGCGCAGGATGGCTTACAATCCGGATTCAACGGCGGGCCCCCCCGCATTGCGGCGTGGTGAACCTGGTCAGGTCCGGAAGGAAGCAGCCACAGCTACTCACCGCAAGTGCCGGGGACAAGGCTCGCCACCAATGGGAGAAGAGGGAGGGTCGAGGCGACCCTCCCTCCTCAGACCTCCCACCCTCGCGCTGTTAGAATCGTCGCATGACTTATCTCGTGCTGGCGCGCAAGTACAGACCCAGGAATTTCTCGACGCTGGTGGGGCAGGAGCATGTCGTGAAGGCGCTGCGGCATGCGCTTGAAAAGCAGCGCCTTCACCACGCCTACCTGTTCACGGGCACGCGCGGCGTGGGCAAGACCACGATCGCGCGGATCCTTGCGAAGTGCCTCAATTGCGAGACCGGCATCACCGCCGAGCCTTGCGGGAAGTGCGGTGCCTGCGCCGAAATCGACGGCGGCCGGTTTATCGACCTGCTCGAAGTCGACGCAGCGACCAACACCAAGGTCGACGAGATGCGCCAGCTGCTCGAGACCGCGCAGTACGCGCCATCGCGCGGCCGATTCAAGGTCTACGTGATCGACGAAGTGCACATGCTTTCGACATCGGCGTTCAACGCGATGCTGAAAACGCTCGAAGAGCCGCCCGAGCACCTCAAATTCATCCTCGCAACGACCGATCCGCAGAAGATCCCGGTCACCGTGCTGAGCCGCTGCCTGCAGTTCAACCTGAAGCAGATGCCGCAAGGTGTGATCACCGAGCACCTGGCCCGGTTGCTCGAGTCCGAAGGCATCGAGTTCGAGCGCGAGGCCCTTCCTGCGATTGCGCGCGCAGCCTCGGGCAGCATGCGCGATGGACTTTCGTTGCTGGACCAGGCCATTGCGCATGGAGCCGGCAGGATTTCAGCCACCAACGTGCGCGAAATGCTGGGGTCGGTCGATGAAACCTACCTGCTGCGCGCGTTGGATGCGCTTGGCGCAGGCGACGGTCCTGGACTGATGGCGGTCACCGAAGAAATGCAATCGCGCAGCCTCTCGTTCGACTCGGCGCTCGCAGATCTCGCGAGCCTGTTGCTGCGCATTGCGGTGGCGAAATCCATGCCGGCGGCGCTGGACGAAGACCTGCCGGAGCGCGCAAGGATTTTCGGGTTTGCCCAGCGGCTCGGCGCCGATGAGATCCAGCTTTATTACCAGATTGCAGTGCAGGGTCGGCAGGACCTGGCAATTGCGCCGGACGAACATTCGGGTTTCCTGATGACGCTGTTGCGCATGCTGGCCTTCCGGCCTGAGGCCGCGTTGACCACGCCAGTGGGTTCGTTGGCGCTTCCGGATGGGAGCGCAAGCAAACCCGTCGCAATACGAAGCGCCCCGGCCCAGACCCCAAGACCTGCAGTTGCTGCCGCCACTGCCTTCGATGGCGATTGGGTGCGCCTGGTCCGGGACCTGAAGCTGGGCGGGGCAGCAAAATTGCTGGCCGACAACGCCGAGTTGAAACGGCATGAGGCGGGCCAGTTCGATCTGGCGATCCCGAAGGCGATGGCCTACCTTGCCGAGAAAAACTACATCGATAAGCTCAAAAGCGCGCTCGCCTCCAGGTTTGGCGGAACGATCACCCTCAGGGTCGGAGTGGGTGAGGTGCTGGGAAAATCGGTTGCCGCGCTCGAACATGGAGAGCGTTCGGCGCGCCAGGCAGAGGCCGAGGACGCGGTGCGGGGCGATCCATTCGTGCGCGACCTCGTCGAGATATTCGATGCGACCGTGATCGACAAAACCATACAGGCGACCCCCAAAGGGTCCTAGGAGGCTTTCATGAAGGGCAACATCGGCCAGTTGATGAAACAGGCGCAGGCAATGCAGCAGAATATGCAGAAGATGCAGGACCAGCTGGCGCAGTTGGAAGTCGAAGGACAGTCGGGGGCGGGGCTGGTCAAGATCCAGATGACCTGCAAGTACGACGTCAAGCGGGTGTCCATCGACCCGTCGCTGGTTGGCGATGACAAGGAAATGCTGGAGGATCTGGTCGCGGCTGCGTTCAACGACGCGGCCAGGCGCGTTGAAGCAATGATTGCCGAGAAGATGGGCAGCGTCACTGCCGGCATGGGCCTGCCGCCCGGCATGAAGCTGCCTTTTTGAGGCCGGGGAAGTGCCGAGGGACCCGGTTCCGACTCCCCAAGGGCTCGAACGCCTGGTGGAGGCCCTGCGTGTCCTCCCGGGCGTAGGACCGAAATCGGCGCAGCGCATGGCCTACCAGCTCCTGCAACGCGACAGGGCTGGGGCTGACCAACTGGCGATTTCGCTGCAGCATGCGCTTGCCAGCGTTCGCCACTGTGCAAAGTGCAACAATTTCACCGAAAGCGAAGTTTGCTCGTTTTGCGCGTCACCGCGCCGCGACCCATCGCTGCTTTGCGTGGTGGAAACGCCGGCCGACCTGGCAATGGTTGAGCAGACGTCCTCTTTTTCGGGCATGTATTTCGTGCTCATGGGCCGCCTGTCGCCGCTCGACGGGGTCGGGCCACGCGACATAGGCCTCGATCGACTGCTCTCGCGTGCAACGGACGGCGTGGTGCAGGAAGTCATCCTCGCGACCAATTTCACCAACGAGGGCGAGGCGACTGCGCACTATATTGCGGAAATGCTGCGCAGCCGCGGCATTCGCGTGAGCCGCATTGCGCGCGGCGTTCCGCTCGGCGGTGAGCTCGAATACGTCGATGCCGGCACGTTGTCGCAGGCATTGATCGAGAGGCGCTCGCTGTAGAATTGCGCCAAACACAGGAGGGGACAAAAATGAGAAAAGTGGTCGGGTCAGTCTTTGCCGCGGTCGCGCTCGCGTTCGCGGCGGGCGTTCAGGCGCAGGTCGAGAAACCGGATGTCCATATCGCCATCGGAGGAAAATCCGCGCTGTACTACCTGCCGCTGACGCTCACCGAGCGGCTCGGCTATTTCAAGGACGAAGGGCTCAATGTCCGGATCAGCGATTTCCCGGGCGGTTCGCGCTCGTTGCAGGCTGTTGTCGGCGGTAGCGCGGACGTGGTTTCGGGCGCCTACGAGCACACCATCAACATGCAATCCAATGGCCAGCATTTCACTGCGTTCGTGCTTTCCGGCGCCGCGCCGCAGATCTCGGTCGGCATCGTGTCTTCGAAGGCGGCGGGCTACAAGTCCCCAAAGGATCTCAAGGGGCTGAAGGTCGGCGTCAGCGCGCCCGGATCGAGCACCAACATGGTGGTCAATTTCCTCCTCGCCAAAGGCGGTCTCAAGCCTTCCGACGTTTCGATCATCGGGGTGGGAGCGGGATCGACCGTGATCGCCGCGCTCGAGCAGGGCCGGGTGGATGTCCTTTCGCAGACCGATCCCGCGATGACGATCCTCGAGAAGGAAGGCAAGATCAGGATCATTGCGGAAACGCGCACGCTCGAGGGCACGGAGAAGCTGTTCGGCGGTCCGATGCCGGCTGCGAGCCTTTACTCGCCGGTCGATTTCGTCAAGAAGAACCCCAAAACGGTGCAGGCCATGACCAACGCCATGGTGCGAGCGCTGCTCTGGCTTCAGGAGGCCTCTCCGCAGCAAGTGCTCGCGACCGTCCCGGAGGATTACCTGCTCGGCAACAAGGCGATGTACCTGTTTGCCTTCAACAACGTGAAGACTGCGTATTCGAAGGACGGACTGTTCAGCGAAGCCGGTGCGAAGACAACGCTCAAAGCGCTTGCCTCCTTCAACCCGAAGATCGATCCCTCGAAGATCAATCTGGGCGAGACCTATACCAACGAGTTCGCGAAGAAGGCGCTCGCGAAATACGCCAAGAAGAAGTAGCCGGCATGGCCCTGCAAGGGGCGCCCGCGCTGGCGCTCGAAAACATCACGGTCACGTTCGCTGCGCGCGACTCCAACGACACACGCTATACGGCGCTGAAGGACGCGACCCTCACCGTCGCTCCGGGTGAATTCGTTTCCGTGGTCGGTCCCACCGGGTGCGGCAAGTCGACGCTGCTGAACGTGGCCGTCGGCCTGCTTGAACCATCGTCGGGCAGCGTGAAGGTATTTGGCGAGCCGCTCGTCGGTTTGAACCAAAAGGCCGGATACCTGTTCCAGACAGAAGCGCTGATGCCCTGGCGCACGGGCCTGGACAACGTGACGGCGGGACTCGAGTTCCGCGGAGTTTCTCGCGAGGAAGCGGTGCGGCGCGCAGAGGATTGGCTCGCGCGCGTCGGCCTTGCCGGGCACGGCCACCGTTATCCCCACCAGCTCTCGGGGGGAATGCGCAGGCGCGTGGCGCTTGCGCAGACCCTGATCCTCGATCCGCAGATCATCCTCATGGACGAGCCGTTTTCCGCGCTCGATATCCAGACGCGCCAGCTCATGGAGAATGAACTGCTTGAACTCTGGTCGGCCGACCGCAAGTCGGTGCTCTTCATCACCCACGACCTCGAAGAGGCGATCTCTCTTTCGGACCGGGTCGTCGTGCTGTCGGCCGGGCCGGGGACGCATCCGATCGGCGAGTTTTCAATCGACCTGCCGCGACCACGCGATGTCGCAGAGATCCGGCTTACACCGCGGTTTGTCGAGCTTCACACCAACATCTGGCACGCAATGAAAGATGAAGTCCTGAAAGGCTATGCAAGAACCCGAATCCAGTAAGGGCCCGTGGGCGCGCATACGGCCGCAGCAGGGCAACCTGCTCGTCTGGCAGGTCCTCATGATGATCGGGTTTTTTCTGCTTTGGCACGTGCTCGCAGTGCCGGGAATCCTTCCGCCGATTTATTTCGACGATGCGAGCAAGGCCGCCTTTTTCTTCGGCGAGCCCCTCAAGGTTTTTGCCCGCGTGTGGGAGTGGTTTTATTCGGGCGACATCTACGCGCATTTGTGGGTCACCCTTTGGGAAACGTTCCTGGCTTTTGTCATCGGCACATTGTCGGGGCTCGTCATCGGATTGTGGCTGGCGCTCAATCCCGTGGCATCGGCCCTGTGCGATCCCTATATCAAGGCGCTCAATTCGATGCCGCGCGTGATCCTGGCGCCGATCTTCAGCGTCTGGTTCGGGCTCGATATCGCATCGAAAGTGGCGCTTGGCGTCACCCTGGTGTTCTTCGTCGTCTTCTTCAACGTATACCAGGGCGTGCGCGAAGTGAGTCCGACTGTCCTTGCCAACGCGCGCATCCTTGGCGCGAACCCAAAGCAGCTGTTGCGCTACGTGTATGTCCCGAGTGCCATGAGTTGGGTTTTCGCGAGCCTGCACAATTCGGTCGGGCTCGCGTTCGTCGGCGCCGTCGTCGGCGAGTACCTGGGCTCTTCGCGCGGTGTCGGGTACCTGATCCTGCAAGCCGAAGGCACGTTCGACATCAACACGGTCTTCGCAGGTATCCTGGTGCTGACCGCATTTGCCCTGGTCCTCGACCTGTTGGTGACCCTCGTCGAGAGGCGCCTGATGGTCTGGCAGCCGCGCCAGGGCGAGACCGAACGCATCTGAGGCCCATGGGTTCCCTGGCGGTTGTCGAGTTCGTTCGCCGATGATCCGGGTGGTGCGGTCGGTCGTGCGAGCCGAGCAGGATGCGTCTGCGCGCTTGCTGGAGGCCCTCGACGCCAGGCATGGCGCATGGCTTGGATGCGATGTGGAAGCGGAGAGCTTGTATCGACGGGAGTCGATGGGGTGCGTGGACCCGGCCCTGGGGTTATTTCTGGATGGCGGTGACCTGAGGATCCTCGCATTCACGGCGACCGGGCATGCTCTCCTCGAGCACTTGCGGCCCTTGGCGCGTTTCAAAGATTGCCCGGGCGGACTCGTCGCCCGATTCGAGGCCGGCGACGCCGGACCGCATCCGGCCATCGAGGTACTGCGCGGGTTTCTCGGATTGTTCAGCCCCGCCTATCCGGAGCTGGGCCTGTTCGGTGCTTTCAGTTTCGACTATTACCGGCTCGCGGAAAGGGGCGCGCTCCCGGATGACGGAAGGCGCCGGATGGCGTTGTATTTTCCCGAGCGAGTGCTTGTCGCCAAGGCGCAAGGCACCGAGTGGGTGGAGTTCCGTTTTCCCGATCTCAAGGCGATCGCCGGCTTTGTGCCTGCCACCGTTGAGCCAGTGCTTTGCGCAGTGGAATCCGACGACCTTGCGCCGGGCGGCCATGCGAACGCCGTTTTGCGAGGTGTCGAAAGGTTGAGGCGCGGGGAATTGTTCTCGCTGGTGCTCAGCCAGGCATTTCGCCGTCGCTTCGCGACCAGGCCGAGCACCGCGTTCGCGGCTCTGCGGGCGTTGAATCCTTATCCGGCAATGTTCTTCCTCAACCTCGGTGGAGGAGAAAGGCTTTTTGGGGCGTCGCCGGACTTGCAAGTGAGGGCCGATGCCGAATGGGTGGAGAGTGCGCCGGTCTGCGGGACCTATCGCCGCGGCGCCGATCCGGTCGCCGACGCCGACCAAGCGTTGGCTTTGCTCAACTCGGACAAGGAAGACGCATCGCTTGCCGCATGCGCGGATTCGGACCGAAACGACAAGGCAACGGTGTGCGAGCGGGGCTCTGTCGAACTTCTTTCGCGGCGTCGGGTGCATTTCTTCAGCACCATCATTCACACCATCGACCACATTCGCGGCCGCAGGCGCGTGGGCACGGATGGATTGGACATCCTGCTTGCGCATGCGGCGCCGGCCACGGTAACCGGCCTCCCGAAGCCCGCCGCGGTGGCCGCGATAGCGGAAATCGAATCATGTCCGAGGGGGTGGTATGCGGGGGCGGTGGCCCGTCTGGGCACGGACGGGAGCCTCGAGGCGTTCACGGTCCTCCGGGCCGCAAGAGTCATAGGAGACATTGCCGAAGTGCGTACCGGCGGCAACCTGCTCGTCGATTCCGACCCGGGAAAAGAGGAGGAAGAGACTCGCCTCAAGGCCGAGACGCTCTTTCGTGTCCTTTCGGGCGTTTCGCCGCGGCCGCCGGCCGGCGCGGTCGTGTTCGAGCGTAGATTCAAGGTCTCGTTCATCGACGGCGGCGATCCCATGGGGGCGCTACTGGCCGAATGTCTTGCCAGTGCCGGCGCCGAAATCGTCGCCGATCATGCCGCGGAGCTCGTCATTCTCGGGGATGGCCTCACCGTTGCGCCGGACCGGTGGCTGGGCGAGAAGCGCCCGCTATTGGCTATCGGGTCGAGTGCGCTCGGGCTACTTGCAGCGCAAGGTGCGCAGGCGAGCTTGCTTGCCGAGCCAAGGTTCGCCCGAAGGGTCAAGGGCAAAGTCCAAGGTGGCGGACTCTTTCCAAAAGGCGATCTGATGGAGTTAGGGATCTATGCCAGGCAAATTGTTGAATTTAAGAATCTTCCAGCACTGTGGCGAGCGGATGTGGAGACTCCCGAGGGGTGGGTGCTGGCCGCTCGGTCTGTGCTTCGGCCACAGGTTGCGCTCCTATGCCGGCCCGATTCGATTCAGTCGCTCAAACATGCAGCCGGCCGGCGCCTTGTGCATGCGTCACTCAAATGGCTAGTGTAGTGTCCCGTAAATAACTTTACAGTGTTGCGACCATCTTTTTCCCTCTGGGCAGGGTAGATCCGGGTTTGATCTGCTCAACTTTCGCCCGCGCCCGGTCGATCTTCTTGATGGTGTCCTCGACGGTAGCCGTCCAAATGAAGGGCTTGGGGTTTTGGTTCCAGGCTTGCATAAACTCCTCGATCGCCTCTTTT
>CANKMT010000095.1 GCA_947482825.1 Betaproteobacteria bacterium | reverse complement strand
GAAGAAAGCATCTTTTTTCGCACGTTCGCCCACGCCCAGTGCGTCGAGCACATGCAGGGCATTGGGTGCGACCTGCAGGCCGACGCCCGCTTCGCCAAAATCGCGCGCCTGTTCCAGCACCACGCTCGCGAATCCGCGGCGCGCAAGGGCCAGCGCGCAGGCGAGGCCGCCGATGCCGCCGCCGGCAATCGCGACGGGGCGACTGTTAACGGGACGCTTGGTTCTCGGGTTGTCGATCACTCGGGCAAGGCGGCGGTGATTTCTGCCTGACTGAGGAAATTCATTGCGATTCCTTGGTGATAAGGCGGACTGGCGTTGCCGCGCCGCTGGCCATTCAATGTTCGGCGGATTCTAAACCAACATAGGAGATCCCCCGGCTGTGCCGGGGAGGCAGTAGAAGTTTGACATTTAAGGGAGTCCACCGCAGAAACTCCAATCGTGAGCCGCCAAAGCACACGACAAAGGAGAATCGCGATGGACGAGTACGAGAGCTTAAGTCATACGAAGTACGAATGCATCTATCACGTGGTGTTTATACCGAAGGGGCGCCGCCGGGCGTTGTACGGAGGGCTGAGAAAGCACTTGGGCGAGGTATTTCGGCGGTTGGCCGAGCAGAAGGAAAGTCGAATCGAGGAGGGGCATTTGATGTCGGATCACGTGCACATGATGATTCGGATTCCACCGAAGTATGCCGTGTCGCAAGTCATCGGTTTTATCAAGGGCAAGAGCGCGATTCACTTAGCGCGGGTGTACGGAGAGCGGAAGAGAAATTTCGTTGGGCAGAGTTTCTGGGCACGGGGGTATTTTGTGTCGACCGTGGGCAGGGAGAAGGAGATGATTCGCGAGTACATCCGACATCAGGAGGAAGAGGACAAGCGGTTGGACCAGATGAAACTTTGGCAATAGGAGGGCCACCTTCAGGTGGCGCAAAGAGCAGGGGGCGCGTTAGCGCCCCCTATCAAGCCGCTTTGAGCGGCTCACAATTTAAAGCCCCCGGCTCTGCCGGGGGATATTTACTTTAAGTTTGATGCCGAGGAGTTGCGAAGCGGTGTCACTACTTAGTTCTCCACACAGACTGGAGGAGTATGAACGTCCCGCATCGTGTACCCGTGCTTATAATCGGAGGCGGACCCGTTGGCCTGTGTCTTGCCATCGAGCTTGGCTCTCGTGGTACTGGTTGCCTGCTCGTCAACGAGCGCAAGACCACTTCGACGCACCCCAAGGGAAGCACGATAAGCGCTCGTACCATGGAGCATTTCCGGCGTATGGGTATTGCTGATAAGGTCCGCAATACTGGCATTCCCGCAGAGCACCCGACCGATATCGCCTATGTCACGCGGCTCGCTGGCCACGAGCTTGGTCGTTTGCCCATGCCGAGCGCACGCCAGAAAACCAGAAATCCTGGCCCGTTTGGCGAAACACGGCTGACACCAGAGCCCCTACACCGCGCCAACCAGCTCTACGTAGAGCCGCTCCTTCGTGAACATGCAGCCTCGTTTGAGGGCGCCGACATCCGATTCGGTTGGCGACTAGTTTCATTTAGCCAAGACAGCAGCTCGGTTCAAGCCGAGATCGAAGAGATCGAATCCGGTCGGAAAGAAGCGATCGTATGTGAGTACCTAGTAGGATGCGACGGCGGAAGGAGCATGGTGCGGCGTTCCTTGGGGTTCCGTTATTCTGGGCGAAACAGTTCAGGAGATCGTTTCTATGACGGCGTAATGATCTCCGCCTATGTGAGGGTACCGAAGGCCTATGAAATCTTCAACATGCCCATCGCCTGGCACTACTTCACTATAAATACTGACGGTCGGACCGACGTTATTACATTGGATGGGAAAGGCGAGTTTCTCATGCTTGCCGAGATGCCGGCCGGCAGGACTATCGACCAGATCGATGCCGCGGATATGTTTCGCGTCGCTGCGGGCGTCAACATTCCCGTCGAAGCGGTGTCCGTTCAGGAGTGGGTAGCTGGACTTGCGCTAGTGGCCGACGGGTACCAGAAGGGCCGCATTTTCCTGGCGGGCGATTCAGCGCACCTGTTCACTCCTGCCGGCGGGTTCGGGTCGAACACCGGCATAGACGATGTCGCTAATCTCGGGTGGAAGTTGGCAGCCATGTGCCATGGGTGGGGCGGTGCGCATTTGCTTGACACCTACCAAAGCGAGCGGCGGCCCATCGGAATTAGGAACACCTCGGAGTCGGGAAGATTGGCGGAGAAAATCGGAGCTTTGAAGTTCGATAGCTGCCTTGAAGAGGACAGCGAGGCGGGTGAGGCATCCCGCACATTGCTGCGCGAGGAGTTGAAGACCTTTAAAGAAGAGTTTGCGAGTCTCGGTATACAGTTGGGCGCTCGTTACGACGGCTCGCCCATTGTCATTCCTGATGGCACGACGCCGCCACCTGATTCGGCCGCCGTCTACACTCCTTCTGCCTGCCCCGGCGGACGAGCTCCGCATTATTGGATTGAAGATAGGGTTTCTTTATTCGACCGGCTGGGGCCTTGGTTCACGCTAGTCCGGCTCGGGGCGTCACCGCCCGCCGCGGACGAGTTCGTGCGCGGCGCGAAGCGGATCGGCATCCCTCTCAGAGTCCTAGACGTCCTCGAGGACGAAGCACGTGATCTCTACGAGAGGGACCTGGTCCTGATTCGACCCGATCAGCATGTCGCATGGCGGGGAAGCGAAATACCTGATAGTCCGGAGGCATTGTTGGAAAAAGTAACCGGACGTCGACTCTCAGAATAACAGCCGATGAGCCTAGCTGTTCTTCTTCGGATCACATGCGGTATGGCTGAAAAATCGCGGTCAGGATTGGTCCCTCCCATCAGCCGCGCTACTTGAATTTTGATGCGCCACGGCTCGTATGGCGCAGGTTCGCCCCGCACCACGAGACGAGTCTCACTCTACGGCGCATTAGGCCAAGCTCCCGCACCTGTCAAATCCGGGTGTGCTTCAGCGCCGATGAACGCATTTATTTCGACGGCTGCGCATCGGTCTCGTCGCGCGCGCGGCGGGAGGCAAGGCAGGACGCAGGGCAGGTGCTCACGTACGTGCTCGGATGTCGCATAGGTGACGGAATCTTATGCCTATACCGCCTACAGTCGGCGCTTCGGCTCAAGCGTGTCGTCATCGGGATGACAGCGCTCCTGATTGAACTGCGAGACCATGAACATCATTGATCCAGAGATTGTCCAGACCCTGGTGCAGAAGGAGCGCGTGCACCGTTCGATCTACACCGACCCGGCCATTTTCGACCTTGAAATGCAGCGCATATTCGGGCGCGCCTGGGTCTACATCGGCCACAAGAGCCAGGTGCCCAAGGCCGGGGACTACGTCACGGCACGCATCGGCGCCGTGCCCGTGGTCCTGTCGCGCCACAAGGACGGGCAGGTCCACGTGCTCTTCAACAGCTGCGGCCATCGCGGCGCCATCGTGTGCAACGAGGAGCGCGGCAACGTCAAGCTGTTCCGCTGCGCCTACCACGGCTGGACGTTCGACACCAACGGCGACCTCGACGCGATCTCGATGCGCAACGGCTACGGGCCTTCCATGGACCTCGCCAATCCGGCGCTCGGCATGGGCCGGGTGCCCCGGATGGAGAGCTATCGCGGGTTCGTTTTCGCGAGCCTCGTCTCTTCGGGCAAGAGCCTGGAGGAATACCTGGGCCATGCCCGCGACAGCGTCGACGAGCTGTGCGACCGCGCGCCCGACGGGGAAGTCGAGCTGTCGGGGGGCGTGCACAGGTACCTGTTCCGCGGAAACTGGAAGCTGCAGCTCGAGAACATCGTTGACATGTACCACGTGCCGTTCTCGCATGAATCCACGGTGAGCCGCAGCGGCAAGCAGTTCAGCCGCCGCCCGGGGGACAAGGCGGGCTCGGCCATCAGCGATCGCGGCCGCGCGGCGACGCGCTGGGAGCAGCGCATCGCCTGGGGGGCGCGCGAGAACGGTCACAGCTATACGGGCAACCAGCCGGTCGCGGAAAACTTTCCCGAGGACTCGGTGTTCCAGTCCTATGTCGCGATGCTCGAGGCGCGCCACGGGCGCGAGCGCACGCTCCAGATCCTGCGCCCGAAGCGGCACAACACGGCGTTCTACCCCAACATGACCATGCAGGCGCTGAACCATCACATCCGGGTCATCGTTCCCCTGGCAGTGGACCGGACCGAGATCCATGTCTACCCGCTCAAGCTCAAGGGCGCGCCCGAGGAGCTGAACCAGGGCTTCGTGCGCCATCTCAACAACACCCACTCGGCGTCTTCGCTCATCCAGACCGACGACTTGGAGAACTTCCGCCGCGTCCAGGAAGGCGTCGCGGCGACCGGTTCGGACTGGGTATGGTTCGCACGCGGACTGGACACCGATGCCACGGACGAGCGCGGCGATTTGACCAATAACGGCACCGTGGAGCTGCCGCAGCGCTCGCAGTACGCGGCGTGGCAGCGTTTCATGAGCGCTGCCGAGAATGCGATGCAGGAGTCGCAATGATCACGGAAGCTGTGGAACGAAGCGGCGCACGCGATGCAGGCTTGGGTGAGCGGCACCACATCGAGGAATTCCTGATCCATGAAGCGGTGCTGCTGGACGACCGGCGGTTCGAGGAATGGCGCGACCTTTTCGACGAAAAAAGCTATTACTGGGTGCCGTTGCGGCCAGACCAGGAAAGCCCGGACACCGAAGCGTCGCTCTTCTATGACAGCCGCGAGGTCATGCAGACCCGCTTCGAGCGGCTACGGCATCCGCGCATCCATGCGCAGACCCCGCCGCATCGCACCTGCCATCTGGTTGGCAACGTCGCAGTCACGGAAAAGCAGGATGCCCGAGGGCAGTGCACGGTCCGCTCCTCTCTGATCATGGTCGATTATCGCCTGAGGGTGCAGCGCGTCTTCGCGGGTAAGGTGCAGCACCGCCTGCGGCGCGAAGCCGACAGCTTCAAGATCCTGTGGAAGCGCGTCGATCTCATCAACTGCGACGATGCTTTCGAGCTGATCGCGGTGCCCATATGAGGAGGCTCGGGTTGTTGCTTTCAGTCCTGGCGGGAGTCAGCCTGGCGTTGTCTGCCTCGGCTCAGGAATGGCCGACGCGGCCGGTGGTGGTGGTGTTCCCGTTCAATCCCGGAGGCGGCGGCGAGCAGCTCGTGCGCCGCGTGATGGGGCAGCTGTCGCGAGATCTGCGACAGCAGTTTCTGGTCGAGAATCGGCCTGGTGCGGGCGGCACGATTGGAGCGGGCATGGTGGCCAAAGCGCGTCCGGACGGCTACACCCTGCTGGGTAGCGGGGTGGGGTCCAACGTGGTGGCGCCCGCGATGCTGTCGGTGCAATTCGATTCGATCAGGGACTTCACCCACATCGCCTTTCTTGGCGGTCCCCCTCAGGTGCTCGCAGTCAATGCGGGGTTCGAGCCCAGGACGCTGCAGCAATACCTGGACAGGTCCCGGGGCAAGGCTGCGGATATCGCTTTTGGTTCGCCGGGTACGGGTACCCATAGCCATCTTATCGGCGAGTTGTTCAAATCCCTTACGGGTGCAAGGCTCCTGCACATTCCTTATAACGGGGGCGGGCCGGCGGTGGCGGATCTTGTGGCCGGGCACATCCCGTCGGCCTTTACGTCGTTAGGCGCCATATCGCAGCATTTGCGGGCGGGAAAGGCACGTGCACTGGCCATCAGCAGCTCAAAGCGCGCGGAAAGCTTTTCCAGCGTGCCGACATTCGCCGAATTAGGCTACAAGGAGCTCACGGCAACGACCTGGTTCGGCCTCTCAGGCCCGGCCGGGCTGCCGCGGCCGATCGTCACGAGGCTCAACGCTCAAGTGCGCAACGCCTTGGCTCAACCAGATATACGAGCGATTCTGTTGGCCGATGGCATCGAGGCGGACGATTTGGATGCCGAGGACTTTACCCAGTTCTTCCGCGCGGAGATCGCGCGCTGGAGTCCGTTGGCTCGCGCCGCGAAGGAAGCGGGAGCCGTGCAGGACAAACCTCAGCCCCGGTGAGGGACGACCCTGGCATACGGGACACATTTTCTTATTGGAGGACATATGCTGATTATTGAGGATCACCTCGTGCAGGAGGTTTTGAGCATGAGGGACTGCATCGATGCCATGGAGCTGGCTTTTTCGGATCTCGCCAACGGAAGCGCGGTAAACCATCCGCGGCAGCGCTACAAGGTACCGGCTGACCTGCATGCGCCCGGATACTTCGCCAACATCATCCCCGGAGCCATTCCCCGGCTCGGGGTTGCTGCGCTGCGCACCGACTCGGTCATTTCCCGGGAGCAGGTCGTGGATGGGGTAAGACGCCTGGAATTCGAATATCCCGACGGGAGGAGCTGGGGATTCGTTCTTCTCTATTCCCTCGAGACAGGAAGACCCCTGGCCATCATTCATGACTTCACCATGTCGGGCATAAGGGTCGGCGCGACAAATGGTGCCGCGCTGCGGGCCCTCAGCCGCAAAGACAGCAAGGTGGTCGGCCTATACGGATCCGGGAACGAAGCCGGGCGCAATCTGGAGGCGGTCTGCTGCGTCAGGGACATTCGGCTCTGCAAGGTGTTCAGCCCGAACCCCACCCACAGGAACAACTTTGCGCGAGAGATGGGCGAGAAGCTCGGAATCGAGATCCAGGCCGTCGATGCTCCGGCCAAGGTTGTTCAAGGCTCCGACATCGTGCTGTGCATGACCAATTCGGGGGAGCCGCTGTTCGACGGCAAGCTGCTGGTGCCGGGCCAGACGGTGGTGACGGTCGTGAACAGCGATCAGATGCACCGGCGCAGCGAGGTCGACGAGACGACATTCATCCGTAGCGATCTGATAGGCATCAACAGCCGGTCAACCGCGGTCAACAACAATCAACGCGAGTTGCTGGACCTGATCGACGACAAGCGTATCAGTTGGGACAAGGTCGTCGAGCTGGGCGAAGTGCTGGCCGGCAAACGCCCGGGACGGACCCGTCCCGATCAGCTGATCTACTTCAAGCCCAACACCGGAGTCGGTATTCAGTTCGCCGCTGCGGGAGCTATCGTCTATGAGGCTTGTCGCAAGCTGAAAAAGGGCCGCGAGCTTCCGGACGAGTGGTTCGGGGCCGATGTCAAGGGCTGGCTCGACAAAGGCTTCTCGCCCTCCCCATGACAACGCCTCGCCAATGATTACCTCTATGTCGCGCGTGCGCCTGTGTTTCGCAGCCGTATTGACGACCGCGTTCGCGAGTCTCGCGGCAGCGCAAGCGCCGTACCCGAGCAGGCCGGTGAGAGTGGTCCTGCCGTTCCTCGCTGGAGGGTCGCTCGATGTCATTGCCCGCGCGGTCGCGGATCACGCATCGCCGCGAATGGGGTAGCCCTGGGTAATAGACAACCGTGCAGGGGCCGGGGGGACTATCGGTGCCGAACTCGTTGCCAAGGCCGCTCCCGACGGTTACACCTTGCTATTCACGCCGCAGGGTCCCGCTGGTCATCAATCCTTTCCTGATGAAGCAGCTGCCGTACAACGCACTGACGGCCTTCGCCCCGATCTCCGTGGTCGTGGAAGCGCCGAACGTGCTGACCATACCTCCGAGCCTGCCCTTTCGCACGGTCCCGGACTTCATCGCGTACGCGAAGAGCAACCCCGGCAAGATGACCTTCGCGTCGCAGGGTATCGGCACGACAGGCCACATCATCGGCGGCATGATCACCTCACAGATGGGTATTGCGTTGACGCACGTTCCCTACAAGGGCTTCCCGCCCATGCTGGCCGACGTGATGACCGGGCGCGTCGGTATGATGCTGGCCGATACGCTCAATGTCCTGCCGCGTATCCGCAACAAGGAACTGGTGGCCGTCGCCGTAGCCGCTGCGACGAGAAGCCCGATGCTTCCCAACGTGCCGACCTTCGCGGAGCACGGCTATCCTGGCGTGGTCGCCGGACCGTGGTTCGCCGTCCTCGGCCCCGCGGGCACGCCGCTCGACATCCGCCGCAAGCTCTCCCTCGAAATCCTCGCCATCATGAAGATTGCCTCGGTGCGCGAGCGGTTCGACGGCCTCGGTGTCGAGATCAGGGCCACGGCGCCCGAAGACTTCGAGGTATTTCTCAAATCGGAATACAGGCGATGGGGCGACGCGATTCGGGCAGCTGGCATCACACCGGAATGACTGGCGTGCTGGCTCCGCGTGCTCCAAACCCCTTCATGGTTAACGAACGGAAGGTGACATGCGACCGTATTTCCTGATGCGCTTTACGCATGGAGTGGCGTTATCGGCTGCGTTGAGCATCGCGGCACACGGCAGGTCTCCGGCGCGTCGGGCAAGGACTCGGTGAAGGGATGGCCGCCTCCCGTCCGCACATCCGCGCCGGCAAGCTGAAGGCGCTCGGCGTCGGCAGCGAGAAGCGCCACCCGTTCCTGCCCGATGTCCCGACAATGTCCGAAGCGCTGCCGGGATTCTTCTCCGTCGCGTGGTTCGGACTGGTTGCGCCCCCTAGGACGCCGCCCGAGATCGTGAACCTGCTGTCGGCCGCGATCGCCGACATACTGAAGCAGCCCGATGTCGCCAAGACGCTCACCGACATGGGGGCCAGCCCTTACGGCAGCACGCCGGGGGAGATGGGCGTGTTCACGAGGCAGGAGGCCGAACGCTGGGGAAACGTGATCCTTGCGGCCGGCGTCAAAGCGGACTAGAGCGCGTTCACGATCAGCATGCGGTATCGATTTGCCATGGCTTTCCAGGAAGCGCCATCCTGGCGGCGCTTGACCCCGGTCTGCACCTGTTCTAGACTTTTGCGATTCAGCAATAGTTGCATAAACGCAATAAGTGTTGCGTGCCGGTGTCAGTCACTGCCGGACCTGTATTGCAGGGTGAGGAGTGCAGTCATGAGAAATACAAGCTACATCGGAAGCATGTTTGTCCGGCTTTCATCAGCGGCGATTGCCGCGTTGATATCGTTCCCGGCGTGTGCCCAGGACTGGCCGGCGAAGCCGATTGTCGTGGTCTATCCGTTCAACCCCGGGGGAGGCGGAGACCAGATGGTGCGTCTGGTGATGAACAGGCTTTCCCGTGACCTTGGACAGCAGGTCGTTGTGGAAAGCCGGGGCGGCGCGGGAGGAACGATCGGCGCCGCCTATGTTGCCAAAGCGCGGCCTGACGGATACCTGCTTCTCGGCAGCGGCGTGGGTTCCAATGTGGTGGCGCCGGTGCTGATGGGCGCACCATTCGATTCGATGAAGGATTTCACGCACATAGCGCTCCTGGGAGGACTGCCGCAGATTCTCGTCGTCAATCCGGCGTTCGAGGCGAAGTCAATGCAGCAATACGTGGACGTCTCGCGCGGAAAAGCGGGCGAAATCGCGTTCGGCTCCCCGGGCCCCGGCACGCATGGCCACCTCATCGGTGAGTTGTTCAAGTCCATCACCGGTGCGAAGCTGCTGCATATCCCGTACAGCGGCGCAGGGCCTGCCCTTGCAGACCTTTTGGCCGGACACATTCCGTCGGCGTTTTTCACGCTTGCGACCGCGGCCCAGCATCTGCGCGCGGGAAAGCTGCGCGGACTGGCGGTTAGCGGCTCCCAACGAGCACCGGATTTTCCGGACGTCCCCACATTCGCCGAGCTGGGGCAGAAGGAACTGACTGCAACGGCGTGGTTTGGCCTCTCCGGGCCGGCCGGCCTGTCGCGACCGATCGTTACGAGGCTCAATGGCCTGGTGCGCAACGCGCTGGCCCAGCCGGACATCCGCTCCAAATTGGTCGCCGATGGCATAGAGCCTGGCGACCTCGACGCCGAGGGCTTTACCCAGTTCTTCCGGGCAGAGATTGCGCGCTGGACTCCGGTCGCGCGAGCGAGCAAGGAAGCCAGCACCGCCGGAAGCAAGCCGTCGGCGCGCTGATCGTGGACGAAGGAAGCGAATCCGTGGCCCGGCTGAGCCTTACCATGGCGCTGTCTCACTATGACCGCCACGTCCCCTTTTTCGACGGCACTGTCACTCCCGAAGGAATCGACCTCACGGTGCTCGAGGTCGGCGAAGCCGTGCCTTTGCGACACGGCGGGGACCGGCACGGCCGGATGCTGCAGACGGGCGAGTTCGACGTGTGCGAGGTATCGCTGTCCTCCTACCTGATGGCCAGGAGCAGGGGCATGCCCTTCACTGCCATTCCCGTCTACCCTCGCCGGCTGTTCAGCCAGTCCCAGATGTGGGTCAACACCGAAGCCGGTATCCGCAACCCGAAGGATCTTGTAGGGCGCCGGGTTGGGCTGAATTCCTTCCAGACGACGCTTTCAGTGCTTGCTCGCGGCGATCTTCAGAAGGAATACGGCGTGCCGTGGCGGGACATCCACTGGGTGGTCGCGCGTGAGGAAACGGTCGCTTTTTCAGCCGGAGCCGGTGTGAAGATGGACGTTATTCCCGGCCACAAGAACATCAGCGACATGCTTCACGATGGAGAGATCGATGCGTTGATGATGCCGCATCCGCCGCGTCATGCCCACCACGGCTCGCCCCGCATCGGGCGGCTGTTCGCGGATGCCAAGGGCGAGGAAGTCAGCTACTTCCGCAGGAACGGCTTCTATCCCATCATGCATCTCATGGTGTTCAAGGACGAAGTCTTGCGGCGAAACCCGTGGGCGGCACGCAGCCTTATGGATGCGTTCGACAAGGCCAAGGAGCGGTGTGACCGGTATTACTTTGACCCCAACTGGTCGCAGCTCGCATGGGGACGTCACTTGTTCGAGGAGGAGCGGCTTCTGTTCGGCGAGGATCCCTGGCCGTTCGGCATCGACCCGAATCGGAAGAATTTGGAGCAGTTCATGAACTATTCCGTGGAGCAGGGGCTGCTTCCGCGGCGAATGGCCGTCGAGGAGCTGCACCATAGTCCATCGACCTAGCCTTTTCGGAACCGAGGAGAACCATTCTATGAGCAACTCGCAGGAAAAGACGGTACTGCTTTTGAGGCCGCACGAGATAACGGACCTGATCTCGATGGAAGAGGCGATCGACCTCGTGGAGCAGGGGTACAAGGAAGCGGCCGGCAATCCCATCATCAATGCGCCCCGCAGGCGGGTCCATTCGCCCGCGGGAGTCAGGGTCAGCAACTTCCCCGGGGGCATTCACGGCCTCGGCGTGATCGGCTCGCTGACGCGGGCCGAGACCGTGACGCACGATCCGGCCAGCCAGGTGTATCCGTACCGCGAGCATCCCGTATACCTGCTCTGGGATTCGCATACGAGCCGCCTGCTGGCGATCGTGATCGGAGAGATTACGGAGAAAAGCATAGGCTTCTCGAGCATCATGGCCTTGCGCACCGCAGCCACCAGCGGCGTGGGTTTTCGCCATCTTGCCCGCAAGGACTCGCAGACTGCCGGCTTTTACGGTACCGGCGGCCAGGCTCTTCACCACGCGCTCGCCTTGAAACGCGAGCGGCCGCTAAAGCGCATAAAAGTCTATAGTCGCAATGCGGACAGCCGGAAGAAATTCGCCGAGAAGCTGAGCGCATTCATTGAAACCGAAGTCATTCCGGTGGACAGCGCTCGCGAGGTCATACGAGGGGTGGACGTTGTGGTCTGCGCCACCAACAGCAACGTTCCCGTTTTCGATGGGCGGTGGATCGAGCCGGGCCAGCACATCACCACGGTGGTTGGCTCCAACGTCAGTCTCGTCAAGGGTGGCTGGCTAGAAAAAGGGCGAACGGAAACGGACGACGAGACCGTGCGGCGCGCCGACACCATCGTCACGAACCTGCGCGAGTCCATCGTGCAGGAGCAGCAGGAGGCCATTTTCGGCCCGGTTCAAAGGGCCATCATCACCTGGGATAAAGTGGCGGAGCTGGGTGAAATCGTCAACGGGACGGTGGCCGGCCGCACGCGCGCCGACCAGGTGACGTTTCACGCCAACAACAACGGCACGGCAGCCGCGGACCTTGCGATCGCCATGCGCGTGTATCGATTGGCCGGGGAACTCGGCCGCGGCACCCCCATCGACCTGTCGGAGCCCGGCGAGCAATGAGCGTCGTCCGGGACGAGGTCTGAGATGGCCAGGCTGAGGCTCACCCTGGCGTGCGATCACTACGACTTCCTGCAGCCGCTGCGCGACGGCCGGGTCCAGCCCGACGGCATCGATCTGAACCTTCTCACCGCCGAAAGCGGCCTACGCCATCACCGGATGTACCACCATGGGGAATACGACGCGTGCGAATTCTCCATGTCCTCGTACCTGGTAGCGCGCAGCCAGGAACTTGACTGGCTGTCCGCAATCCCCTTTTTCACCCGGCGCATGTTCGGGCACCGATTCTGTTTCGTTCGGAAAGGCTCGGGGTACCAGAAGCCGTCCGACCTGAAGGGGCGGAAAATCGCCATCCGTAGCTACGAGCAGACGCTTGCCCTGATGGTCAAGGGTATGTTCATGCACGACTACGGACTGGCGGTCGGCGACGTCACGTGGGTCTGCACCAACCCGGAGCTGGTCGGGTCGAATCCTCCCGCGAGCATAAAAATCGAGCGTCGAGTCGGAAAGCCGCAGGATCTCCTTACGGCAGGAGAAGTGGACGCGGCATTCGAGCCGGATCTGCCTGACGCGTGGCTCCGGCAGGAAGGAACGCTCGAGCGTCTTTTCACAGATCCTGCGCGGGAGGAGCGCGAGTACTATCGGAAAACGCGCATTTTCCCGATCATGCATCCGCTGGTCATCAAGAAAGAGATCCTGGATCGCGATCCCTGGGTCGCCACCAGCCTTTTCGAAGCGTTCTCGGACGCGCAAAGAATGCACCGCGAATTCATGGAACAGCCGCATCGGCTGAGATTCGTGTTCGCCGCGACCTATCTCGAGGAGGAAAGGGCGTTCTTCGGCGAAGATCCCTACCAGCAGGGCGTTCGCAAGAACCGGCATGACCTCGAGACCATGATCCGGTTCGCGGAAGAGCAGGGGATGCTTACCCGGCCCCTTTCTGTCGACGAGCTGTTTACCGGCAGCACGCGCAAGCTCTGACTGTCCGGAACTCAAAGGCAGTCGGCACCCGCCAGTGAACCGTGTTCAGGAAAGACCGTATGAAACGTAAGTCACGGGCCACCCCGTTGGAGGAGCGCCTTACCTATAGATGCCTGCTTATCGCCAACCGCACCAGCCGGTTTCTTGCCCCGATGCTGGAATCGCACGGTCTGTCCGTGACGACCTGGCGTGTGGTTGCGGTCATAGGGCGCTACGAGCCGCTTTCAGCCAAGGAAGCCGCGACACACAGCAGCACGGATGCGTTCCAGATTTCCAGGGCCATCGATTACCTTGCCAAGAAAAAGCTTATAAGAAGAGAGCTCGACAAGAACGACAAGCGCCGGGTGCAACTTGTGCTGACGCCATCCGGCCAGCGGTTGCACGATGAGATTTCGAGCGCCATCAGCAGAATAGAGGACGAGCTTCTCGCGGGGCTCGCCCAGAAAAGCAGGGAACTGCTGCTTTCCGCGCTCGACGATATAGAGAAACGCGGACAGGCCATGGCGTCGAGCAGTCTCACGTGGAAGGATTTCGCCCGCGATCGGTGAAGCGCGTCTGCGACTTGACGCGAGGGAGGGGTGGTCGATATGATTGCGTTGTAGCAACTATTGCATCAAGGCAGTAGACCCAAGGAGATCCCGAATGCTGAGCGCCGAACTGAATCGAATCCTCACCAGGGTGGGTCCGGAAGCGCCGATTGGCGCCCTTTTCCGCCGCTTCTGGCTGCCGGCGCTGCTTTCGGAAGAAATACCCGGGCCCGATTGCCCCCCTGTCCGGGTGACGTTGTTGGGGACTGGCATGGTCGCGTTCCGGGACACGCAAGGCGCAGTCGGCCTGCTCGATGCCCGGTGTCCTCATCGGCTCACCGATCTCTTCTTTGGCAGGAACGAGCAGGGCGGTCTGCGATGCGTGTACCACGGGTGGAAGTTCGACGTCCAGGGTGCGTGCCTCGACATGCCCAGCGAACCGCCCGGCAGCCGCATGAAGGAGAACATAAGGGTGAATGCCTACCCCGTCGTGGAAAAAGGCGGGGTTGTCTGGGCGTATCTAGGTCCCAGGGACAGGCTTCCGGAGCTTCCCGATCTGGAGTTCCTCAGTCTTCCGGCCGATCATTTCTACGCGTCGAAATGCCTGATGAAATGCAACTTCCAGCAGGCGCTGGAAGGCAGCATAGACACTGCGCACCTCACCTTTCTTCATCGATCTCTGGAGCCGATGGCGAAAGATGTGTTCGCCGTGGGAGATCTTCAGCAATTCGGAGATGCCGATGGCGCGCCGCGCTTCTTCTGCAAGGACACCGATTACGGCCTTCAAATAGCCGCTCAGAGGAATGCCGAAGAGGATTCGTTCTACTGGCGAATCACGCAGTGGTTCATGCCTACATATGTCCTGGTGCCCACGGTTCCGGGGCTGGTGTGCAGGGCGAATCTTTTCATACCCATCGACGATGAAAACTGCTGGTGGTACCGGGTGCGATATCACCCCGACCGGCCGTTGAGTGGAGAGGAACTCGCCGAGTACAGCTCCGGCGGCCTGGATTACGCCAGGTTGATCCCCGGCACCTACATCCCGGAGGGCGGCAAGGCGAACGACTATCTGTTGAACAGGAACGATCAGCGTGGTTCGTCCTTCACGGGAATTCCGAGCGCGCAGCTTCAGGACATAGCGGTCCAGGAGGGGCAGGGAGCCATCGTCGACAGGACCCAGGAGCATCTGGGAACGACGGACGCGGCCATATCTCGCTGCCGTCGCCGCCTGATCGACGCGGCCAAGGCGCTGGAGGAGGGCACGGAGCCTGTTGCGGCGTCTAATGGAAGCCTCTACCGCCTGCGCGCGGTCGCCATGGAGCTTCCCCGTGAAGCGGAGCCGGAGGAGGCGGCGCGCCGGCACTTGGTTGTGCAGAGCTGACAGTGATCCCGCGAGCTTCGCGCATGTCGCATAGATGACAGAAGTTTCGGGCGCGAGCGGCTATATTACCGTTTTTCACAGGTACCCTGGAGACTCATGAAAAATTCAGTGCTGGTTCTCCGAAACGAAGAGACGCGCGGCTTGGTGCCGATGGCCGAAGCGATAAAGCTGGTCAAGGAAGCCTATGCCGACTTGGGGCACGACCGCGCGCAGGTGCTCAACCGCCGCCGCCTGCATATGCCGTTGGACAGCGACGGGACTCCAGATGCGGCCCCAACGTGGTTCCAGCTCAACGTCATCGCAGGCGCTGTTCCATGCCACGGCGTCGCCGCGCTGCGCCTCAACGCGCGACATACCAGCTTTCCTTTTTTGGGGGGCGAACGCCGCAAGACGTTTCCTGGCGGGGTATCAGGCTTCGTGCTGGTCTGGGACATGAACACGAGATCGCTTCTCGGCATCGTCCAGGAGGAGGCCATCTCCCCGCTGCGCGTCGGCGCGACCTCCGGCGTCGCGGCCGAGTACCTATGCCGCAAGGATGTCCGTATTGCGGGCCTCATAGGCTCCGGCAAACAGGCTGTCGGCCAGATTGCCGCACTGCTCACGGTACGGCCCGGGATAAAAGAGGTGAAGGTCTATTCGATCCGGCCAGAGCGGCGTGAGCGCATGGCGGCGTGGATCGGCAAACAGTTCGGCGTAAAGGCGCGCGCGGTAGATTCCGCCGAGCGCTGCGTGCGCGAGTCCGATGTCATCTTCACGGCGACCACGGCGACCGATCCGATGGTCAAGGGCGAATGGCTGGAAGAGGGCTCGCATATCTGCGGAATGATCGGCGCGCCGCGATTCGATTCGCGCCGCGAGCTGGACGACGAGGTGGGGCGCAGGGCCGACATCATCGTGGTGAATTCGCTCAGCCAGGTCAAGGAAGACCTGCAGCCCGAGATCTGGGACCCGATCCGCAAGGGCTACCTCACGTGGGACTTCATCAACGACCTGTCGGACCTGTGCATCGGGAAATTCCCGGGGCGCATGGGCAACAAGCAGATTACCTGGCACAGCAACAACGTGGGCATGGGAGTCCAGTTCGCTTCGGTTTGCAAGCGCGTGATCGAAGTGGCGCGCGAGCGCGGCATCGGGACCGAGTTGCCGGCGGATCTTTTCATGGGCAAGGAGATTCCGGAGTCCGAGGAGTTCACCATATGAAGCTGCGATTCCTTCTGGCCCTGCTTGCCGTGTGCGCGGCTCTGCCTGCACCGGCGCAGGACTGGCCCAGCCGACCCGTAGTGGTGGTGATGCCGTACCGGCCCGGCGGCGGCGGCGAGAGCATGGTGCGTCTCGTGATGGCCCGGGTCTCGCAGGACATGGGTCAGCAATTCGTCATCGAGAACCGCGCCGGCGCCGGCGGCACGATCGGCGCGACATATGTCGCGAAGGCGCGGCCGGACGGCTACATCCTCCTGGCCAGCGGCCTGGGCTCGGGCGTCGTGGCGCCGGCTATGGAGACGGTGTCATTCGATTCGATGAAGGACTTTACTCACATCGCGCTGTTCGGCGGTCCTCCGCCGGTGCTTGCGGTCACCGCGGCGTTCCCGGGCCAGACGTTGCAGCAATACATTGAGCTTTCACGCGCCAGGCCCGAAGGCATAGCGTTCGCATCTTCCGGCCATGGCACTCACGTCCACCTGCTCGGCGAGCTTTTCAGCTCTCGCACCGGAGCAAAGATGGTTCACGTGCCCTATAACGGGGGCGGGCCGGCCGCCGCGGACCTGATGGCCGGGCACGTTCCGTCAGCGTTTGTCACGCTTGGCTCGATTTCCCAGCATCTTCGGGCGGGCAAGATAAGAATTCTCGCGGTTGCGACATCGTCGCGCGTTGCCGAGTTTCCGAACGTGCCGACGTTCGGCGAACTCGGCTATAAAGAGCTGACGGGAGCCACCTGGTTCGGTCTTTCCGGCCCGGCCGGGCTGCCTCGCGCGGTCGCCGTGAAGCTGAATGCCGCGGTGCGCGCTGCGATGTCCAGTCCCGAAGTGCGCGGCAAACTGGCTGGCGAAGCTATCGAAGCTGGCGAGCTCGATCCCGATGCTTTCACGGAGTTCTTCCGCGCGGAGATCGCCCGCTGGGCTCCGATCGCGCGCACGTTGAAGGATTCCGCACCCAAGCCTGCGGCGCGATGAACGGACGCTGCCTGGAGAACCAGCAAGCGCCGGTTGGGTCGATCATCCGAAGAAGCGCATGACGCCCATGAAACCAGGACACCGCAAACCGGACCTTCCCGATACCCATTACGTCGACAACAGGATCTACACCGACGAAACGATATTCCGGGAAGAGCAGCGCGAGATTTTCGCGAAAACATGGCAGTTCGCGTGCCATGAAAGTGAAGTGGCAAATCCCGGTGACTACCGCTGCACCCAGGTGGCGGACAGCGCAATCGTCGTCGTTCGAGGGGAAGACGGCGTAGTGCGCGGGTTTCACAATGCATGCCGCCATCGTTCCGCCGAGGTGG
>CANKMT010000094.1 GCA_947482825.1 Betaproteobacteria bacterium | reverse complement strand
GCCCTCGGGTAGATCTGCAAATAATTCGTTTGTCTCGTTTGTGCGTCTCGTTTGGCATCCCGGTTTCACTTGTGAATCGACTCCTACCCTTGACATCGCCCCGCATCATGGGTTCACGCACTGACGGAGAATTTTTCACAGGCTCTCAGGGACCGGGCTCGTCCAACAAACGGTTCGGATCGTGGGTTCGCACGATCGAACCTTATTCGTTAGCGATCAACTTTGCGCCGCGAGTTCTTCGCGCACGATTTTGCGCACAAGATCCTGAGTTACGGGCGGTTCCGCAAGACCCAAATGAGCTTTCAAGGCCTCGTTGATCAGCGTTTGATAACCCTTGCCGGTTTTTTCCGATTGAGCCTTGAAGCGACTGACAATTGCGTCGTCCATGTAGATAGTGATGCGCGTCTTTCCTGTTGCAGGGATCACCGCACCGCGCTTTCCCTTGGAAAAGTCATACACCTTTTTCATAGTTTCTCCGCTCTTTTGGATCTGCCTTCCGGACAGAGATTATTCGCGGCCCATCGTCCCGAGCAGTGTGGACCACGACCATGAGTGATCCAAACGTGTTCATTCCAATGGTGACAAAACGCTGTTCGCCCTCAGCTGAAGCGTCGTCTACAGTGAGCGCAAGCGGATCATTCAGCGCCCCGTCGCCTTCGGAAAGCGACACACCGTGCTTCTTGATGTTTGCGGCATCTTTTTTTGGGTCGAATTCAGTGGGCACGCTAGAATATATGCACGTTATGCATATCTGTCAATTCGGCGGACAAATAGCGAGAGACGAAGCTGTTGAGCGCTAACGTTCAATACCCGGTGTAGGTGACGGGTGGCATGGTCCCGTTTCTTCCGGCCCGGCGTCAATCACCCTTGAATCAACTCGTTACGCGCCCCGGATCGCCCGGCACACTTGTTATCCGGCGAGAAGCAGATCAAATGTCTGATTCGGAAAACAAATCCGTTTCGTTGGTCGAACAGCGATCTGGGCCTCAATTGCCATGACGCTCCGTCGTCAGAGCGAGGACGACCGCGGCGGTCGCCACAATGTCGTCCACGCTCGCCCCGCGCGAAAGATCGCTGATCGGCAGCGCGAATCCCTGCAGGATCGGCCCGATCGCACGCGCGCTGGCGAGGTACTGGGTGAGCTTGTAGGCGATATTGCCTGCGTCGAGGTTCGGGAATACCAGAACGTTGGCGCGCCCGGCGACTTCGCTCGGCTCCTTGACTTTCTTTTCCGCGACCGCCGGGACGAGCGCGGAGTCCGCTTGCAGTTCACCGTCGATCGCGAGCCCGGGCGCGCGCTCACGCGCGAGTTTGAGTGCGCGCGTGACCTTGTCCACATGGGCGTGCTTGGCGCTGCCCTTGGTGGAGAACGAAAGCAACGCGACGCGCGGCTCGCCACCGATCACGCGCCGCCAGCTTTCGGCCGAGGCGAGGGCGATGTCCGCAAGCTGCTCGGAGGTCGGATCGGCGTTTACCGCGCAATCGGCGTAGAGCAGCACGCGGTCGGGCAAGGCCATGATGAAGAAGCTCGAAGGCGTGTTGCTCCCCTCGGCAAGGCCGATGGTCATCATGCCGGCCTCGATCACGCGCGCGGTCGGGTGCGCGACGCCTGCGAGCATCGCGTCGGCATCGCCGGCTTTCACCATCAGGCCGGCATGAAAGAGCGGCTTGGCGGCGAAGCGCTTCGCGAGTTTCGGGTTCGAATCCGGGCGGCCTTTCACATAGAGGGCCGCATAGGCATCAAGCTTGTCGCTCCCGCCCACGTCGCCGAGCACGATGGCCTCGGCGATCCCCTCGTCACGCAAACGCTTTGCCGCCGCGACGATCCGCTCGTCGCCGCCCTCCGGAAAAACCACACGCAGCCCGCGGCCGCGGACCTTCGCAATGCACTGCGCAACCACATCCATCGAAGGCTTTGCGTCAGGCAAACGTTGCGGCGTACTTGGTGCCCTTGCCAGCCTTGGCCGCCTGCAGCGCCTCCCAGACCCGGCCCACGGTGGCCGGCATGTCGAAGCGCGTCACGCCGCTCTGCCGCAGCGCGTCGGCAATTGCATTCATCAGGCAAGGCATCGATCCGGTCACGCCCGCTTCGCCGACGCCCTTGGCGCCGAGCGGGTTGGTCTTGGTCGGCACAGGATGGTGCAGCACGCGCAACCCGTCGACCAGGATTGCCCTCGGCATCGAGTAATCCATGAAGCTGCCGGTGAGCAACTGGCCGGTCTCGCGGTCGTAGACGGCCTGTTCGCCGAGGATGTGGCCGGCGCCCTGCGTGATGCCGCCCTGCATCTGGCCTTCGACCAGCTGGTGGTTGATGATGTTGCCGGCATCGTCGCACGCAATGTAGGAAACGACGTCGATCTCGCCGGTCTCTGGCGTGACTTCCACTTCGGCGATGTGGCAGCCATTCGGGAAGGTCGAACCGAAGCGCGTGGCGAAATCCTGGTCGAGCGGATGCGGTTTTTCACCGGCGTGCTTCTTCGCAAGATCCACCATGGAAATGCGGCGGTCGGTACCGCTCACACTGTATTCGCCGTCCTTGAACTCGATGTCCGCAGCCGCAGCCTCGAGCTCTTCGGACGCGAGCGCGAGCCCCTTCTTCACGACCTCGTGCGCAGCCAGCTGCATCACGCTGCCCACGCCGAGCAGCGAGCGCGACCCGCCGGTGGGGTTCCCGATCAGGTGTTGATCGGCGTCCGCGGTGCGCAGGCGGATCGACTCCATCGGCACGCCGAGCACGCCCGCGACGATCTGCGCGAACACGGTCTCGTGCCCCTGACCATGCGAGTGCGAAGTGGCCTCGAGCGTGATCTTCGCGTCCGCGCCCCAGCGCACTTTCACTTCGTCATGCGGCGCCATCCCTCCCCCGCCGCTCGCCTCGATGTAGCTCGCCATGCCGCGTCCGCGCAGCTTGCCGCGGCGGGCCGAGTCTTCGCGACGTTTAGCGAAGCCGGCCCAGTCGGCGGCCGCCACGGCATCGTCGAGCACGCCGCCGAAGTCGCCGCAGTCATACTCGAAGCCGGTGACGATCTTGTAGGGGAACTTGGCGTTCGGCACGAGGTTGCGCTTGCGGAACTCGGCCGGGTCCATGCCGATCTCGTGCGCCGCTTCGTCGACCAGCCGTTCGATCGCGTAGGAACTCACCGGTCGCCCGGCGCCCCGATAAGCCGCCGTCGGGATCGTGTTCGTGAACGCGAGGTTCGCGTGCACATAGACCGCCTGCACGTCGTAGACCCCGCTGACCACGTTGACGAGGTTGAGCGTGTTCACGAAAGCGCCGGTGGGCGCGATGTAGGCGCCGAGGTTGCAGGTGAAATCGAAGCGCATGCCGAGGATCTTGCCGTTGGCATCGAGCGCCATCTCGCCGCGGTGCAGGACGTCGCGCGCCTGCTCGTCGGCAAGGAACATCTCGGAGCGCGTTCCGACCCACTTGACCGGACGCCCCAGCTTCTTCGCCGCCATCAGCGCCGCGCAGTATTCCGGGTAGAGGTTGAAGCGCACGCCGAATCCGCCGCCGACTTCCTCGGCCACGATGCGGATTTTCTCCGGCGGCACGCCGAGCACGCTCGAGATCTGCCCGCGCATGACCATCGCGCCCTGGGTGCAGGCGTGCAGGTAGTACATGCCGTCCTTGGGATCGTAGCTGCCCACACAGGCGCGCGGCTCCATCGGATTGCCGACCACTCGGGTGTGGTACGCATCCATCGAAACGATGCGCGCAGCTTTGGCGAAAGCGGCATTCGTGGCCGCCTCGTCGCCGCCAACAAAATCGAGCGCGATATTGCCCGCCACTTCGTCATGCACCAGCGGCGCGCCCGGCTTCACCGCGTCCTTCGCGTCGAACACCGCGGGCAGTTCCTGGTAGTCGATCAGCACGGCTTCGGCGGCGTCCTGCGCCTGCGCCGCGGTCTCGGCGACGACCAGCGCAATCGGCTCGCCTACGTAGCGCACCCGGCCCAGCGCCAGCGTCGGGCGGTGCGGAATGATGAGATCGGTGCCGTTGCGCCCCTTCATTGGCGCAAAAGCGGGCAGCGATTTGTGGCCGTCGGCTTGCGCGTCCTCACCGGTGAGCACCGAGATCACGCCGGGCATGGCCAGCGCGGCCGAGGAATCGATCGCTGCAATCCGCGCGTGCGGGCGGTCGGAGCGCACGAAACTTCCGTACGCCTGGCCTGGGAGGTTCCAGTCGGAGACGTAGCGCCCCCGGCCAGTGAGCATGCGGGCGTCTTCGAGGCGCCCGCGGTATTCCTTGTGTCCGAACGATTGCATGACTGCGACTCCGAATAAAAGCCCGCTCGCGGCGGGCCCGGTTCTTGTGAGGCGGGACGAACTCGCCGGGACGAACGAGGCGGGATGAACTACTTCGGCTCGGTCTTCAGCCGGACGTATTCTGCCAGCACGGCCACATCGCCGTTCGCGGATTGGCGCTTGGCCATTTCGGCGACGATGGACCGCATCTCGTTGTACAGCAGGTGGTCCTGCAGCACCGAGTAGAGGTAGAGCTCAGGCGTGATGTCATCAGCCGGCGTGTCGGTGCGCAACTTGGCGTAGATTTCGCGCGCCTGGCGCACCTCGGCCTGCTGCTGGGGTGACAGGCGCAGTTCGCGCGTCGAAGCCGGCGGCGTGTAGAGGCCTGTTCCCGCCGCGCCCAGCTTGGCGATCTGCACCAGTTCCGGGGTCTGCGAGATCTTCTGCGACACGCCGGAAGGCAGCACGCTCACCTGCGGGCTGGAGCCCCTGCGCACCACGCTCTGTTGAGAGCCGATCGTGAAGCTGACCGGCCCGGAAAAGAACTCCTGCCGCCCGCTCTTGAAATAGGCCACCTTTACCACGACGCCTTGGGGCACCTCGAACCGGTCGCCCTCGTTGATGTGCATGTACGCCTGCGCCCGGGCGGTGCTGGTGCCGTTGGTGACGGTGACCAGTCCCGCGAGGTGATTGACCACGCCCACATCGGCCGCCGGCGCGCTTGCCGCCTCGCCGGCCAGTGCCAACGCGAGCAGGAGAGCCCTTCGCATCACGCGGCTCTTACTTCGGCTTGGACAGCGCGATCAGCAAGCTGCAGGGGGAGTAGTCGAGCAGCGAGGCCCCGACCGAGCCTTTCCACCAGCGCGCCGCAAAAGACGTGTTCTGGTTATGGCCGAGCACAATGAGATCGACCTGCAGTTCCTTGGCCAGCCGGCAGATCTCCTCGACCGGCTCGCCGACCGCGAGGTGGCCGGCGGCCTGGAAGCCTTTGTCTGTGAGCGTCTTGATGCCCTCGTCGAGGACGACTTGGGTGCGCTTCTTTTCTTCCTCGAGCAGTTCCTCGGGCACGAATCCCTCGGTCAGGAACAGGCTCGGCGGCATGCTCGCCACCGCGAGCAGGTGGGTTTCGGCATGGTGGAACTCGGCGAATTCGGCGCATTCGAAGAGTGCGCGCCTGCCTTCCTGGGACCCGTTGTATGCAAGGAGAATCTTCTCGTATTTCATTCGTCCCTCCTTACTTGGCTAGGAGACCAACCCGCGCAATAGTAGCGCGTTCTTCAACGAACGTGGCGGCGGCCCATTTCGCGTAGTCCTCGCTCGACTTGTACCAGTTGATCTGGTCGAGCTGCTGCAGCATCTTGAGGTGGTCCGGATCTTCGAGCGCCTTCCTGAAGGCGTCGTGAAGCTGCCTGGCCACCTTGGGGTCCAGCCCCTTGGGCGCGACGATCCCGTAAGGCGAATAGGAAACGATATCGATTCCGAGCTCCTTGGCGGTGGGCGCATTCCATTTGGTGCGCTGCTCGCCGAACGTGACCAGCAACCTGAAAGCGCCGGCTTCAACGTGGCGCGCCCAGCCGGTGGCATCCGACTGCGCCATCACGTGGCCGCCCAGGAGCGCCTGGGTCGAGTCCGCGTTGCCCTTGAACGGCACGTGGAGGAATTCGACGCCCGCCTTGTTGCCGAGTTCTTCCATCAACAGGTGGGGCGAGGTGCCGCTTCCGGTTGATCCGTATGAGAACTTGCCCGGATTGGCCTTGGCCCAGGCGATCACGTCCTTGAGCGTCTTGTGCGGCGAGTCGGCCTTGACCACCACGCCGAACGTGTAGCCGCTCAGGCCGATGATGTAGGTAAAGTCCTTGAGCGGATCCCAGTCGACCTTCTGCATGTGGGGAATCCGGAACGCGCCCACGGGCAGCTGCGAAAGCGTATAGCCGTCGGGCTTGGCCGTCTTCGCCATGACGCCCGGCCCGAGCATGCCGCCGCCGCCGGGCTTGTTCTCGATGATGATGTTCTGGCCGACGTACCGCGAAGCCACTTCGGCGAACTTGCGCAGGTGGGTGTCGGTGGACCCCCCCGGCGGCCAGGGGCAGATCAGCGTGATGGGGCGGGTCGGGAATCCTTGCGCCCAAACGCCGCCGGCCTGAAGCAATCCTGTGCAGGCGAGAACGGCTGCCAGCAGCGCGCCCCCCTTCGCCTTGAGGTTTCGGACCGTCATTTCGCGTCTCCTTTTCTATTTTTAGTTGCGCGGCGATTATACTCAGCACATCGCAGGTTTCGTTTCGCTTCGCTTCGAACCTGCGCCCCCCCTCCCGCAACGGCCGCTACAATCGTGGCCCCCACGAGAACGAGAACAAGTCAATGCTAGACGTATCGCGCAAGGACCTTACCGCCGGCGTGGCCGGCAGCGGCACCATGGGCCGCGGCATCATCCAGGTGCTCGCGCAATGCGGCGTGCGCGTGCTGGTGTTCGATGCCAAGCCGGGCGCCGCCAAGGCCGCCAAGGATTCGATCTCGGGTTCGCTCTCCAAGCTGGTCGAAAAAGGCCGCGTCAAGCAAAAGGACATGGACGCCACGCTCGGCCGCATCGAGATCGTCGAAGAGCTCAAAGCCCTCGCGCCCTGCCACCTCGTGGTCGAGGCGATCATCGAAGTGCTCGAGGTCAAGCGCAAGTTCTTCACCGAGCTCGAGGCGATCGTCGGCGAGGACTGCATCATCGCCTCGAATACGTCGTCGCTTTCGGTCACCGCGATGGCCTCGCACCTGAAAAAGCCGGGCCGCGTCGCCGGGTACCACTTCTTCAATCCGGTGCCGGTCATGAAGATCGTCGAGGTCGTCGGCGGCGTGCTGACCGAGCCGTGGGTCACCGAGGCGCTCACGGAATTGTCCAAGCGCTACGGCCACACGCCGGTCAACTGCCAGGACACGCCCGGCTTCATCGTCAACCACGCCGGCCGCGGCTTCGTGCCCGAGTCGCTGCGCATCTACCAGGAAGGCATCGCCGAGCCGGCCGTGATCGACCGCATCCTGTGCGATGCGGCGGGGTTTCGTCTCGGGCCGTTCGGCCTCATGGACCTCGTGGGCCTCGATATCGCGCACGGCGTAATGAAGTCGATGTACGAGCAGTACTACCAGGAGCCGCGCTACAAGCCCTCGTTCGTGGCCGACCCGCGCGTGGCCGCCGGGCTGCTGGGCCGCAAGACCGGGCGCGGCTGGTACGAATACAAGGACGGCGTGCAGGTGCCCGAACCGGAATCGTCTGCGCCGCCCGCGCGGCCGACTTCGGTGTGGATAGCGCCGGATGCGCCGAGTCTCAAGGAACTGATCGGCCGCCTGAACGTGAAATCAGAATCCGGCGCGAAGCCTTCGCCCGATGCACTGTGCCTCGTGGCGCCGATAGGCAAGGACGCGACCACCGCCGCGCTGGAGCACGGCCTGGACGCCGAGCGCACCGTGGCCGTGGACCCGCTCTTCGGATTCGCCAAACGCCGCACGATCATGACCACGCCGATCACCAAGTCGGCCTACCGCGCGATGGCGCACGGCCTGCTCGCGGTCGGCGGCGTGCCGGTGTCGGTGATCAAGGATTCGCCCGGCTTCGTCGCGCAGCGCGTGGTCGCGCATATCGTGAACGTCGGCTGCGACATCGCACAGCAGAACATCGCTTCGCCGGAAGACCTCGATCGTGCGGTCGTGCTGGGCCTGAGCTACCCGCACGGGCCGCTCGCGATGGGCGACGCGGTCGGCGCCGACAAGATCCTCGCCGTGCTCGAAGCGATGTACGACTTCTACAAAGAGCCGCGTTACCGCCCGAGCCCGTGGCTCACGCGCCGCGCCCGGCTCGGCGTTTCCCTGCTCACCCCGGAGAACTGAACATGTTGAATGCCTACATCTACGACGGCCTGCGCACCCCCATCGGCCGCCATGCCGGCAAACTCGCCACGATCCGCCCCGACGACCTCGCCGCCGGCGTGATCGCCGAAGTGGTGAAGAGAAACGGGGTCAAGCCCGAGGAGATCTCCGACGTGATCCTCGGCTGCGTGACGCAGGCCGGCGAGGACAGCCGCAACGTGGCACGCTTCGCGACGCTTTCCTCCGGGCTGCCCGCGTCGGTTCCCGGCGTGACGGTCAACCGCCTGTGCGCAAGCGGATTGCAGGCCACGATCGACGCCGCGCGCGCGATCACCTGCGGCGAAGGCGAGCTCTACATCGCCGGCGGGACGGAAAGCATGACCCGCGCGCCGTACATCATCGCCAAGCCTTCCTCGGCTTTCGGGCGCGATTCGAAGATGTACGACTCCACCATCGGCTCGCGCTTCACGAACCCGAAAGTCGCCAAGCTGTTCGGCGACCATGCGATGCCGCAGACCGCCGACAACGTGGCCAAGGACTACGGCATTACGCGCGAGCAGGCCGACGAGTTCGCGCTCGGGTCGCAACTGAAGTACGCCAAGGCCGAGGCCGACGGCTTCTACAAGGGCGAAATCCTCCCGGTCGCGCTGCCTGGCGGCAAAAAGGATGCGCCGCCGGTCATGGTGAGCGTGGACGAGCACCCGCGCCGCGATGCAACGATGGAGTCGCTGGTGCGCCTGAAGCCGCTGTTCGAAGGCGGTGTGGTCACGGCCGGCAATGCTTCGGGCGTGAATGACGGCGCCGCGGCGCTGATTGTGGCAAGCGAGAAGTGGGGAAAAACCAACGGCAAGAAGCCGATGGTGAAGATCCTTGCGGCCGCCTCGGCCGCAGTCGAACCGCGCATCATGGGCGTCGGCCCGGCCTACGCGATCCCGCTGGCGTTGCAACGCGCCGGGCTCACGCTCAAGGACATGGACATCATCGAGATCAACGAGGCCTTCGCGACGCAAATGCTCGGGTGCCTGGCGATAATGAAAGTGGACTTCAAGGATTCGCGCGTGAACCCGAACGGCGGCGCGATCGCCATCGGGCATCCGCTGGGCTGCTCCGGTGCGCGCTTGGCGATCACAGTGGCACGCCAACTCGAGCGGATGAACGGGCGCTATGCGGCGGTGTCGCTCTGCATCGGCGTCGGCCAAGGCCTGGCCATGATCATCGAGCGGCAGAAGTAAGCCGGGCCAATGCTGCCAATTTTGTCTTGAGGCCCGCGTGGATATTGGGTCTCCAGACAAAATGCTGCCATTGCCTGCCGGCTAGGCCGGCTCGTCGGCAACAGGGTTGGACAACGTCCCGACACCTGAAACCTCCACCTCCACCACGTCACCCGCCTTCAGGAACTTCGGCGGCGTGAAGCGGATCCCGGCGCCGATCGGGGTGCCGGTGACGATCACGTCGCCGGCTTTGAGCGCCGTCCACGTCGAGATGTAGCGGATCAGCGCGCGGAACGGGAACATCAGGTTCTCCGTGGTGTCGTGCTGGCGCTGCTCGCCGTTGACCCGGGTGGTGACGAGCACGTCGCTGAATCCGGGGAATTCGTCGGACGTGACCATCCATGGGCCGATCGAACCGCTCTTCTCCCAGGTCTTGCCCTGGGTGACGTTGAACTTGCCGTGGCGCGTCCAGTCGCGGATCGTGCCTTCGTTGACGCAGGTCAGGCCCGCGATATGGCTCTCGGCCGCGGCCTCGGAAATGCGCCGCCCGCCCTTGCCGATCACGATCCCGATCTCGCCTTCGTAGTCGAGTTGCTCCGACTCCGGCGGGCGCATGAGCTTTTCACCGTGACCGACCAACGACCCGGGAAAGCGCAGGAAGATGCTCGGGTACTTCGGCAGGTCCGAGCCGTCCTTGTACTCGGCGTTGCGGTTGCCGTAGTTGACGCCCACGCAGATGATCTTTTCGGGGAAAGGAATCGGCGAGAGGAATCTCACTTCGGCCAGCTTCGAACCGGGCGCGGCCTTGGCGGCGTAATCGCGCAGCTTTCCGATCGCATCGGCTTCAAGTGCACCGCGCAACGTGGCGATCCCATCGACCGCGCCGGTCAGGTCGACGATGCGATCGCCGACAACCGTGCCAAATCGAGCCTGGCCCGGTTTTTCCGATATTTCGTAGGAAAGTAGTTTCATGATTCGAATCCAAAAAATTTGGCGGGGTTGTCGACGAGGATTTTCTTCAGGGTCGCCTCATCGGGAGCGAAGCGGTAAAGCTGTTCGAGCAGGTCGCACTCGTTGGGCGGCTGCTTGGTCGACACCGGGTGCGGCCAGTCGCTCGCCCAGACCACGCGGTCCGGCGCGGTTTCGATCAGCGTGCGCGCGACCGGGATCACGTCGTCCCAAGGCGCGCCCGCCTTCGAGATCTTTTCGGTGAGGGACAGCATCACCCAGAAGTTGCCGCGCTTGAGCAATTCGACCACCTTCGCGAGGCTCGGGTCGGAGGCGCCGCCGCGCGGGTCCGGGCGGCCCATGTGGTCGAGCAGCACCGGAATCTCGAGCTTTTCGAACGGCGCAATGTTCTCGGAAATGCCGTTGGCCTCGGGCTGGATCTTGGCGTACCACCCCAGCTCGCGGACCCGTGCGAGGGAATGCTCCATTTCGCGGTCGGTGAGCGCGATGCCCAGGCTCTGGCGGGAAAACCGCGCGCCGCGCACGCCGCCATCGTGCAGCTTGGCGATATAGGCATCGTCTTTCTCGCTGAGCACCACCGCGTTGGCACAGCCCCGGTAGTTAGGACCGAGCGCCGCGATCCCGTCGAGCGTGGCCGCGTGGTCGGCGCCATAGGTGGTCGGCTGCACGACGATGCCGCGCTCGATGCCCAGGGCCTTGTGCATCTTGAGCGCGGCTGCCCAGGTCGCGCTCGGCATCTCGTAGGCGGCGCCGGGACGCACCGGGTATTTGTCGGCGGGCCCGAGGACATGGAACTGGCTGTCGCAGCTTTTCGGCGGCGGGGCCTTTTTCGGCGTGCGCGGATTCGGGTCGAAGGCGAAGTAGGCGGCCATGGCGGTCCTATTCGAGCACGGCGATGAAATCGCACTCGAGCAGCTTCTCGCCCTCGAGCGGGGCCTGCATTGCATGGCGCGCCGGGCGCGAATGCGGGTCGGGAAACATTTTCAGCCATTCGCGGTTGACCGGCTCGCGCTGCGAACGGTCCTTCATCCAGACCGTCATCTTGATGATGTTGGCCGCGCTGCCGCCGGCGGCTTCGACGATGCGCTTCACGTGCGCGAACATCAGCGCGCTCTGCTCGTCGATCGTCCCGCCGTATTTTCCGGTGGCCGGGTCGGTGCCTTGGATGCTCCCCGAGTACAGCATGTTGCCTACCCGGCACGCGGCCGGGATCGGGTTCTTGTGGCTGAATCCCTCGACGTAAATGCTTTTGCGCTCGAGAGTCATTTCAGTTGGCCCTGATGTTGGCTTTGCGGATCACCGGCGTCCACTTGTCGTACTCGGCCTTGAGGTAACCGTAGAACTGGTCGGGCGTTGTGGACCTCGCTTCGGCGCCGAGCGCATCGAACTTGTCGATCACGGACTTCTCGGCAAGAACCTTGGCGAGCACCGCATGCAGGCGCGTCACAACGTCCCTCGAGGTTCCGGCCGGAGCGACGATGCCGGTGAAGGTCGCCCCTTCCATGCCCTTGACGCCGGCTTCCTCGAACGTCGGCACCTCCGGCAGCGAGGCGACGCGCTTTTCCTGCGCGATCGCAATCGCGCGCACGCGGCCCTGCCTGATGAACGGCAGCGACACCGACACCTGGTCGAAGCTCAGTTGCACTTCGCCCGCCAGCATCGCGGTGCTGGCCGGGGCGTTGCCCTTGTAGTGCACGGTGAGCCACGACACGCCGGTGAGCCCCTGCATCAGCTCGGAGAGCAGGTGGTTCGTGGTGCCAGCACTGGGCGTGGCCATGGTCAGCTTGCCGGGATCCTTGCGCGCAAGGTCGAGGAGTTCCTTCACCGTCTTTGCCGGCACGGACGGATGCACGAGCATCACGATCGGCGTGAACGAAACCGAGCTCACCGGCGTGAAATCCTTGTCCCATTGGTAGGCTGGCCGGTTGAAGATGATCGGCGCGTGCAAGAGCGGGGAGTTCGCGGTGAAGAACAGCGTGTAGCCGTCCGGCGCGCTCTTCGCGACGAATTCGCCCGCGATCATGCCGCCGGCGCCGGCCTTGTTCTCGACCAGCACCGGCTGGCCCAGGGCTTCCTGCATGCCGGGCGCGACGATGCGCGCCGCCGTATCGACGTTGCCGCCCGGCGGGTACGGGACGACGAGCCTGACCGGCTTGTCTGGCCACTTTTGCGCAAGCGCGGGCGCGGCGGCCAGCGCCAGTCCCAGGCCCGCAATGCAGGCCGCAATCGTTTTCATGGTCTCCATCTCCTTGTGGTTGTGCGGCGACTGTAAGCGGCCGACTGGTCGCGGGCAACGGTTATTCCGCAATTGGCCGCACAGGACTGCCTGTCCGGACTTCTCGGGTCTCGAAGACCGGGCTCGAACACCGTGCTCGAAGACGCCGGCGCAGCGCGCAGTAGTAAAATCCCTGCCTGAATTCGCCCTGCCCTCCGCCGGGCGAACTGCCGGGCCCGATCATCACGCAGGAGCATCCATGAACGCCCCCCTCAAGACCCCCAAGGCCCGGTTCGTCTGGGACGACCCGCTGCTCCTCACCGACCAGCTGACCGAGGACGAGCGGATGGTGCGCGATGCCGCCGCCGCTTACTGCCAGGAAAAGCTCGCGCCGCGCGTGCTCGAAGCGTTTCGCAACGGCACGACCGACCCGAAGATCTTTCGCGAGATGGGCGAACTCGGCCTGCTCGGGCCCACGATCCCGCCTGAGTACGGCGGACCCGGCCTTTCGTACGTGTGCTACGGGCTGATCGCCCGCGAAGTCGAGCGCGTCGATTCGGGCTACCGCTCGATGATGAGCGTGCAGAGTTCGCTCGTGATGGTGCCGATCTTCGATTTCGGCAGCGAAGCGCAAAAGAAGAAGTACCTGCCCAAGCTCGCCACCGGCGAGTACATCGGCTGTTTCGGCCTGACCGAGCCGAACCATGGGTCGGATCCCGGCAGCATGGTCACCCGCGCCAGGACGGTCCCCGGCGGCTACAGCCTAACCGGCGCCAAGATGTGGATTTCCAACTCGCCGATCGCCGACGTGTTCGTGGTCTGGGCCAAGACCGAGGACGGCCGTATCCGCGGCTTCATCCTCGACAAGGGAATGAAAGGCCTCTCGGCCCCTGCGATCCACGGAAAAGTGGGGCTGCGCGCCTCGATCACCGGCGAGATCGTGATGGACAACGTTTTCGTGCCCGAGGAAAACCTGATGCCGGGCGTCGAGGGCCTCAAGGGACCGTTCACGTGCCTCAACTCCGCCCGCTACGGCATCGCCTGGGGCGCGCTCGGCGCGGCGGAGGATTGCTGGTTCCGTGCCCGCCAGTACGTCATGGACCGCATGCAGTTCGGCCGGCCGCTCGCCGCCAACCAGCTGATCCAGAAAAAACTCGCCGACATGCAGACCGAGATCACGCTGGGCCTGCAGGGGTGCCTCCGGCTGGGACGCATGAAGGACGAGGGCACCGCCTCGGTCGAGATCACCTCGATCATGAAACGCAACTCGTGCGGCAAGTCGCTCGACATCGCGCGCATGGCGCGCGATATGCTGGGCGGCAACGGGATCTCGGATGAATACGGCATCGTGCGCCACATGGTCAACCTCGAAGTGGTGAATACCTACGAGGGCACGCACGACATCCACGCGCTGATCCTCGGCCGCGCGCAGACAGGCATCCAGGCTTTCAGCTGAAACAATGAAGCGCTGGCTCGCCGCTTTCGTCCTGCTGGCCTTCGGGACGATCGCGGCAGCCCAAGGCAAGGGACCGGGTGGTCCCAACGGCGTGTTCCTGATCGCCAAGCCCGAGCTCCTCGACCCGAACTTCGCGAAGACGGTGGTGCTGGTCACCCAGACCGAGGACTACAGCACGGTCGGCGTGATCATCAATCGGCCCACGGTGTTGAAGCTCGCGGATTTCGTGGCCGACCCGAAGCTGGATACCAGCAAGTACCGAGATCGGATCTACCTCGGCGGGCCGGTAATGCGCAACGCGCTCTTTGCCGTATTTCAGGCGGAAAGCGCCCCCGCCGCGCCCGCATTCCACGTCCTGCGCAAGCTGTATGTCACCATGCATCCGGACAACGTCCTGATGCTGCTTTCCTCCGAGGACCGCCGCTACCGGCTCTATGCAGGTTTTTCAGGCTGGGCGCCGCGGCAGCTCGAGAGTGAATTCAATCGCGAAGGGTGGCACGTGCTGCCGGCCGATGAGGAGGTCGTCTTCCGCAAGGACACGACCGGGCTTTGGGAAGAAATGATCGAGCGCGTCAGCGCCCTCAAGACCCGCATCCAGGAGGGCGCGCCTGCGCCCGATGCCGGGAATTGCGATATACAATTCTGCGAATACGCATCATGCACGGAGATATGAGAATGCCGTTCCGCCCGCTCGCCACGATTGTCCTGCTCCTGCTCTGCCTGTGCAGCACAGCGAACGGCCAGACGGCGCCCCCCGCAGACGAAGACACGATCTTCCTCGTTGCGCACCCCTCATTCCGCGATGCCGGGTATTTCCACACGGTCCTGATCGCCGCGCCGATTCCCAACGGCGGCCACATCGGCGTGATCCTGAACCGGCCGACCAACCGCTCGCTGGTCTCTTTCTTCCCCGAGCACGAACCGTCCAAGAAAGTGGCCGAGCCGGTGCGTTACGGCGGGCCGTTCTCGCCGGGCGCGCTGGTTGCCGTGGTGAAGTCCGAAAGCAGTCCCGGTGCCGGTACGCTGCCGCTGATGAAGGACCTCTACATCGCCTTCAGGGCGGCCACGATCGACAAGGTGATCGAGACCATGCCCAATGACGCGCGCTATTTCGTCGGCTACGTAGGCTGGCGTCCAGGCGAACTCAAGCGCGAGATCGACCGCGGCCTGTGGTCGGTGCTGAACGCCAACCGCGAAACCGTGTTCATGAAGGACACCAGCAGCCTGTGGGAAGAAATGCTCGCGCAGACCCGCCGCGTCACCGCCGAACTGAAATAATTGGTGTCAGAGTCGATTTCTCGTCCCGCGTGACGAGCGGGTCCACGCCAGAAAATGGACTTTGACACCAATTTCTGCGAATTTCCGTTATGCGAACGCCATTGAGCCGTTCTTCCACTCGACTTTGATGGTGTCCTTGGGGGCGAAGCGGCCTTCGAGGATCGCCTTGGCCAGCGGGTTCTCGATCTGCGACTGGATCGCGCGCTTCAGCGGCCGCGCGCCGTAGACCGGGTCGAAGCCTTCTTTCGAAAGCTCTTCCAGCGCCTTTTCGCCGACCTCGAAACCGTAGTCCATCTTCGCCAGGCGCGCCTTGAGGATCGCGAGCTGGATCGAGGCAATCGACTTTATCTGCCCTTCGCTTAGGCCGTGGAACACCACCACCTCGTCGATGCGGTTGATGAACTCCGGGCGGAAGTGGCCCTTGACCTCGCCCATCACCGCGAGCTTGATCACGCCGTAGTCGCTGCCTTCCATCTGCTGGATCATGTGCGAGCCGAGGTTCGAAGTCATCACGATCACGGTGTTCTTGAAATCGACCGTGCGCCCCTGCCCGTCCGTGAGGCGCCCGTCGTCGAGCACCTGCAGCAACACGTTGAAGACGTCGGGGTGCGCCTTTTCGATCTCGTCGAACAGAATCACTGAATACGGCTTGCGGCGCACGGCTTCCGTAAGGGCGCCGCCCTCGTCATAGCCGACGTAGCCCGGAGGCGCGCCGAGCATGCGCGCGACCGAGTGCTTCTCCATGTACTCGGACATGTCGATGCGGATCAGGTGCTCCTCCGAATCGAACATGAACGACGCAAGCGTCTTGCACAGTTCGGTCTTGCCCACGCCCGTGGGCCCGAGGAACAGGAACGAGCCGTATGGCCGGTTCGGGTCGGACAACCCCGAGCGCGAACGCCGGATCGCATCGGACACGAGGCGCACCGCCTCGTCCTGCCCGACCACGCGCTCGTGCAGCTTGTCTTCCATGTAAAGGAGCTTTTCGCGCTCGCCCTGCATCATCTTGGATACGGGGATGCCGGTGGCGCGCGAGACGACCTCGGCGATCTCTTCCGCCCCGACCTGCGTGCGCAGGAGTTTCGCCTTCGCCCCGGTGGCCTCGCCGGATTCGGCCTTCTTCAATTGCGCCTCGAGTTGCGGAATCTTGCCGTACTGGATCTCCGACATCGCCTGCCAGTCGCCCTTGCGGCGCGCCTCTTCCATCTGCTGGCGCAGCTTCTCGATCTCTTCCTTGATGTGCTGGCTGCCGGCCACCTGCGCCTTCTCGGACTTCCAGATCTCATCGAGGTCCGAATATTCCTTTTCCAGGCGCGCAATTTCCTCCTCGATCAGCGCGAAGCGCTTCTGCGAGGACTCGTCCTTTTCCTTCTTGACCGCCTCGCGCTCGATGCGAAGCTGGATCAGGCGGCGGTCGAGCTTGTCCATCGACTCGGGCTTGGAGTCGATCTCCATCTTGATGCGCGAAGCCGCCTCGTCGATGAGGTCGATCGCCTTGTCGGGCAGGAAGCGGTCGGTGATGTAGCGGTGCGAAAGCTCGGCTGCCGCAACGATGGCCGGGTCGGTGATTTCCACGCCGTGGTGCACCTCGTACTTCTCCTGCAGGCCGCGCAGGATCGCGATGGTGTCCTCCACCGAGGGCTCGCCGACCAGCACTTTCTGGAACCGGCGCTCGAGCGCCGCATCCTTCTCGATGTACTTGCGGTATTCGTCGAGCGTGGTCGCGCCGACGCAATGCAATTCGCCCCTCGCAAGCGCGGGCTTGAGCATGTTGCCGGCATCCATCGCGCCCTCGGCCTTGCCCGCGCCGACCATGGTGTGGAGCTCGTCGATGAACACGATGGTCTGGCCTTCGTCCTGCGCGAGTTCCTTGAGCACGGTCTTGAGGCGCTCCTCGAATTCGCCTCGGTACTTGGCGCCCGCGAGCAACGAAGCCATGTCGAGCGACAACACGCGCTTGTTCTTTAGCGTCTCGGGCACTTCGCCGTTGACGATGCGCTGCGCCAGGCCTTCGACGATCGCGGTCTTGCCAACGCCCGGCTCACCGATCAGCACCGGGTTGTTCTTGGTTCGCCGTTGCAGGATCTGGATGCAGCGCCGGATCTCGTCGTCGCGGCCGATCACCGGGTCGAGCTTGCCGGCCCGCGCCCGCTCGGTAAGGTCCATGGTGTATTTCTTGAGCGCCTCGCGGTTGCCCTCGTCGGCCTGTGATTGCACGTTCTGCCCTCCCCTCACGCCTTCGATGGCGGCTTCGAGCGCTTTCTTCGAGGCCCCGGCCGATTTGAGTAGCTTGCCGGTCTCGCCCTTGTCGTCCGCCGCGGCGAGCAGGAACAGTTCGGAGGCGATGTACTGGTCACCGCGTTTCTGCGCTTCCTTGTCCGCGACGTTGAGCAGAGCGGTCAGGTCGCGCGAGATCATCACCTCGCCGGGCGTGCCTTCGACCTTGGGCAGCCTTGCAATGGACTGGGCAAGCGACGCCTTGAGCGTCGCTGGGTTGGCCCCGGCACGCTGCAGGATCGACCCGATCGAACCGTCCGCCTGTGCGAGCAGCGCGGCCAGCAGGTGCTGGGGTTCGATGTACTGGTTGTCATTTCCCAGCGCCGCG
>CANKMT010000093.1 GCA_947482825.1 Betaproteobacteria bacterium | reverse complement strand
GCCGCTCGTTGGCGATCGCGGGGCGCGTAATGTAGCGGCACAGGCGCTCGAGTTCCTTGCGCTGATGCTGGGAGCGCGCGCGGCCTGGAAAACCGGTTTGCCCTCAGTGTTCCGATAAGCCCCATCGAGCACCAGACAGTGCAGGTGGATGTTCAGATTGGCGGCAGGCGGACAGCTCTTGTCCGGAAGCTTCATGGACTACACCCTGCCGCGCGCCGACATGCTGCCCTTTTTCGCCACTGAAATCAGCGAGGTGCCCTCTACCACGCATCCACTGGGCATGCACGGTGGCGGCGAAGGCGGCACCACGCCTGCGCTGGGCGCGGTGGCCAACGCCATCGTCGATGCGCTGGCCGAATTCGGCGTCGAACATATCGAACTGCCGGCCACGCCCGAGCGGGTGTGGCGGGCGATGTCAGACGCGCGAGCAAAACGATAGTTCTGCAATCCGCATGGATTCGATCGGGACAAAAGCCTGCGCGAGCAGTTGCTCATCCCGCGAGGTCGGGAAACCTCAATCACATCGCGCTTGGTTCCGGTGCCTCTTGACACGCCGTAAATGAACGCCAGAATGGTACGCATTACCGCGCATTTGTACGCGATGCGTACCGACAACAGAACGAAGGAAACGGCATGCTCAAGGCGAAGGACAACGAGCTTCTAACCCGCGTGTGCGGGGACAGCGCCATGGGTCGGCTGATGCGCAGGTACTGGATTCCCGTTGTGCAGTCCGCAGAGCTGGAATCGGGCGGGCGCATGAAGCGTGTGCGACTTTTCGGCGAGAACCTGCTCGCGTTCCGCAATGGCGACGGGCAACCCGGCCTGATGGGGGAGTTCTGTCCGCACCGGCGCGCGTCGATGTATTTCGGTCGAAACGAGCGCTCCGGAGTACGGTGCGCCTTTCACGGCTGGGCCTTCGATCGCGGCGGAAATTGCGTTGAAATGCCCAACGAGCCAACCGGCGAGGATTTCTGCCACAAGATTCGGCATACGGCTTATCGCTGCAGCGACTGGGGCGGCGTGGTTTTCGCCTATATGGGTGCGGCCGGGGATATCCCGCCGGCGCTGCCGGAATTCGAGTGGGCACTGGTTCCCGCGGAGCACAGGTTCATTTCCCGGCGGGTGCAGTATTGCAACTACCTGCAGGCGCTCGAGAACGGCACGGCCGATTCGAGCCACGTGTCGTTCCTGCACGCTCCGCTGCCCGCTGCGCAGCAGGCGCTCATAGCGGGCGACCGCAGCCATGTCGGCCTCGGCCAGGTGGCCGCGAATACCGACACCAGCCCGCGCTTCGAAGTCCGCCGTACGCAATACGGCATGCTGGTGGGCGCTCGGCGGGACGCCGGCGCAGGCCACCACTACTGGCGCGTCGCGCAATTCATATTGCCGTATTGGAATATGCCGCCCGTCGATGTCGGGGGAGATCCCATCTATCACGGGCACGCGTGGACTCCCGTGGACGACGAGCATTGCGTCAACTGGAGTTTCTCCTGGCACCCGCAGCGCCCGTTAAGCGAAACCGAAAAAGAAGATTTGCGCGAAGGCATGGGTATCCACATCTGTCAGTACGCGCCGCCGACGAGCAGCTGGTATGGCGACGTGCGGCCGAGGCCCACGCGCGACAACGACTATGAAATGGATTGGGAGGCGCACCGGACTGCCAAGTTCTGCGGAATCCCGGGGTTCGCGGCTCAGGACCAGGCCATGCAGGAAAGCCAGGGAGCGATCTGCGACCGCACGCAGGAGCATCTCGGCGCGTCCGACGTTGCAATCATTCAGCTCAGGAAACGCCTGATGGATGCGGCAAAGCACTATGCCGACGGGTCACAGGCGCCGGAGAGCGCGGACGGGCGCCTGTACCGGGTGCGGCCCGCCTCGGCGATACTGGCCAGGGACTCTGCATGGGTCGAGGCGCTTGGCGATCGACTGATCGCGACTCATTGATGGCATCGCCGATGCGCGTAGTGTTGACGGCGCTCGCAGGCACATTGCTCGGCGCCTCTCCAGTCACGCAGGCACAGACCTACCCCGGCGGCCAGATTTCCCTCGTGGTGCCGTTTCAGCCGGGGGGACCGGTCGACCTCATACCGAGAGCGATTGCGTCGAAGCTGGCGGAAGTGCTGGGTACTGCGGTGATCGTCGAGAACCGGCCCGGCGCCGGTGGCAACGTGGGAAGCGCCTACGTTGCCAAAGCGAGGCCCGACGGCCTGACGCTGCTCGCGACCGCAGGCAGCGCACTTACCGACAACAAGTGGCTGTTCAAGGGACTCAACTACGATCCCGAGCGCGATTTCGCCCCCATCGTCCGGTTTGCCGATACGCCGAATGTCTTCGTGGTCCCCCAGGACGTCCAGGTCCGAAGCGTGCGCGAACTCATTCAAACGGTACGAGCACAGCCGGGCCTGCTCAACTACGGCACGCCCGGTTCCGGCACAAGCCCGCATCTCTGCATGGAATTGTTCGGTAGCGCGGCCGGCGGCCTGCGGTTTACGCACATTCCATACAAGGGAGGAGCCGAGGTCGTCAAAGACCTCCTCGCCAACCGCATTCAGATCTCGTGCAGCAACATGACGCCTGTAATTTCCCATATCCAGGGCGGACGCCTGCGTGCGCTGGCGGTGACAGGACGCTCGCGCCATCCTCTGCTTCCGGAGGTCCCGACTGTGGACGAATCCGGCTTGCCCGGATTCGAGGTTATAGGCTGGTTCGCGTTGCTTGCGCCCGCCGCCACGCCGGCGTCTACGATCGACCGTCTGAATGCCGAAGTGGTCAAGATCCTCCGCGATCCGGTGATTGCAGACCGCTTGAAGACTTTTGGAGTGACTGCCATAGGCGACTCACCTGCGGAATTTTCGAGGTACATGGTTGCGGAAATGGCGAAATGGCGCCGACTGATAGAGGAAACGAAACTGAGCGTCGAATGATGGAAAAGGAAGGATCGCGGTACCACGTCGCCGCGCTCGCCAAGGGCCTCGCCGTCATCCAGGCGTTCGGCAAGGACGCTCAGGCGCTCACACTCACGCAGGTCGCCGCGAGCAGCGGCCTGACGCGACCGGGCGCCCGCCGTTACCTCCTTACGTTGCGCGACCTGGGATTCGTTGGCAGCGCCGGGCGCGAATTCCATCTGACTCCGAAATGCCTCGCTCTCGGCTACGCGTACCTCTCGTCAGTGCCGCTCTGGCACTTCGCGCAGCCTGTCCTGGAGCAATTGGTCGAAGACATCGGGGAAACGTGCAGCGTCACCGTGCTAGACGGAACGGAAGTGGTGTTCGTGCAGCGAATACCGCGACAGCGCATGCTGAGCTTCGGCGTGACGACGGGTTCGCGCCTGCCGGCCTATTGCACGTCGATGGGACGGACGCTGCTGGCGGGGCTGCCGCCAACGCAGCTGGACGCCTATTTCGCGACCCTTCAACCGACCCGATTTACCGCGAAGACACAACTCGACCGGCGAACCCTGCGCAAGATCGTCGAGCGCGACCGCAAGCGCGGCTATTCCATCGTCTGCGAGGAGCTCGAGGAACGCCTGACCGGAGTCTCCGTGGCGGTGCGTGATGCGCGTGGAGCGACGATCGCCGCGCTGAACGCATCGGTGCTTCGGCCGTTCCGATCGGAGGCCGCGCTGCTAAGACCGATCCTGCCGCGTCTGTTGCGGGCCGCCGAAAAGCTGGGAACATCGGTCGCTACGCGCGCCGCGCCTCGAGCCTGAAGCGACACCACCAACACCAACGCCGGAATACAGCGACATGACCACGCGGCCACGCACCGTCGGTATCGTCGGCCTGGGTTACGGCCTGGCGCATCTCGCCGGATTTCGAGCCGCCGGCTGCGAGGTCGTCGCCCTTTGCCAGAGAAACGAAGAAGCCGCGCGCACAATCGCCGCCGATCACGGCGTGCCGATGGTGTTCGCGCGTTGGGAAGAAATGCTCGAGCGCGCGCGGCCCGATATCGTCTCCATCGCGACGCCGCCGGCACTGCATTTGCCGATCCTGAAAGCGGCGATGCAAGGCGGAGCGCACGTGGTCTGCGAGAAACCCCTCGCGATGAACAAGGCCGAGGCGATGGAAATGCTTGCCGTGGCAAGCGGCAGTGGCAGAGCCGCGATCACCGCCTTCAACTGGCGTTATCCGCCCTCGATGCAGCGCTTCGGCGAGATGGTTCGCGCAGGTTGGCTGGGCCGCGTGTTCCACGTAAATGCCCGCTGGCTGAACGGCCACTGGGCCGCATGCGACGCTGCCGCGACCTGGCGCATGGACCGCAGCCTGGCCGGTCACGGCGCGATGGGCGACCAAGGCGTGCACCTGATCGACATGGTTCGGTGGTTGTTCGGCGACTTCCGACGCGTCATTGCGCAATCCGGCATCGCCTATGCCTCCCGGCAGGCGCCGCGCGGCGCGGCGGCCGATGCCGAGGACTACTGTAGTGTCACTGGCGAACTGGCTTCCGGCGCCCAGGTGGCTTTTACGGTGAGCCGTGTTGCGCACGGCGTGGCCGAGCATTCCATCGAAGCCTACGGCTCGGAGGGAGCGCTCAGCCTGCGCATCGGGCGCAGCGGCAGGAATTGGCATGTCGGCGAGTTGCGCATCGCCAGGCCGGGCGAATCGTTTGCACGCGTGGAGATCGAACCGGTCTGCGAATTTTCCGCAACCGCGGATCCCCGGAAAATTGTCGGCCACGCGACGGTGGCGCCGATGGTGCGCGAGATGTTGGCGGCTATCGAGCGCGGCGATACACCCTCGCCTAGCCTGGAGGACGGCATGAGGGCGCAGGAGATACTCGACGCGGTACGCGCGTCGGTACTCAGCGGCACATGGCAGAAGATCCGGTAGTTTGAATACCTGAAACGGCTGTCGGCAAGGCCGGAAAGCCCTGTGGCGGACGATCTCCAGTCCGCAAATGAAACGACAGTCGGGCCTATGGGACAGTTCCGCGATACTTGCCGTCTTGCCTACGAATTCCCGACCATGAAAGCGCCTCCATGAAGACCGCCGACCAAGCCGAACTCCTTGCAATGCAGAACTATGGCGTCGGTCAGCCCGTGCCACGCACCGAGGATCCCGTTCTTCTGCGCGGCGAAGGCCGCTACACCGACGACCTCAACGAGCCCGGCCAGGCCTATGCCTGCATGGTGCGCAGCCAGCATGCGCACGGCGTCATTCGCGGCATCGACATCGAGGGCCGCCCGCGCGATGCCCGGCGTGCTCGCGGTCTACACCGGCCACGATCTGAAGGGCTACGGCACGCACAAGTGCATCGCGCCGCTGACAAATCGCGGTGTATAGGAATTTCAAACCACCTTTTCCCTGATGCGCGAGGGTATCGCCGTCCCGAGAAGCGTTCAATCCGGCTTGATTCAGCAACGACGTACCGATTGGCGTGAACCGCTGCGCCTGGGAATAGAGCCGCACACGCGCAGGCGCGATTTTCGTCGCGGTGCGCGTGGAGACTGTTTGGGGCGGCCCGGAAGTCGAGCGCCTTGCCTGCCGGAGGGTAGATTTCAAGACAATTTTTACAAACCACCGCGCGACTATTGGCGCTCCGGCCAATTTCGTTCTGATACAAGTACATTCACGGCTGGCGGCCGGGTCTCGCGGTGTCTACTCCTGCTTCATCCCGGTCGACTTGATCACCCGGCCCCATTTCTGCGTTTCGGCGCGAATGAACCTGGCGAACTGGTCCGGCGTGGTTGGCGCGGGCTCGGCCCCTTGCTCTGAAAGCCGTTGCCGCACATCAGGCAGATTCAGGATACGCACCGTCTCGGCATTGATCCTGCCCACGACTTCGGCCGGGGTGCCTGCGGGTGCGAGGACGCCGAACCAGCCGAGGACTTCGAATCCCGGAAGGTCCGCAGCCTCGGCGATCGTCGGGAGCTCGGGCGCCCCCGGCCAGCGGCGCAACGAGGTGACCGCAAGCGCACGAAGCTTGCCGGTCTTCACGTGCGGCAGCACTGTGGTCGGATTGTCGATGCTGAGTGCGAGTTGTCCCGAGATGAGGTCGCCGACCACGAGCGGCGACCCCTTGTACGGCACGTGCACCATCTTTATGCCGGCTTGCAGGCTGAAATACTCGGTGGCGAGATGCTGCGAGGAGCCCACGCCGCCGGATCCGTAATTGAGCTGCATCGGTTGCGCTTTGGCCATCGCGATCAGCTCCCTCATCGACTTGACCGGCAGGCCGGGCGTCACGACGACCACGAGCGCCAGTTCGGCGACGTTCGAAACCGGCGTGAAATCGCGCTCGGCGTCATACGGCAGGTTCGCGAACAGTCCGGGCGCGATCGACTGTGAAGCCAACGCCGACATCAACAGGGTGTACCCGTCGGGTGCCGCCTTTGCCACGAGGTTGGCGCCGATGGTCCCGGCGGCGCCTGGACGGTTGTCGACCACGACCTGCTGGCCCCAGGTTTCGGCCATCTTCTGCGCGAGAGTGCGCGCGAGGATATCGGCGGTTCCGCCGGGGGGAAACCCTACGACGAGGCGCACCGGCCGATTCGGGTAGGGCGCCTGGCCGAAGCCCGAACCGGCCGCAAGCAGGAGCGTCGCGGCCACAACACAGGTGAATCGACTCATGCGGGTCCCGTTCGAGAAGCTAGTTTTGGGCTTTGATGCCGCTCTCGCGGATGACTTTGGTCCATCGTGCCTGTTCGGCGGAGAGCCATCGGGTGGCTTGCGCCGCGCTCATGCGGGCAGGTTCGACGGCAAGTGCCCGCAGGCGCTCGTGCACGCGGGTGTCGTCCACCACGCGTTGCAGATTCTCTTCGATGCCCTTGACGATGTCCGGCGGCGTCCGCGAAGACACCACGACGAAAAGGCCCGACAGGACTTCGAACTCCGGATACCCCGATTCCCTGACCGTCGGCACGCCGGGCAGTTCCGGCAGGGGACGGTTGCCGGAAACCGCAAGGGCGCGCAGCTTCCCGGCACGCACGAGCGGCAACGGCCCGGCGACCAGATTGAAGGCCGACTCGACTTGCCCTCCGACCAGGTTGGTGAGCCCGGGCACGGCGCCCTTGTAAGGCACGTGCGTGAGCTGGAGCCCGGCGACACTGCCGAAATATGCCATCGTGAGGTGTCCTGTGGACCCGATGCCTGCCGAGGCGTACGTGACCGGTCGCTTTTTCGCGAGTTCGACGAACTCCCCGAGCGTCTTGGGACCCGCGGGATTGACCACGAGCAGCGAAGGCTGCAGCCCGATCGCCGCAACCACCTTGAGGTCGCGGTCGGCGTCGAAATCCGGATCCCTGGGGTAAAGCGAAGGATTGACGCTGATGAGTGCGCCGTCGGCGAACATCCAGGTCTTGCCGTCTGCAGGTGCCTGGACGAGGGCGCGCGCCGCGAGCACGCCATTGGCGCCGGGGCGGTTTTCGACGACGACGTTTTCCGCCGGATACATCTCGGTGTAGCGCTGTGCCACGATGCGCCCGCCGCTGTCGGAGGGCCCGCCGGGGGCGAACGGCACCATGGAGCGGATGAGCGTCTGGGCACTGGCGCCCGCGCAGAGGGTGCAGAGCAATGCCAACACCGCGAAGTGCAGGCAATTGGGCTGAGTCGTGGGCCGGTTCATCAGTGCTCCGAAACGCTCATGACGTCTTCGAACTTGTAAATCGGCGGCCTCGGGTTGCTCTGCCACGCATCCATGTCGCGATAGCGCATGCGCAGCACTTCGGGGATGTCGGCCAGGCCCGGCGTGAACAGCCACAGCCGCAGCAAGTGACGTTTGCGGTCGGACTCGGGATAGTCCTTGTAATCGGTCCGCGAGTGCAGCATGACGTAGTTGTTGAGGAACTGCATGTCGCCGGGCTGGAAGTCCATGTCGTAGCGCAGGCGCATGCACAGCGCATCGAACTGGTCGAGGGCCTCTTTCTGCAACGAGGTGAGGCGAGGCACCTCGGGGAAGCGCTGCGCCGATTCGATATACATGCGGTTGAACCGGTTGAAGAGCCTTCCGTTGTGATAGTTGAAGACGGAGGTGATGTAGTAGGGGGTGTCGCCCTCGGCCTGCTCGCCGCGCCGGTCGACGTACCATCGCTCGTAAAAGAGCCGCGCCAGGTCGGGCCGCGTCGCGACCATCGCGTTGTGAATCGAAACCGAGCTTACGATGCTCGAGAGCCCGCCCTCCCTTGCCGCGCGCAGGCAAAGCAGGCCGACCACGTCGCAGGAATCGTTGTGGAAAGGCTGGTGCATGGTGGTCTGGTAGCCGCGCGCGCTCATGTCTTTGGTCCAGTCCTTGCCGAGGTCGCGCACGTGGCCGAGCACGTCTCCATAGGCGTTCTGCGCCACCGCGCGCCCGAGATGCGCGCCGATGCCCCAGAAAATCGTGCCGGCGTCCTGCTTGCTGTAGCGATCCATCGACAGCCCGCGCACGAGGACGATCCCGCGCCCCTGCTCCAGTTCCTGCCTCAATCCGAGCAGGGTATCGCCCAAGCGAGGCAGCGGAAAATGCTCCTTGCGGATTGCCGGCACGCCGACGCCCTCGCGCTTGGTCGCGGCGAGCGCGGCGTCGAGTTCCGCCATGTCGGCTTCTGTGAGGCGGTAGGTCCAATCCTGCCGCGCTTGAAGGCCGGCAGCCTGCCAGGCGGCCGGGCAAAGCAAGGGTTCGGACAGCATGTTCATGATGGTCTTCGGCCTCCGACGATTTTAAGTCTACGAGTCTCGTTCTGCTCGAGATGCCTGATTGCGGCATCGCGCGCGGTCAGGGAAAGGGTCGCGGCGATGCTTTCGGCCAGATCGCCGTCTCCCGAGGTCATCGCTTCGTACAGCAGGCGCCAGAGGTGGGCCGACTCCTGCCGTCGCTCGCGATTGGCGAGCAGTGCAAGCCGGCTGTAGCGGCTTGTCTGCAGCGTGATGGCCTGGATGGTCGTGCGCAGCCACCGATTGGGCAGCGAATCGGTCAGAAGGTTGTTGACCGCGAAACTTGCCGCGACGAACGCTTCCGCCTCGGCATCGTCATCGGCAAGCGCTGGCAGCCGTGCGATGGGCGCTGCGACTTGTCCGAGGATGTGCGAGCGCTGCGGATCCTCGGCGATCCATTTGGCGCGGATACTGACGAGCGCGGCTCGCACCTGGTAGAGCTCGCGAACCTCCTGCGCCGAATACTCCGTGATCTGCGCGCCGCGGTACGGATTGATGGTGACCAGTCCGCTGGCCTGCAGGATGCGCAGCGCGTCGCGGATCGGCCCGTGACTCACGCCGAACTCAGCGCTTAGCGCCGCCTCGATGAGCCTCTCGCCGGGTTGGTAGACGCCCTGCACGACCCGTGTGCTGAGCGTCGCGGCGATCTGTTCGGGTAGCAGCTTCATTTTTTCAGATTATCAATAGTGCGGTGCCGAGTCTAGAGCGGATGTATCGAAAAAATACTCGCGTTTTGACCTGATTATAAATAATATAAAACATGCCCATCGACGTTCACGCCCATTACGTCCCCCCGGACCTCCTGGAAAAGGTCCGCGATAGGGGGGCCGGCTTGGGCGTGTCGGTTCTGGGCGAGCCACCCGCGTGCGAACAATGTCTTCGCTTTGCGCATGGTCTTCAAGTGCGGCCGTTCCCCCAGCGCCTTGTGGAAGATCCGGCGGCCCGGCTCGAGAACATGCGCCGTCAGGGCATCGACCGCCAGGTGTTGTCGATTTGGACCGACATCTTCGGTTACGCGCTGCCTTCGCCGCAGGGGACTGCGTGGCACCGCTTGCTCAACCAGTCGCTCGGCCACTGGTGCGCCCGCCATCCGGCGAGTTTCTCCTGGCTCGCGTCCGGCGCGTTGCCCGATGCAGCGTCAGCCGCACGTGAACTCGAGAACAGCGTGCGTCAGGAAGGCGCCGTGGGCGGTGTTGTGGCGGCGAACGTCGAGGGCGACAACCTGGGCGAGTTCAATCTCGACGAATATTGGGCGGCGGCTGTAGAACTCGACGTGCCGGTATTCATCCATCCGGCGCAGCCCGACCCGACGCCGCGAACCCGCAGATTTGCTCTGAATCCGATCGCGCAATACACGTTCGACACGACGCTCGCCGTCGGCTCGTTGATCGCGAGCGGAGTGCTCGACCGTTTTCCGCGATTGAACCTGATCCTCTCGCACGGCGGAGGAACGCTTCCCTATCTGGCGGGCCGCTTTGACTGCCTGCTCTCGCGAACGGACCGGAAAGCCACTGGGAACGTGGCAAGCGAACTCCCATCGGCCTATCTGCGCCGGATGCACTACGACACCATCCTGCACAATCCCAGGGCACTGCGCTTTCTTGCCGACACCGTGGGGACGGACCGGATGGTGATCGGCACGGACGACTCGTTCCCGCCGGCCGATCACGACCCAATCGGCAGCCTGCAAGCCGCCGGTTTCGACGCAGAGGAAATTGGAATCATCGGCACGCAGAATCCGAAGCGGCTGTTTCATCTTTAACTGAAAGCGGAGAGACCGGCACATGGACATGGGAATCAAGGGCAGGGTGGCGCTGATCACGGGTGGAAGCATGGGAATCGGCGGCGCGGCGGCCATCCTGCTCGCGCAGGAAGGCGCGCATGTGGTGATCAGCGCGCGGCGCGAAAAAGAACTCGCGGAGTCGGCGGCGCGAATCCGTGCCGAAGCGGGCGTGGACGACGTGCTGACGATCTCCGCCGATTGCACGAAAGACGAGGACGTTCAGAACCTGGTTCGGCGCGTAGTGGAGCGACACGGCAAAGTGGACATCCTTGTCAATTCGATCGGCGCCGCGAAAGCCGGCCATTTCCTCAAACTGACCGACGCCGATTGGGAGCAGAGCCTCGCGCTCAAGCTCATGGGGCAAGTCCGCACCGCGCGCGCTGTATTTCCCCACATGGAGAAGCAAGGCTGGGGCCGGATCGTCAACGTGATCGGAACCCACGCGAGGCTGGCCGAGGCCCACGCCATGCCGGCAGGCGTCGCGAATGCCGGCCTGCTCAATTTCACGCGCGCGCTTGCGGAACTCGGCGGGCCAAAGGGCGTGCTCGTCAACGCCGTAAGTCCCGGCACGGTGAACACCGCGCGCCTAAAGTATCTGCGCGACAACGGTGTCGAGTACGACTTGAAAACCATCACCCTGGGCCGATTCGCCGAGGCCGTGGAGATCGCCAACGCGATCGTCTTCCTCGCGTCGGAGCGCTGCACTTATATGTGCGGGTCGGTGGTCAGCATCGACGGCGGGCAGATCAAGACCGTCTAGAGGCCCCGAGGAGAAGCCCTGAAATGAAGCCGCCGGCATTCGAGTATCGCGATCCGCGCACGCGGGAAGAGGCGATCGCGCTGTTAGCCGAACACGGTGAGGCGGCCAAGATTCTCGCAGGTGGGCAGAGCCTGGTGCCGATGCTGAACCTGCGCCTCTTGCGCCCCGAATACCTCGTGGACATCAACCGGGTGGCCGGGCTGTCGTTCATCGAAGTAAAAGGGGGCGAACTCGCCATTGGCGCATGCACCCGCCAGCGCGCGATCGAGCGCTCTGAACTGGTGCGCCGAACGTGTCCGTTGCTGCACGAAGCTATGCCGTTCATCGCCCATTTCCAGATCCGCAGCCGGGGCACGATCGGCGGTTCTCTGTCGCATGCCGATCCGGCCGCCGAACTGCCCACGGTCGTTACCGCGCTCGGAGGAAGATTCGTGTTGCGCAGCGTTCGCGGGGAAAGAGTCGTGAGCGCGGCCGACTTCTACACTGGGTTCCTGAGCACGGCCCTGAGGCCCGACGAGTTGTTGACCGAGATACGCGTGCCCATTCCGCCGGTGCAAACCGGCTGCGCCTTCATGGAGGTGAGTCGGCGCCATGGTGATTTCGCGCTCGCGGCCGTGGCGGTTCTGGTCCGGTTCGACCAAGACGGGCGTTGCGCCTTTGTGAGGCTTGTCGTCGCGGGTGTACACGGCGTGCCGTTTCGGAGCGCTGACACAGAGGCTTCTTTGATCGGGACGAAACTTTTGCCGGAGGATGCGGAGAACGCCAGCCGGTTGATGGCGGCGGAGCTGGAACCGATTTCGGACCTGCATGCTTCTGCGGACTACCGCAGGCAGGCGGCCCGCGTTCTCGCCCGGCGCGCACTCGAGTGCGCGGCCCTCCGCGCCCGGTCTCATGCGGAGGCGGGCACGTGACCCAACGCCATATTCGGCTCAACGTGAACGGGCAACCGCGCGAGGGCGACGCTTCGCCCCGCAAGCTGCTGGTCGACTTCCTGCGCGAGGATCTGGGCCTGACCGGCACGCATGCGGGGTGCGAGCACGGCGTCTGCGGGGCGTGCACGGTGGTGTTCGACGGCGAGGCCGTGCGCTCCTGTCTCCTGTTTGCGGTGCAGGCCGAAGGCGCTGCCATTTCGACGGTCGAAAGCCTGGCCGACGGTGAAACACTGCATGTGCTGCAGCAGAGCTTCCACGAATGCCACGCCTTGCAGTGCGGCTTCTGCACGCCCGGGATCCTCATGAGCATGTCGGTCTTTCTTTCGGAATGCCCCGCACCGACCGAGCAGCAGGTCCGGGAAGCCCTTTCGGGCACCCTTTGCCGCTGCACCGGATACCAGAACATCGTGCGCGCCGTGCAACTAGCGGCTACACGACTAGCGGCTACACGACTGGCCGCCACGCGGCTGGCGGCCAAATGAAGGGCCACCGGTTCATCGGGACCAATCAGCCGCGCCTCGAAGATCGGCGGTTGTTGACCGGGGCGGGAAAGTTCGTCGGCGACGTGCGCCTGCCCGGCATGGTCAGCGCCGCGCTCCTGCGCAGCCAGGAAGCGCATGCGCGCATCCGCGCAATCGACGCTAGCGGCGCCCTTGCGCTTCCCGGGGTGTTGGCCGTGTTCACTGCGCAGGATCTGGGCGAGGTCGGCGGAATACCGATGCGCCTCGCGCCGCGGGAAGCGCTGCAGAAATGTTTTCAGAAGCCGCTCGCTTCGGATCGTGTACGCTATGTCGGCGAGCCGCTCGCGCTGGTCGTGGCGGTCGACCGCTATGTGGCCGAGGATGCGCTGGAACTGATCGACGTGTCCCTCGAGTCTCTGCCGCCGGTGGCCGACGTGGAACTCGGCCGTGGCCGCGACGCGGCCGTGCTTCACGCTTCGCTCGGCGGAAACGTTGCCGAGCATATCGTCATGCGCGTCGGGGATCCGGAAGGCGCGCTGGCGCGCTCGGCGATCCGCCTCAGTGAGCGTTTCCGGATCCAGCGCCATACCGGCATTCCGATGGAAACCCGCGGACTGCTGGCCTCGTACGACCGCGGCACCGACATTGTCACCATTTGGGGGGCGGCCAAGGTCCCGCATTTCAACCGCCAGATTCTGGCCGACCTCCTCGGCCGTGCGGAAAGCACGGTTCACATGATCGAGACCGACGTCGGCGGCGGATTCGGCGTGCGTGGCGAGTTCTATCCCGAGGATTTCCTGGTCCCGTGGGCGGCCATTGCCCTCGGCCGGCCGGTGCAGTGGATCGAAGACCGGCGCGAACACATGTCGGCGGCCAACCATTCGCGCGAGCAGGTTCACCATGTCGAGGTCGGCGTGCGCCACGACGGCACCATCGAGGCGATGGTGACCCGGGCGGCGCACGACATGGGCGCCTACATCCGCACCAACGGATTCGTCGTGCCCGAGCGCGCGGCCGCCTTCGTGCCCGGCCCTTACCGGATGCGAAATTTCCTGTCCGAAGTCGATTGCGTGATGACGACGAAAACCCCGACCGGCTCCTACCGCGGGCCCGGGCGGTTCGAAGCGGCATTCGTGCGCGAGAGAACGATCGACCTCATCGCACGCGAGTTGCGGCTCGACCCGGCCGAAGTGCGGCGCAGGAATTTCGTCCAACCGGCCGAGATGCCGTACAACGTCGGGACCAAGGCTTTCGGTCATGACGTCATCTACGACAGCGGCGACTATCCGCGCCTGTTCGAGCAGGCGCTGGAGCGCGTCGGCTACGAGGCTTTGCGCGCGGAGCAGGCCACCGCCCGTGCCCAAGGGCGCTTCATGGGGATTGGGCTTGCGACCTTCGTGGAGAAAACCGGCGTCGGTCCGTGGGAAACCGCTCGCGTCAGGATCGACGGATCCGGATTTGTCACGGTCTATTCCGGCGTCACGTCGGTCGGACAAGGCATGGAGACGGTGCTCGCCCAGATCTGCGCCGAACAGCTCGGGGTGGCGCCCGAAAAAATCATCGTCCGCCACGGAGACACGGCGGTGATTCCGCTCGGCGCGGGCGCTTACGGCAGCCGCGGCACGGTGACGGGCGGCAGCGCGCTGTGGGATGCAGCCGGCCAGGTTCGCGACAAGCTCCTTCAACTGGCCGCTCATCGCCTGGAGGTCAGCGCCGATGAACTCGAGCTTCGCGAGGGCACCGTCATGCTGCCCGGCACGGACCTGTCGATGACGTTCCGCGAGCTCGCTCGCGCGGCCTTGCCCGGCCAGCCGATGCCGCCCGGCATGGAGCCCGGCCTGGATATCTCGGCTTACTATGTCGTGAAGGAGACCACGTGTCCTTACGGTGTGCATGTCGCTGTGGTGGACGTCGATGCGGAACTCGGCGTGGCCAGGGTGCGTAAATACCTGATGGCCTACGACATCGGAGTCGCAGTCAATCCGATGCTTGTCGAAGGCCAGCTGGTCGGCGGATTCGCGCAGGGCCTGGGCGGGGCGCTGCTCGAGGAACTCGTCTATTCCGACGAGGCGCAGCTTCTGACCGGCTCCTTCATGGACTATCTGTTGCCGACTTCGATGGAGATGCCCTCGCAGATCGATGTGGTGCTCACGCAGGACGCACCGTCACCCCACAACGCGCTGGGTCTCAAAGGCGCCGGTGAGGGCGGCACCGTGGCGGTCGGCGCCGCCATCGCGAATGCCGTCGCGGATGCACTTGCCCCGCTCGGGATTCGAGTGACCGCGCTGCCGCTCTCGCCGAACGCGATTTTCGAGCTCATTCGCGCCGCGCGAAAGGCGGGCTGACCGTGCCGAGCCTTCGCGCAAACGGAATCGAGGTCGGCTACGACGTGCAAGGCGAAGGGCCCGCTCTCGTGATGTCGCATTCGCTCGCGTGCGATCGCACGATGTGGGACGAGCAGCTGCCGGTGCTGACCAAGTCGTACTGCGTCATCCGTTATGACACTCGCGGGCATGGACGCTCGAGCGCAACGCAAGGGCCCTATACCCTCGAATCCGCCCGCCGCGGTTCCGCTGTGGGACGAACGGATCGCAGTCGCGCGCGCGCAGGGCATGGCCGCGCTGGTCGAATCCACCCTCGCGCGCTGGTTCACCGAGCCGTTTCGCCGCGCCAGGCCGGAGGTCGTAAACCGATTTGCCATGCTGATTTCGAATACGCCGCTGGAAGGGTATGTCGGATGCTCGCAGGCGCTGGTTCGCATCGACGTCACCGAGCGCCTCGGCAGCCTCGAGGTGCCCTCGCTCGTCATCGTGGGCGAGCACGACCCCGGCACGCCCGTTGCGATGGCGCGCGCCATCCACGAGAACCTTCCGCGCTCGGCGCTCGCGATCATTCCCGGGGCGGCCCACATTTCCAACGTGGAGCAGCCCGAAGCGTTCACGAATGTCCTGATCCAATTCTTGAAGAGGAACCCGCAATGAAAATCCTGCCCGTCCTGTGTTTTTTTGCCAGCGCAATTTTCCCGGCGGCGGCGCATGCGCAACCCGCCTATCCTTCGCAACCGATCCAGTTCATCGTGCCGTTCGGCGCCGGCACCACGGCGGACATCATCGCGCGGCTGCTCGGCGACGCGATGGCAAAGGACCTGGGCCAGAACGTGGTCGTGGACAACCGCCCGGGAGCCGGGGGCACGATCGGCGCGTCCGCCGCGGCCCGCGCGAAGAACGACGGGCACACGCTGGTGCTGGGCACGATAGCGAGCCACGGCATAGGCACGATCATGTTTCCGAGCGCCACCTACGACCCGGTGAAGGACTTCGAGCCGATCGCGCTCATCGCCAACGTGCCGAACATGCTGGTCGTCAACAAGTCCGTTCCGGTATCGAATATCGCGGAGTTCGTCCAGTATGCGAAGAAGGCGGGCAATCTGAACTTCACATCGCCCGGCGCGGGCACAACCGCGCATCTCGCCGGCGATCTCATGAGAATCCAGCTCGGAGTGCCATTCACGCACGTCCCGTATAAATCCGGGGCGCAGGCGCTTACCGACGTGATCTCAGGCGTGGTGCCCGCGATGATCTGGCAGGTTTCGCCGCTCAAGCCGCACATCGCTTCGGGCGCCGTCAAGCCGATTGCGGCCCTGTCCGCCGCGCGGATCGCGACTTTCCCGGACGTTCCGACCATCGCCGAAACGCTCCTGCCCGGATTCGACTCCAATGCGTGGTTTGGAGTCCTCGCGCCGGCCGGGACGCCAAAGCCCCTGGTCGAGCGCCTCTACAAAGCGGTGCGCATGGCCATGGCATCGCCCGATATGGTCAGGCAGTTCACCAATCAAGGCCTCGAGCCGGCCGACGTGGGGCCGGAGGAATTCCGCCAGGTCATTGCTCGCGACCTGAAGAAGTGGCGGCCGGTGGTCGAAAGCGCCAAGCCCGGATCCTGAAAGGCTTCGGCTGGCCGCGCCGAATGGAACTCAGTTCCCCGGGGCCTTTATAGTTACCTATTGAATTAACGTATATTTCCGTATAATTATTACAATATGGAATTCATACGGAAAACGCCCCTCTACATCGACATCGGCAACGACGCCCGACGCCAGTACATCGATACCCAGTCGGTCTTTTCCGCCTGGGAAGACGCCTTGCGGGAAGCGGCCGAGGTGCGCGGCGGCATGTACTGGAAGCGCCAGGGCAAGGGCGAATACCTGATCCGGACTTCGGTCAAGAACACCCAGAAAAGCCTTGGCGCCCGATCGCGGGAAACGCAAGCGATCTACGCGAAGTTCACTCTGAGAAAGTCCGAGGCCGAGGCCCGGGTGTCCGAACTCCAGGCCCAGCTGGTTCGCCAGCAGCGCATGAACCGGGCGCTGCACGTAGGCCGCGCTCCGCCACTGCTGGTGGACATCCTGGCCGAGGTGGCGCGCTCCGGGGTCGGGGAGCACTTCACCGTGGTGGGCACGCATGCCTTGTATGCCTACGAGTCTGCCGCCTGCGTGCGCATCGAATCCCCGGAGGCGCTTGCCACCCGGGATATCGACCTGCTTTGGGACACGCGCAAACGACTGCGCTTCATGACAAGGATGAAAGTCCTTGGCGCCTCGATGCTTGCATTGCTCAAGAAGGTCGATCCGACCTTCAAGCTGCGGCGCGATCAGCGCTATACGGCGGTCAACAGCAAGGGATTCGAGGTCGACATCCTCCGGCCGCTGGCCGCAGAAGACGACCGACCTCTTCGCATGACCGAAGACGAAAGCGATTTTTGGGCGGTCTACGCCAAACGCGCGGAAGTGCTCCTCAACGCCCCGGCTTTTTCCAGCCTGGTCATTTCCCCATCCGGGCACATGGCGAGAATGCGGACGGTCGCTCCCGCGGCCTTCATCGAGTTCAAACGCTGGATGGCCCAACAGGCCGATCGGGATCCCCTGAAAGCGCCGAGGGACGCGTTGCAGGCGGACCTGGTGGAAGAATTGGTTGCGGAGTACTTGCCACAACAGGCACGGCAGGCCCCGCGTTAGCTAAAGGCCGGGAAATTCAATGCAGCGCCTTTGCTCAGGCGCAAGCGCTCAATCGATCTTCAGGCCGACCGCGTCGACCACGCGCTTGAACAGCTCCAGCTGAGACTGCACGAAGGCCCGAGTCTGCGCAGGCGTAGGCGAGGGCGCGCCAGGCAGGCCCGCCTCGTTGCCGATCTGCTTCAACCGCTCGACGATGGCGGGGCTCGCCATCGCCTTGGCGATTTCGGCATGCGCCTTGTCGATCGCTCGCGCCGGCGTCCTGGCCGGG
>CANKMT010000092.1 GCA_947482825.1 Betaproteobacteria bacterium | reverse complement strand
TACGATCAACTACCTCCTGTGGAACAAGGCCGTCGCCGAAATCGGGGCCGCCCGCACGGGCCCCTTCCTGTACCTCGTGCCGGTCTTCGGCACGGCGATGGCGTGGCTGTTCCTCGGCGAGCGATTGCAGCTTTACCACCTCGTGGGCACCGCCCTCATCTTCGCGGGCATCTGGCTTGCCTCGAAGGACAAGCGCGCGAAAGGCGCGGGCTGAGGGCCGGCCCATGGGATGGCTGCGAGACTGGAAGAGAAAGCGGGTGCTCGAAAAGCACGCCGTCGATGCCGCGCTCTGGGAAAGCGTCGCGGCGACGCTCCCGTTCCTTGCCGGCCTCACTGAAGATCAAGTCACTCGCCTGAAGCAAATAGCCGTGCTGTTCCTGGCCGAGAAGGAACTCACGCCGCTGGCCGGAATGACGCTCGAGGACCGGGACCGCCTGTCGATCGCGATGCAAGCCTGCCTGCCGGTGCTGGAACTGGGCCTGGACTGGTATGACGGCTGGGTCGGCATCCTCGTCTACCCGGACGACTTCCGCGTGAAGAAAGAGGAAATGGACGAGGACGGCGTGCTGCACGAATGGGAGGACGAGCTGGCCGGCGAATCCTGGGAAGGCGGCCCGGTGGTGCTTTCATGGGATGCGGTCGGCGAAGCCGGCAGCGTCGCCGAGGGCGGCGCGAATGTCGTCATCCACGAGTTCGCGCACAAGCTCGACATGAGGAACGGCGCGGCCGACGGGGTGCCGCCGTTGCATTCAGGAATGAACGCCGCCACGTGGCGCACGGCGCTGGGTACAGCTTACGAAGGCTTCTGCGACGCGGTCGATCGCGAGAAGGACACCTGGCTCGATCCTTACGCTGCCGAGAACCCGGCCGAATTCTTCGCGGTGGCGAGTGAAGCATTCTTCGAGGCCCCTGGCGAATTCAAGCGCCGCTACGAAGACCTCTACGCGCAGTTCGCGCTGTTCTACAAGCAGGACCCAGCAGCGAGGCTGGCGCAATGAAGACGCTTCTCATCGTCTATCACACGCGCGGGGTAAAGACGACGCAGCTTGCCGAAGCGGTGGCCAAGGGCGCGGGAGGCGAGCCGGACGTGCGAGTGCGCCTCCTGCGCTGCGTCGATGCGGGCCCCCAAGACGTGCTCGGCGCGGACGCGATCGTCCTCGGCACGCCGGAGAACTTCGGCTACATGTCCGGCATGATGAAAGACTTCCTCGAGCGCATCTTCTACGAATGCGAAGGCAAGGTCGCCGGGCGGCCGTGGGCTTTGCTGGTCTCGGCGGGGCAGGACGGCGCGGGTGCCATCTCTTCTGTCGAGCGGATCGTGACCGGCCTGCGCCTGAAGAAAGTTCAGGAGCCGATCCTGGCGCTGAAAGAAGTCACACCGGAAATCCTTGCGCGATGCGAGGAACTTGGGGCCGCACTGGCTGCGGGGCTAGTGCTCGGGGTCTATTGACTTCGGTCTTAACGCTGCGTGAGGCAACGCGGCTTTACCCTGGAAGAACTTCCGCTCAGCATTGCCGGAATTACTCTGAGAACCACATTCGATGTATCGTTGGATTTATCACAACTCCATTTTGCTTACAGCCATCATGAAACCTTCGGTTGCCCTCGAATCCCACCGTGACGCTATCCGCCGGATAGTGGCCGAAGGCCGTGCCCGCAATCCGCGCGTATTCGGATCGGTCCTGCACGGCGAAGATCACGAAGGAAGCGACCTCGACCTGCTGGTCGATTCGACGGCGGAGACTTCGCTCTTCGATCTGGCCGGCATCGAACTCGAGCTCGAAAGGTTGCTCGGCGTCCGGGTCGAGGTCACTACCTCCGGCAGCTTGTCCGAAAACTTTCGAAACAGCGTGCTTGCCGAAGCCTTGCCCGTCTGAGGTTGGCAGGAATGATCGCACCGGCCCTTCGCACCGCGGACTATCTTGGACACATGCTGGACGCAATGGATCGAATCCGGCGCTACACCTCGGGAATCGATTTTTCCGGATTCAAGTCACAGCAACTCGTTCAAGATGCCGTGATCCGAAACATCGAGATCGTTGGCGAAGCCGCGCGAAATATTGCAAGCAACGATCCAGGGTTCATCGCGGCGCATCCGGAAGTGCCTTGGGCAAAGGCGATACAGACGCGCGACCGTGTGTCTCATGGGTACTCCACGGTTCAACTGGACATCATCTGGGCAACGATTCAGCGCGACCTTCCGGCGATGGAAGTTCAGGCAGCCGCGCTGCTCGATGCACTGTCAAGTCCGAGATCGGATCCGAAAGTCTGACTTTCATTTCCGTAGGCCTAATATCCACGCGGCTCTCAGGCCGATTGGAATACCACTTTCGGTATATCCACCCTACATCTCGGTCGGCCCCGAAGAACTCCGCCCGAACCCCGTCGCAGGCCGCGCAATCCACACCATCGCCGCCAGCACCACGAACAGCGCGGCCGAAATCCAGAAGATATCGTTCGTTCCCATCATGCGCGCCTGGGCATCGATCATGCGTTCGACCTGCGCCAGCGCCTGCTCCGCGGTGAGTCCCGATGCCTGCAATGCGTCGATCGCCGCGCCGGTCGGCGGATCGTAGGGCGTGACGTGCTCGACCAACTGCGCGCGATGCAGCGCCGTGCGGTCGTCCCAAAGGGTGACCCCGGCCGAAGCGCCGAACGCGCCGAAGGTGAATCGCATGAAGTTATTCAGGCCCGTCGCCGCAGGAATGCGTTCCTTCGGCAGGCCCGCGAGCGCAAGCGCGGTGAGCGGCAGGAAGAACATCACGTTGGCCGCGCCCTGCAGGAAGGTCGGAAACGCGATCGTCCAGACATCGGCGTCGAGCGCGAAACACGAACGCATGTACGAGACCACGCCGAACAGCAGGAACCCGCCGCTCGCCAGCACGCGCACGTCGTTCCTCTGGATGCTGCGCCCGATCAGCGGCGCGAGGAACATCGCGAGGATCCCGAACGGCATCATCATCAACCCGGCCCAGGTCTGCGTGTAGCCCATCTGGATCTGCAGCCACAAGGGCAGGATCACCGAGGTGCCGAAGAACACCGCGTAGCCCACCGACAAGGTGAGCGTCGCGCTCCAGTAGTTGCGCACGGCAAACAGGCGCACGTCCACGATCGGGTGGGGATTGTCCATCAGCTCCCAGACGAGGAACGTCACGAACCCCGCGGCCGCCACGCAGCCGAGCAGCACGATCTCGCCCGAATTGAACCAGTCGAGCTCCTTGCCTTTGTCGAGCATGATCTGCAGCGCGCCGACCCACACCACCAGCAGTACCAGCCCGATCACGTCGACCGGGACGCGCTTCGTCGGTGTCTCGCGCGGGCGATAGATCTGCCAGGTGACCGCGGCGGCGAGCAGTCCCACCGGGATGTTGATGTAGAAGATCCACGGCCATGACGCCTCTTCGGAGATCCAGCCGCCGATCAAGGGCCCGGTGATCGGCGCGATCAGCGCGGTCATCGACCACAGCGCCAGCGCGAAGCCCGCGCGCTCGCGTGGGAAGGTCGTCAACAGCAAGGCCTGCGAAAGGGGCACCATCGGACCCGCAACCAGCCCCTGCAGGATGCGGCAGGCGATCAGGGATTCGATGTTCGGCGCGAGCCCGCACAACCACGACGCAATCGTGAACAGAAGGATCGAGGTCACGATCAGCCGCACCTGCCCGAAGCGCGTCGTCAGCCAGCCGGTAAGCGGCATGGCGATCGCATTGGCCACCGCATAGGAAGTGATGATCCAGGTGCCCTGCGTCGGGCTCACGCCGAGGTCGCCGGCGATGGTCGGGATCGACACGTTGGCCACCGTGACGTCCAGCACGGTCATGAAAGTGGCGCCCGAGAGCACGATCGCGCCGATCATGCGTTCCACCCCTTCCAGCGGGGGCAATGCATCCGGCGCAGTGCCGGTCTGAGCGACGGCGCTCAACGCCGGCCGGCGCCCAGGTTGGCGGTGATGATCGCCTGCACGCGCGCCTCGGCTTCCCCGGTTTTGTCAGCCGCCGGGACCCACGCCTGTACGGCGCGCGGTGCGGCCGCGAGTTGCGAACCTCGGGTGTCGCGGATTTCCACCTCGGCGTGCATGGACAGCCCGATGAGCAGGGGATGCTCCTTCAGCTGCGCGGGCTCGAGCGCGATTCGCACCGGCAGCCTTTGCACGACCTTGATCCAGTTGCCGGTCGCATTCTGCGGCGGCAGCAGCGCAAACGCGCCGCCGGTCCCGGCCCCGAGACCGGTAATCCTGCCGCGGTATTCGATCTGGTTGCCGTAGAGGTCTGCATGCAGCCGGACGGGTTGTCCTATACGCATGTTGCGCAGTTGGACTTCCTTGAAGTTGGCATCGACCCACACGCCGTCGAGCGGCACCACGGCCATCATTAGCGCGCCGGGCGCGACGCGTTGGCCGACCTGAACGGTGCGGCGGGCGACATAGCCCGAGACCGGGGCGGTGATCGTCGTCCTTTGCAGCGCGAGGAAAGCGTCTCGAACGCGCGCGGCCGCGCCCGCTACACCCGGGTGCTTGGCAACGGCGATGCCTTCGGTACGCACCCGATTCGTGACGAGATCCTCCCGCGCGGCCGAAAGGGCGGCGCGGGCGGCCTCGACCGCATTGCGGGCATGCTCGACGTCCTCCTTGGAGACCGCGCCAGTGGCCGCGAGCGGGCTGCGCCGCGCGAGATCTTCCTCGGCCTTGGCCAATTCGCTGGCGCGCTGCGCCTGCAAGGCTTCGAGCGACGCGTTTCTTGCGTAATACGTGCGCACCTCGCGCACCGCCTGCGCGAGCTGCGCCTCGGCTTGCCCGAGCGCGACTTGTGCATCGCTGGGATCCAGACGCACCAGCACCTGTCCGGCCTGCACGCGATCGGTGTCCTCCACCCCGATCGCGACGACCGTGCCGGCCAATTGCGGCGTGACCTGCACGACGTGGCCGGCCACGTACGCATTGTCTGTGTTCTCGTGCCAGCGCCCGACCAGGTGCCACCATGCCGCCCAGACCGCAGCCGCTCCGAGGACGACAAGGAAGACGAGGAGAAGTGCTCCGCGACGGCGGCCCCTAGCGACCATCCGGCCTCCGATCCGCATAACCCCCGCCGAGCGCGCGATACAAGCTCACCTCGGCCTGCAGCGCGCGCGCACGCAGGTCGGCATCGGCGCGCTGCAGGCCGAAGAGCGGCGCCTCGGCATCGAGCACTTCGAGGTAGTTCGCGATTCCGGCGCGATAGCGCTCCTCCGCGAGCCGTCGCGTCCGATCGGTTGCCGCGGCCACGCTCGCACGCTCGCTCCGTTCCGCCTCGAGCGCCCGACGCGCCTGCACTTGGTCGGCCACTTCTCGCACCGCATCGATCACGAGTTCGTTGTAGCGCGCCACCGCGAGGTCATAGTCGGCCTCGCGCCCTTCGAGCGCAGCCTGGAGGTTTCCCGCCGAGAACAGCGGCAGGCGCACGGCGGGCCCGACGCCCGCGATCAGGCTGCCTGCGGCGAGCAACCGGTCCAGGCCTAGCGAGGCGGCGCCCGCGAATGCCATCAGGTTCACGTTCGGCAGGAAGCGCAAGCGCGCAACCTCGATCTCGCGCGTCGAAGCCTCGGCCCGCCAACGCGCCGCAGCGAGGTCCGGCCGGCGGCCGAGCAGGTCGAGGGGCAGGTTGTCGGGGAGCGCGTGTCCAGCGCCATCGGCCGCGGCAGACGGCGACGCCTGTCCGATCGAAAGGCCGCGATCCGGCCCCTGCCCGGCCAGCGCGGCGAGCTGGTTGCGTGCAAGCGCAATTACGGCATCGAGTTGCGAAATCCCTGCGCGCAATTCGGGGGGCGCCGTCTGGGCGCGGCTGACCGCGGCTTCGGTGTCCAGCCCCGCGGCGAATCGCTGCCGGGTGAGCTCGATCCTGCGCCCGGCCTGTGCAAGTTCCCGATCCGAGACTGCGCGCAACGCGAACAGGCTCTGCAACTGGAAATAAGAACGCGCCACTGCCGAAGTCAGCACCAACCGCGCGGCATGTGCGTCGGCCGCGGCGGCTGAAGCCGACGCCCGCGCCGCCGCGATCACCGCATCGTAACGGCCGGCGTAATCGAGCTCGTAGGCGAAGTCCATGGCGAGGCGGTCGGTGGTCCGCGTAGTGCCCGCGACCGGCGGCGGCACCGTGCCGCTCAGGCTGAAACGCTGGCGCGTGACGTCGAGCCCCCCGATGACTCCTGGCGAGGCGCTCGCCAGCGCCGCATCCACGAGCGCGCGCGCCTGCCCGATGCGCGCCTGCGCAACGCGCAAGGCGGGGTTTCCCGCCAGCGCCTCTTCGACAAGGCCGTCCAGCTGGGCGTCGCCAAATGCGCGCCACCACCGGTCGCCGGGCCATTCGCCGGTCGTTGCTGCGGCAAACGTGCGCGAAGTCGCCAACGATTGCACAGCGATCGCCTGCTCCGCCGGCGCAGTACGCTCGAGCGGCGACACGCAGCCGCAGAGCAGGCCTGCGCCGATCGCAACGATGGCCGCGCGCCTATTCAGCATTGGCAAGCATCCGGCCGAGCAGGCCCTTCAATTGGTCGAGTTCGGCTTGTGAAAACCCGCGCAGGAGGCCGTTGAGCGCCCGGGCCGCAACAGCCGGCAAGCGCCCGGTGAGCTTCTGCCCCTTAGCGGTCAGTTCGAGGCGCATCGCGCGCCTGTCCTCCGCGTCGCGCACACGGCGCAGCAGGCCCTTCTTCACCAGCCGGTCGATCATCCGCGTCACCGAGCCGGTGTCGTAGCTGTAGTCTCGCGCGATGTCGGCGGCGCGGTTGCCGCGGCCGTGCGCAATATAGATCAGGATCGCCGCTTGGGCCGCAGACACGCCCCAGGGCGCGACCTCGCGGTCCACGGTCGCGAAGATGGCCGCGCGCAGGCGCGTGATCATGAACCCCACGCTGTCCTCAACGCGGTAGGTTTCCGCACGGTAAAGCGCCATCGCCCGCCCTCAATTAGCTGCCGAGGCAGCTAAATTGCCTGCTTAGGCAGGGAAAGTCAAATCCTGAACGTTCGGAACAGGGAAACCTGACGGTTCCCCCGTACCCCCTCCCTAAGAACGTCTCTTCGCTTGGGGAAGAGCTAGCGTTGGTCGAAATCCAGCACTACGCGAGGGGTCACCGGGTGGGATTGGCAGGCGAGGCGGAAGCCTGCGGCGATTTCGGCGGCTTCGAGGGTGTAGTTGGCGTCCATGCGGACTTCGCCTTCGAGCAGGCGGGCGCGGCAGGTGCAGCACACGCCGGCCTTGCACGCGTAGGGGAGGTCGGCGCCGGCTTTGAGCGCGGCTTCGAGGATGCTGGCCCCGTCCGCGGGCAGGTCGAGGTCGTAGCGCTTCCCGTCGACGATGACCGTGACGTTCGCCGGGCGTGCGGCGGATTCGGGCTTCGCCCTGGGCGCGGCGTCCGCCGGGGGCGCGCCGAATCGCTCCAGGTGGATTCGTTCGGGCGGCACCCCGCGCGCCTCGAGCACCGTCCTCAGTTCGTCGCCCATCGAGGCCGGGCCGCAGATGAACGCGTGGTCGATCGACGCCGGCGGGATCAGCGTATCGAGGAAACGGGCTGCCTTCGCGCCATCGACCCGGCCGTTGAAAAGCTCGACAGCCTGCACTTCGCGCGAAAACACGTGATAGAGCGCGAAACGCGCCATGTACCTGTCCTTCAGGTCTTCGAGGGCCTCGTTGAAGATCACCGAGCCCAGGGTGCGATTGCCGTAGACCAAGGTGAATCGCGATCGCGGCTCCCGGGCGAGGATCGTGCGCGCAAGCGAAAGAACCGGGGTGATCCCGCTGCCGGCTGCGAACGCGACATAGCGCCGGCCTTGCGCCGGGTCCAGCGGGACGAAAAAGCGTCCCTCGGGCGGCATGACTTCGAGCGGGAGTCCCGGCACGAGCTCGCGGTTCGCCCAGCCGGAAAAAAGGCCCTGCTCCACTTCCTTGACCGCGATGCGCAGTTCGCCGTCATCGAGGCCTGAGCAGATCGAGTAGGAGCGCCTGACCTCGCCCCCGCCGATTTCGCGGCGCACGTTGAGGTACTGCCCTTGCGTGAAGCGGAACTGCGCGGCAAGCGCCGGCGGCACTTCGAGCGCCAGCGAAACGCACTCCGCGGTTTCGCGCCGCACGTCGGCGACCCGCAGCGCATGGAAACGGGGCGTACTCACAGCGGCTTGAAGTAGTCGAAAGGCTCGCGGCAATCGATGCAGCGGTACATCGCCTTGCACGCGGTCGAGCCGAATACCGAGAGCTGCTCGGTGTTCGCGGAGCCGCACTGCGGGCAATTCACGCCGCGCGAATGAATGTGGATCCGATGCGAATCCGCGCCGCCCGCCTTTTGCGGCGGCACGATGCCGTACTCCCTCAGGCGCTCACGCGCTTCTAGCGCCATCCAGTCGGTGGTCCACGCAGGTGAAAGCTGTTGCGTAATGTCGACTTCCGTATACCCGGACTCGCGCAGGCGCGCGCCGATGTCCTCCTCGATCGCATGCATCGCCGGGCAACCGGAATAGGTCGGCGTGATCGCAACCGTCACGCGCGTGCCGCTCACTGTCACGTTGCGCACGATGCCGAGGTCGACGATGCTGATCACCGGGATCTCGGGGTCGGGAATGCCGCGCAGCACCTCCCAGGCGTCTACCATTTCGCGCCCGGGTGCGTGCGCTGCAAAACCTGCATCTCGGCCAGCAGGCGGGACAAGTGCTCGCTGTGCCGGCCGCGCTTGCCATGCGAAACGAATTTCGCCGCCGCGGGGACTTTAAGGGTGGCTTCGGCGAGCACCGTGGTCACTTCCTCAAGCCACTCATCGCGCAGGCTCGCGGCCGCAAAGCCCGCGCCCGATTCCGCCATTTCCGCATCGACCGCGTCCGAGTCGAAGAATTCCGCGGTGTAGCGCCATTGCAGTTCAAGCGCAGCCTGCGTGCGCGCGTGCGACTCTCCGGTCCCATCGCCCAGGCGCACCAGCCAATCGCCGCTGTGGAGCCGGTGGTACTCGGCTTCCTTCCTGGATTTCGCGGCAATCGCAGCGATGTCCGTGTCGTGTGAGCCGGACAGGGCATCGAGCGCGAGGCAGTGCCATGCGTCGAATAGGAAACGCCGCACGACGGTGTAGGCGTAGTCGCCGTTCGGCAGCTCGAGGAGAGTGAAATTGCGGAAATCCTGCTGCTCGCGGTGATAAGCGAGCCGGTCCTCATCGCGACCCTTGCCTTCGATCCTCCCCGCAAGCGTCAGCCAGAGCCGCGCCTGGCCGATCAGGTCGAGAGAGATGTTCGCCGAAGCAATGTCCTCCTCGAGCACCGGCGCATGCCCGAGCCATTCGGCCAGGCGCTGGCCGAGGATCAGAGAGTTGTCGCCGAAGCGAAGGACATACTCGACCTTCGCGCTCATTACATGTGCTTTACTTCGTCGGGCAATTCATAGAACGTGGGGTGGCGAAATATCTTGTCGGCCATCGGATCGACGAACGCTTCGCGCTCGCCCGGGTCGGAAGCGGTGATCGCGTTCGAGGGCACGACCCAGATCGACACGCCCTCGTTGCGCCGCGTGTAAACGTCGCGCGCCATCTGGATCGCCTGCTTCGCATCGGTGGCGTGCAGGCTGCCGCAATGCTTGTGGTCGAGGCCCTGCTTGCTGCGGATGAAGACTTCCCACAATGGCCACTCTTGTACAAGGGGCCTGCGTCCCCCCGTACCCCCCTGCTTTTCGTCTTCGCTCATGCGGCCTCCTTGTGCTGCCGGGCCTTCCGCTTGACTGCATAGGCCATCGCCGCATCGCGGACCCACTGGCCTTCCTCGTAGGCTTTCACCCGGGCGGCGAGCCTTTCCTTGTTGCACGGGCCCTCGCCGTTCACCACGCGCCAGAAATCGTCCCAGTCGATGGGGCCGAAATCGTAGTGCCCGGTCTGCGTGTTCCACTTGAGCTTTTCGTCCGGGATCCGAAGGCCGAGCAATTCCGCCTGCGGGACGGTTGCATCGATGAACTTCTGGCGCAACTCGTCGTTCGAAACACGCTTGATCTTCCATTGGGCCGACTGTCCGGAATGCACCGAATCGGCGTCCGGCGGCCCGAACATCGCGAGCACCGGCCACCACCAGCGATCAAGGGACTCCTGCGCCATGGCTTTCTGGTCCGCGGTTCCCTTGGATAGCGACAGCATGATGTCGAAGCCTTGGCGCTGGTGAAACGATTCCTCCTTGCAGACGCGGATCATCGCGCGGGCATACGGCCCGTAGGAGCAGCGGCACAACGGGATCTGGTTCATGATCGCCGCGCCGTCCACCAGCCAGCCGATCATGCCGACGTCGGCCCACGTGAGGGTCGGATAATTGAAGATGGAGGAGTACTTGGCGCGGCCCGAGTGCAGCGCCGCCATCATTTCGTCACGCGACTGGCCGAGCGTCTCGGCCGCGCTGTAGAGGTACAGGCCGTGCCCCGCTTCGTCCTGCACTTTGGCGATCAGGATCGCCTTTCTTTTCAGGCTCGGCGCGCGCGAGATCCAGTTGCCTTCCGGGAACATGCCGATGATCTCGGAGTGCGCGTGCTGCGAGATCTGGCGCAAGAGCGTCTTGCGGTAGGCCTCGGGCATCCAGTCGCGCGGTTCGATCTTGCCTTCGGCGTCGACCGTGGCCTGGAAGCGCTGCTCTTCCGGCCTGCCAACCGCAGAAACCTTTGCGACCGGGTTCCGGGTTTCCGGATCCGTGTCCATCGATTGCGTATACATTCGGCGCGCCTCTTTCCGCCACGAAAGGGGCGATTGTACGACGCGGCGAATCCTTACTGGCGCGCAGGCCCTTGCGGCGGAGGCGGCGGCGGATAGTAGCCGCCTGAATTCGGCGCGGGCGGCTGCGAATAGCCCGGCGGAGGCGGCGGTGGATTGTAGTTGGGCGGCGGCCCGTAAGCAGGCCGCGCTGCAACCGGCGCCGCGGCAGGCGCGGACTCGAAGCGACCGTAGACCGGGATCTTGTTGCCGCGCGCGTACATGCATTGCTGGTAGCTGAAGTCGTAGCGCTGCTGCATCGAGCGGCCGGTCTGCGCGCCGGTGCCGGACCCTGCGGCAGCGCCCACGATGAGTCCGGTGCCCGCGCCCACGCCTGCGCCCTGGCCACCGCCGATCATGGCGCCGGCCAGCGCGCCTACGCCGGCGCCTATCGCGGCGCTGCCCACGGCATTGTTGACCGACGCGTCGTTGGCCGTGGTGCCCAATTGCGACTGCGCGTACTGCCTGCACTCCGCGTCATTGGCGCGGAATTCGTCGAAGCTCTTGCCGGTGCCGGGCAACACCATGACCCCCGGGCCGTTGGGCACGGTCGCGCAAGCCCCGAGCACAAGGACGGCGAGGAGCGGTGAAAGCTTGAGGGTTCTGTTCATCATGATTTCTCAGCCCTGGGGTTGTGGCGTGACCGGCTGCCAGCCCGACGGACATTCCTTGACATACGGGTAGTAGATCCTGGAGTCCGGGCAGAAGTACCACATCGCATTGCTCGACGACTGCGGCACCTGCTCGGCGGGACGCTGGTTCATCTGTTGTTCCGGCTGGATGGGGGGCGACGACTGCTGCATCGGCGGCTGGATCACCTGCGGTTGCTCGATATACACCGGCGGCGCCTGCGGTACTACCTGGGGCACCACGACCACCGGCGGGTAGTAGTAAGGCGAATAGAAGGGATGGTGAAACGCCCGGTACGCCCCAAAAGCAAGGATCGGCGCGCCGATATAGACGCCGATGCGCGGACCGTGGCGGAAATGCCCCCCGCGACGCTGCGCGAGCGCCGACTCGCTGACCATCACGCCAACCAGCAACGCGGCAACGAGGGCCTTGTACTTCGCACCGCTCGGGGATCGGGTTTCCATCGTATCCGCGGTTCAGCCGATTGTTAAGAAATTCACGGAAATTAGCGTACCAAGTTTCCCCCCGGTCGATGGGGGGATTGGTAACAATGTGTTTCAAGGTGTAACTGCCGCGGATCAGCTCCCCAGCAGGAATCGCCGCACCACCGAAATCTGATCGCCGTGCATCAGCGTCGGCGCGTGGCCAACGCCCTCTATCTCCACGATTTTCGCCTTCGGGCCCCGGTTCTTCATGGCCTCGCAGGTCTCGCGCGTGAGAAGGTCGGAAAGGGCGCCGCGCACCACCAGCATGGGCGAGTCCACGGCGTCATACAGGGGCCACAACTCGAGATCCTTTTCCGGCATCTGGTGCTTGAAGGGCTCGGCCAGCTTCGGGTCGTAATGCATGCGATAGCTGCCGTCGGGTTGCTTCCTCACGACCACTTCGGTGAGGAATCGCCACTCGGCATCGGTGTGCGGCCCGAAGGTGGCGCTGACCGCGCGGATGTAGTGGTCGGCCGCTTCGATCGACGGGAACTGGGGCGCGATGCCGACATAGGTCGCGATGCGTTCGAGCGAAACCTTGGTGACCACCGCTCCCGCGTCGTTCAGCACCAGCTTCGCGACCGGCGTATTCGGCTGCGCGGCCAGCGCAAGGCCGATCAGGCCGCCCATCGAGGTGCCCACCCAGTCGACCTTCTCGACGTCGAGGCGCGCAATCAGCGTCACCATGTCGGAAACGTATTGCGGGATCTGATAGGCCATCGGGTCGGAAAGCCAGTCCGAATGGCCGCGGCCGGCAACGTCCGGGCAGATCACGCGATAGCGATCGGCCATGGCGCGGGCGAAGGTGTCGAAGTCGCGCGCGCAGCGGGTGAGCCCGTGCACGCACACGAGGACGTTGCCGTTCGCGGCATCGCCCCATTCGCGATAGGCGATCCTGTGCAGGCCTTTGGGCGACAGGCATTGGACGAAGTGTTGTCTGGGTTCCATGGTCTTCCGGAAAATAGGCCGGGAGGGTGTCTCGCGTTCGCACCCGTCGCCGGCCGGCTTTGCAGGTTCAGGCCTCGTACTTGAACGACAGGGACAGCCGCGCGCGAAACGCGGTGATCTTTCCTCCCTCGATCTTGACGTCGAGCTTGGTGATCTCCGCAATGCGCAGGTCGCGCAGGGACTTCGACGCGGTCTTCACGGCGCTGCGTGCCGCATCCTCCCAGGACGTGCTGCTCGAGCCGATCACTTCGACGATCTTGTACACGCCTTCACCACTTGAACCTTTAGCCATGAACGTCTCCTCCGGTTGGTCGCGGCCACGCCGGCTCCGCGAAACCATTATAGGCGGGGGGCGTGCCAGTACCTGGGCTGCACTGCGCGATGGCCGTAGGCCTCGAATTCGCCGGCGCGGGGTGGGCCGGACTGGGAGGCCCCGCCGGCAAGGCGGACCGTGACCGCACCGTCCAGGTCCGTGCGCAGCACCTTCGCGCCGGCGGCAATGTAACGTTCAACTACATCCGCTCGCGGATGGCCGAACCGATTGCGATAGCCCACCGGGACCACGACCAACTGCGGCCGGACGGCGTCGACGAATGCCGCAGTCGACGATGTGCGGCTGCCATGGTGCGGCGCAAGCATGACATCCGAGCGAAGTTGTCCCTCTTCGCGCGAGACGAGCAGCGCTTCGGCGGCTTTTTCGATATCGGCCGTCAGCAGCATCGACCCGTGCGTGCTTGTGATGCGCAGAACACAGGACAGGTCGTTGACCCGGTATTCGCCGCCCGTGTAGTCCCCGGCGGCGGGATGCAGGACTGCGAAGCCGACACCGTCCCACTGCCAGCGCTCGCCACGCGCGCAGCGACTCGGCGCGGGTGCAGCCTGGGCGATCGGGTTCGCGGGCTCGAGCGAAGAAAGAAAGCGCCCGACTTGCGCATCGCGCAGCACCGACAGCGCCCCACCGCTATGGTCGCTGTCGTTGTGCGAGACGATCATCGCATCCAGGCGCATCGAGCCGATGGCGCGAAGGTACGGCGTGATGATGCGCTCGCCGCTGTCGGAATCGGCGTAGGCCGGGCCTGTATCGAAAAGCAATGCGTGGTCCGCCGTGCGCACGAGCACCGCCAACCCCTGGCCGACATCCAGCGTGGTGATCCACGCCTCGCCTTGCCCGGGCCGCGGCGGCGCACTGAGGAGCGCCGGCAGGAACAGCACGAGCCCGATCCATCTAGAGGCGATTCCACGCGGCGCCAGCAGCCAGATCACCCCCGCCGTCGCGACGAGAACGGCCCAGACCGGCGGCACCGGCTGCTGCCAAACCGCAACGGGCAGCGAATCGCACCATTCGAGAAACCGCATCAGCCAACCGGTGAGGGCATCGGTGAACTGCAGCAGCGCGTCCACCGGGAGGAACGCGCACGCGAGCGCGAGGGGCGTGATGATGCCGCTCACGGCGGGAATCGCGACCGCATTCGCAATCGGTCCGACCAGCGAAACCTGGGAAAAGAGCAGGAGCGCCGCGGGTGCGAGGCCTACCGTGATGGCCCATTGGACCCGGCCCCATTGTGCGAGCCAGCCTTCCCGGCCGGTCCATCCGTGCGCGACAAAGAAGATCAGCGCGACCGCCCCGAAAGACAGCCAGAATCCGGCCGACAGGACCGCCCACGCGTCCACGAGGAGGACGGCCAGCAGCGCGAGCGCCAGCACCCGCGCAGGCGAGGAAATACGCCCGAACCAGAGCGCCGCCGCGACCGCCGCCACCATGAAGAAGGTGCGCTGCGCCGGCACGCCGAATCCGGCGAGCAACGTATAGGCGAGCGCCGCAATCGTCGCGGCAACGGCCGCCGCCTTGCGCGCCGGCAGCATGAGGACGAGCGCCGGGCTGCGCCGCCAGCCGAAGGATACGAACGCGGCGACCATCCCGGAGATCAGCGTGACATGGAGGCCCGAAATCGACATCAAGTGGGTCACCCCGGTGCGGCTGAAAAGGCGCCAGTCCTCCGATTCGATCGCGCGCTGGTCGCCCACTGCAAGCGCGACCAGCACGCCCGCGGTGGTCGATTCACCGAGCACGGCAAGGAAGCGCGTTCGAACCGCCTCGCGGACCTGCTCGATGCGATCGGAAAACGAATTTCGCATCCCCAGCTTGCGCTGCTCGCCGCGCTGCCTTACGTAGCCGGTTGCGCCGATGCCGCGCTCGAGCAGCCAGGCCTCATAGTCGAAGCCGTGGGGATTGGCGCTCCCATGTGGCCGCTTGAGCCTGACCGTGAAGAGCCACCGTTCGCCCGGATGCACGGATTCGTCGAGCGCAGCCGGCGCTTCTTCAGGCCCCTGGCCGTACCCGCTGCGGTACCACGAGAGCATGATCCTCGGCGGCAGCTTCGCGGAAGTGCTCTCGACATCGAATTCGAAGCGCACGCTGCGCTCGCCGATGGCAGGCAGGCCCGCGACCACACCGGCGACGACGAGGTCCTGCCCTTCGAGCTCCGGGGAAAGTCGATCGGCCATGCGTTGGTGCGCGAGGCCCGCCGCCCACGCGACGCCAAGGGCAAACGAAGCAAGAATCAGTACTGGTTTGCGCAGTCGTGCGACCGCGGCCAGCGGCGCACAGGCGGCCGCAGCCCACAACCAGTGCGGCCCCGCCGAAAACGAGGGCAATTGCGCTTGCTGCTGGAGCCACCACACGCCGCCTGCGAACGCGATGATCAATGCGGTCATGTCTGCAGCAGGTGCCTTTTCGGCCGTGGTTTCGAGGCGGCACCGCGTAAAATCGGTGCATCCTCCCCAACGCTCCAGTCGCCGTCCCGCTGACGCCCGGGCGCCTTATGCCCAGAAAATTCTTCCGCCGCTACCTTCCGACCCACGCTTCGATCAGCGCGAACCCCTGGTTCGTGCGGTTCGGCGCGCAGTTCGGCGGCAGCCTGCAGCATCCCAACCTGTGGCACCTCAACCGCCACTCGGTGGCCGGCGGCGTCGCGGTGGGCCTCTTCGCGGGGCTGATCCCCGGGCCGTTGCAGATGCTGGGCGCGCTCGCGCTGGCGATCCCGCTGCACGTCAACCTCCCGGTGGCGCTGCTGGTCACGCTGTACACCAACCCGCTGACCATCGTCCCCTTGTACGTGCTGGCCTACGAATACGGCGCATTGCTGATCGGCGCCAACGCCAACGGCGTAGTGGTAAAGGCATTCGAGATGGACTGGCTGCACCTTGCCGACTCGATGCGCTTGCTGGCCGACTGGTGTCTGTCGCTGGGAAAGCCGCTGGCCGTGGGGCTGCCCGCGCTTGCGCTAACGCTGGCCGCGGTCGGATACTTTGCCGTCAAGCTCGCATGGCGGCTGAATGTCGCCCTCGCGTGGAGGGCCCGGCGCGCGCGCCGCTCGGCGGGCAGTAAGAAAGAAACTCACTGATGCGCCTGCAACCCACCAGCCTGCCGGTCCGTTTTTACCACTCGTTCCGCAACCCGCTTCTCATGTTCGTGGCGGTCATGCTCGTGGGCGCAACCGGCTTCTGGATCGTGTCGGATTACAAGGCCACGATCCTCGACGCGATCTACATGACGTTCATCACAGTCGCGACGATCGGTTTCGGCGAGACCGTAGACCTCTCGCACTCGCCCGGCGGGCGAGTCTTCCTCATGGTCATCGCCACGGTCGGCATCGCCAACGTGACCTACGCCACGTCCAAGCTCACCGCCTTCATCCTCGAAGGCGACCTCAATGAAGTCCTCAGGAGACGGCGCATGCAGGATCGCATCGACAAGCTTGAACAGCACTACATCGTCTGCGGCATCGGCCGCGTCGGCACCAACGTGGCGCACGAGCTGGAGATGACGGAACGCCCCTACGTGGCGATCGAGGATTCGCTGGGCGCAGTCGACACGTTTCGCGAGAAGTATCCCAAGGCGCTGGTGCTGCACGGGGACTCCTCGGACGACGAGCTGCTGCAGCGCGCCGGCATCGCCCGGGCGGCGGGCCTCTTTGCGGTCACCGGCGACGACAGCAAGAACCTGCTGATCACGCTTTCGGCCAAACAGCTCAACGCGACGGCACGCGTGGTCGCGCGCTGCCACGAGGTGCGCAACATGGACAAGATCAAGCGCGTCGGGGCCGACGCGATCGTCTCGCCGGACTTCACCGGCGGCATGCGCATCGCCTCGAGCATGGTGCGGCCCGGCGTGGTGAGCTTCCTCGACGAGATGCTGCGTTCGGACAATCGCCTGCGTGTCGAGGAGGTCCATATCCCGGCGGGGTTCGCCGAGCGGCCGCTGAGCGAAATCGTGCCGCCCTCGCGCGACTACAGCGACTACATCCTGCTTGCGGCCAGGTTCAAGGACCAGTGGCAGTTCAACCCGCCGGCCGACTTCGTCGTCGCGCCGGGCACCACGCTCGTCGTGATGGTCAATCCGGAAGGCCGCGGGGTGCTCGAGAAGCTGGTCTCACAGTAGGAACAGGGGACCCTGCGGTTCCCCCGTTACCCCCTCCCTGTTCCAGCCATTACTCCGGCGGGATCGGGCGCGCGGTGGTGGTGAAAGCGATCGAGCGTCCCGCCGGCAGGTTGGCATGGAAGCCCTCGACGATCGGCGGGCTGGCCGGCGTTTCGGATTTCCACACGATGACGAAGTTGGCCCCCGACCCGCCGGTATCGTCGCTGCGCGGGATGAAAAGCTCGATGGTGCCCATCTTCGGGATCGTGCGCGAGGTGGTGACATACTCGCGCAGCCGCTTGCCGTCGGTGTCGAAATACTGCGCCGATTGAACGCTGATCGATCTCGCAGGGTCGGTGTTGCGGATGCTGACCGAGATCGACACCAGCGCCTTGGCGGGCTGGCCCTTGCTGTCGAGGTCGCCGTGCCACACGTGCGAGTAGATCGACAGGTAGAGCGTCTGGCCGCTCGAGCGCGCCGGGGCCTGGGCCACGGCCGTGAAGCTGAGGCAAAACAGGACGGCGAAGATCAATCGGGCGGCGTGCATGGCCGGCTTCTTAGCGCACCCTAGTGTAGTGTCCCTTAAATAGGTTTACAGACTTTCCGGCGACTGCTATGATCTTGCTCATGCCGAACACGAGCCTGGCGATCAAGTTGCAACCGGCTGAACGCGCGCAGCTGGAAAAATGGGGATCCTCGCATGGCACTCCACAAC
>CANKMT010000091.1 GCA_947482825.1 Betaproteobacteria bacterium | reverse complement strand
TCCTGACCGCGAGGTGATCGAAGTCCTGCGCCTCCTTCATGACGCCATGGATCTGCAGCGCCATCTGCCCGCGGCCGAAGAAAGTTCGTAGGACGCTTGCAAAAATTGCCACGCACCGCCGGCGCCCGCCGTGTGTTAATAATTGCTATACAGAATCGCAAGATCCGTATATCTGTTGCATGTACGAACGTGGAGAATCCCATGCGCGATGCCGCCATTAGTCTGCGGGCACGTCCCGAGCAGCGGGAACTGATCGACCAGGCTGCGCAGCTACTGGGCAAGAACCGCTCCGACTTCGTGCTCGAAGCCGCCTGCGACAGGGCTCAGTCGGTGCTGCTCGATCAGGTGTTTTTCAAGTTGGATGCCGCGAAGTTCCGGCAATTCACCAAGCTGCTCGACGCACCACCCGCGCGCAACCCGGGGCTCGAGCGCCTTATGGCGGTCAAGGCCCCCTGGGGCAGGAAATCCGCGAAGACTTGAACTACGCCATGGCGGCCGGCGCCGTTTCGCATCAACTCGCAACCAGCGGAGTGCGACGCAACATGCCTGATCCGGTTCCCGTCATGGTTCTCGCCCGTCTCGCGGTCGATCGCAAGGCGCAGGGATTGCACTTGGGCGCCGCCTTGCTCCAGGACGCGGTCAATCGCGCGGTGGCGGTATCGCAGAACGCGGGCGTCAGAGCGCTTCTTGTGCATGCGCTTCACCAGAAGGCCATGCAGTTCTACGAGCACTACGGGTTTCAGCCCTCGCCGACGCACCCGATGACGCTGATGCTGCGCTTGAGCAGCGTGAAGGCCTGACAGACTGTTCCCTGCGGTTTCTCGCTCCGCGGCTCGCGGGCGCCGTCCGGCAAGGCGGCAGGTAGCCCATGCTCACCGGGCATTCACTCGAATGGCTTGACTTTATATGGTGTTTCCGCCATATTCTTGAAATGTCCGGTGTCACCATCAAACCCGTCTCATGGATCGGTTCGAGCTACAAGGACTTCCGGGAATTTCCGGATCCCGTGCAGGACGCGATGGGCTACGCGCTGTATCAGGCGCAGATCGGCCTGAAGCATGGCAGCGCTAAGCCGCTCAGGGGCTTTGGCGGGGCGGGCGTGTTGGAGCTTGTTGCCGACCATGTGGGCGACACCTTCCGGGCGGTGTACACGGTGAAGTTTGCGACGGCGGTCTATGTCCTGCACGCATTTCAGAAGAAGTCGAAGTCGGGAATCAAGACACCGACCGAAGACATGGATTTAATCCAGCGGCGGCTCAAGTCAGCCGAGGCCGATTACAAGGCGCAGCTTGAAAAAGGAAAATCATCATGAAAAAAGACCCAGATACCCGCATTACGCGCGGCACGAAGAACGTTTTTGCCGATCTCGGATTCCCCGATGCCGAAACCCATCTGCTTAAAGCGGAACTGGTGACCCGGATTCAGGGGGTCATCACCGCGCAAGAGCTGACTCAGGTCGCGGCGGCCAAACGCATGGGCCTCAGTCAGCCGGACGTTTCGCGGCTGCTGAATGGTCAATTCCGCGACGTGTCGGTCGAGCGCCTGATGCGTCTGCTGACGCGGCTTGGCTGCGACGTCGACATCACCATCCGTAACCATGGAAAGGCGGCGGCGCCTCGGGACACGATCCGCCTGCAGGCCGCCACGCTATAAGAGCCATATCCCGGACATCCCGGTTGAAGGTGTTCGTGGGAGGACTCGTCAACAATTTCCAGCTTGCGCAAGTGAAGAGTTCGAACCGTACTGGTAAATCCGCTTCGTTGGCACGCGATCGGTGTCGTTGGCCTGCGCCTCGTTGCGCAGCCAGGAACCGAGCCGGATCGCCGCGGCAAGAGATGGCGTTGTACAGATGGCGTTGTATCCAGGTCGGCGAGCAGGGGCCGCGCCTCGTTCAGACGTTGAAGCGAAAGTGCATGACATCCCCGTCATGCACCACATACTCCTTGCCTTCGACGCGCATCTTGCCGGCTTCTTTCGCGCCGTGCTCGCCCTTGCCTGCAATGAAGTCGGGATAGGCGATGACTTCCGCACGAATGAAGCCGTGCTCGAAATCGGTGTGGATCACGCCTGCAGCCTGCGGTGCGGTGGCGCCGATCGCGACCGTCCATGCGCGCACTTCCTTCACGCCGGCGGTAAAGTAGGTCTGCAATCCCATGAGCTTGTAGCCCGCGCGAATCACGCGGTTGAGGCCCGGCTCTTCAAGTCCCAGGTCTTCGAGGAAGATCTTCTTGTCCTCGTCCTCGAGGTCGCCCATCTGCGATTCGATGGCCGCGCAGATCGCAACGACGGGGGCGCCTTCCTTTTTCGCGTGCGCCTCCACCGCATCGAGCAGCGGGTTGTCGTGGAAACCCTTTTCATCGACGTTGGCGACATACATCGTCGGCTTCATCGTGAGAAGGAACAACGGCCGGATCACGACGAGTTCCTCCTTGGCGAGGTCCACCGTGCGCGCCGGCAATCCCTGGTCGAGCGCCTTCTGGACTTTCTCGAGCACCGCGACCAGGCGCTGCGCCTCCTTGTCGCCGCCGGTCTTGGCGAGCTTCACGTTTTTCGACAACTGTTTCTCGACCGTGGCGAGGTCGGCGAGCGCGAGTTCGGTGTTGATCGTCTCGATGTCCGAGACGGGATCGACTTTGCCCGCGACATGGACCACGTTCTCGTTGACGAAGCAGCGCACGACGTGGGCAATCGCATCGGTTTCGCGAATGTTGGCAAGGAACTGGTTGCCCAGGCCCTCGCCTTTGGACGCGCCGGCAACGAGACCGGCGATATCGACGAACTCGCACACCGCAGGCAGGACTTTCTGCGGCTTGACGATCGCCGCAAGGTTGCCAAGGCGCGGGTCCGGCACCTCGACGATGCCGACGTTCGGCTCGATCGTGCAAAATGGATAATTCTCCGCCGCGATGCCGGCCTTGGTCAGCGCATTGAAAAGCGTGGACTTGCCGACGTTGGGCAGGCCAACGATGCCGCATTTGAGACTCACGCAGGCTCCTTCACCGGGGGTTCTTTCGGTGGTTTGGGTTTGGTGTGCAGTTTATGCATCGCGCGCTCGACGTCGCCATCGATTGCGAGGGGCAGGATTTCGAGCACGCGGTCGATTGTCTCTTCGATCGCTTCGCGGTCGAGCTTCGAGGGCTTGCTGAGCACGTAATCGGAAACCAGGTCGCGATCACCCGGATGGCCGATTCCGAAGCGCAGGCGCCAGTAATCGTTAGTGCCCAATTGGGCCGAAATGTCCTTGAGGCCGTTGTGGCCGCCTACGCCGCCGCCCAGTTTCATCTTCACCACGCCGGGCAGAAAATCGAGCTCGTCGTGCGCGACGAGGATCTCGTTCGGCGCGATCTTGAAGAATCCGGCCAGCGCTCCGACTGATTTACCCGACAGGTTCATGAACGTCGTGGGCATCAGCAACCACGCGCCCGAGAATTCGTCGCGGCCAGAAATGCCGAAGTACTTGCCTTCCTTCTTCATCGCGACGCGCTTCGCGTCGGCAAACCGCTCGACCAGCCGGTAGCCCGCGTTATGCCGCGTGGCTTCGTACTCTTTGCCCGGGTTCCCCAGGCCGACAATTAGACGGATGGCCATGTTTCAAAAAAAAGCGGCAAGGACGGGTGCGCCCTTGCCGCCCTTCCTGGGCGCCTGGTTTACTTTTTGTCTTTCTTGTCGCCACCAGCGGCTTTCGCGCCGGCAGCGGGTTTGGCGCCGCCTTTCGCGTCCGCAGCCTTGTCGCCATCCTTGGCAGCCTCGGCCTGCTTGCTGGCCGGGACATCGCCTGCGGCCGGCGCGGCGGCTGCAGTGGTGTCTTCCTCGACAACCGCGAGCTGCGGCACCAGCACCGACACGACCACCGGATTTTCCCTCTTGTGCAGCACGGCCTCGACGCCTTTGGGCAGCACGATGTCCTTGGCGTGCACCGAGTAGCCCACGGTTGCCTTTGACATGTCGATCTCGATGAACTCGGGCAGGTCGTCCGGCAGGCAGGTGATGTTGAGCTCGTTCAGCACGTGGCTGACCACGCCGCCCTGCTCCTTGACGGCCTGCGACTGCTCCGCGTTGACGAAGTGCAGCGGCACCTTCATGTGGATCTTGCGGTCCTTGACGACGCGCTGGAAATCGATGTGCTGCACCTGGAGCTTGAACGGGTGCATGTTAAAGGCGCGCAGCAGCACCGCCTCCTTCTGGCCTTCGAGGTCGAGCGTCAGGATCGACGCATGAAAGGCTTCGCGCGAGAGGTTCTGCGCGAGCTCCTTGTGGTCGAGCTCGATATTCACCGGCTCTGTGTTGCCTCCGTATACGATGCCGGGCACTTTCCCGGCATTGCGCAGACGGCGGCTCGCACCCGTTCCCTGCAATGGGCGCTTTTTGGCGCTGACTTCGATCTTCATGAACTGCTCCTGAAATTACGCGGCCCGCGACCAGGCACGCGTTTGTGGAGAGGACGCAGGGTTTCCCCCCGCACCCTCCTTAAAAATCATTCAACGAACAGCGAGCTCACCGAGTCTTCGCTGAAAATCCTCAATATCGTCTCCGCCAGCAAGCCGGCGACCGACAGCTGCCGGATCTTCTGGCAGGCCCGCGCGTCCTCGCGCAAGGGGATCGTGTCGGTGACCACCAGCTCGTCCATGTCGGACTCCGCGATGCGCGCCACCGCGCCCCCCGAGAGCACGGCGTGCGTGCAATAGGCGACCACTTTGGTGGCGCCTTCCTCCTTGAGAACCTGTGCGGCCTTGCAAAGCGTTCCCGCGGTGTCGACCATGTCGTCCATGATCACGCACGTGCGGCCCTCGACCTCGCCGATGATGTTCATGACTTCCGACACATTGGCCTTGGGCCGGCGCTTGTCGATGATCGCCAGGTCCGACTCCAAGCGCTTGGCCAGCGCCCTCGCCCGCACCACGCCGCCGACGTCCGGCGAGACCACGATCAGGTTCTCGTAGCGCTGCTTCCACACGTCGCCGAGCAATACCGGCGCCGCGTAAATATTGTCGACCGGGATGTCGAAGAATCCCTGGATCTGGTCCGCATGCAGGTCCATCGTCAGCACACGGGCCACGCCCACCGCGGTGAGCATGTTGGCCACGATCTTGGCGCTGATCGCCACCCGCGCCGAACGCGGCCGCCGGTCCTGCCTTCCGTACCCGAAGTAGGGAATCGCAGCGGTGACCCGCGCGGCCGACGAGCGCTTCAGCGCGTCGACCATCACCATCAACTCCATGAGGCTGTCGTTGGTCGGCATGCACGTGGGCTGCAGCACGAACACGTCCTTGCCCCGCACGTTCTCGAGCAGCTCGACCATCACTTCGCCGTCGGAAAATTTGCCGACGATCGCGCGGCCGACGCCGATGTTCAGGTGCTTGACGACATCCTGGGCGAGCCGCGGATTGGCGTTGCCCGTGAATACCATCAAGCGATCCAGCGCCCTCGTCGGTATCAGGTTGGCCATGTCCCAGACTCTCGAACCTTCATGAACCCTGCAACGTCAATCGTGGCTGGGGAGGAAGGATTCGAACCTTCGCATGCCGGAATCAAAATCCGGTGCCTTAACCAGCTTGGCGACTCCCCAAAACTTGTACTGCCGGTCCTGCCAAATCTATGCCTGCCCGACCCCGGAGTCCGCAACCCACTCCCGGAGCGGATGCTCGTCGAGCCCGCGGGCAACGAATCCCTGCATTGCCTGCGGCAACTGCGCCTCGACCGCGCGTGCCTGGGCTAGCGTTTCGAACCCCGCGAAAACACACGCCCCCGATCCCGTCATCCGCGCATCCCCGTGTTTTGAAAGCCACTCCAGGTGCCCGGCGATCTCCGGGTAAAGGGCGGTTGCGACCGGCGCCAGATCGTTTTTCCCCTGACCCGGCAAAAAGGGCCGTATTTTGAGTGGTTTCGTATCCCGTGTCAACGCGCTGGAAGAGAAGATTTCTTTTGTAGATACCGACACTTGCGGCATCAGCACCAGGTACCAGGCGGGGGGGAGTGAAAGCGGCGTGAGGCGCTCGCCGACCCCTTCGCCGAGGGCTGACTTGCCGAAGATGAATACCGGGACGTCGGCGCCCAGACCCAGCCCGATGTCCATCAAGTCCTGGCGATTGAAGGCGAGCTTCCAGTCCCGGTTGAGCACGAGGAGGACTGTCGCGGCGTCCGATGATCCGCCACCGAGTCCGCCGCCGATCGGGAGGTGCTTTCTGAGCCCGATGTCCGCACCCAGGCGCTCCGCGGCAGGACCGAAGCGGGTGAGGGCCTTGTCGCGCAGCGCACGGGCCGCTCGAAGGCAGAGATCCGTTTCTGCCTCCACACCGGGCGTTTCGTCGATCCGGCGGATGAGCCCGTCGTCGCGCGCCGCGATTCCCACCTCGTCGGCCCGGTCGATGAGGCGGAACGCCGTCTGCAGGAGATGGTATCCATCCTGCCTGCGCCCGAGCACGTGCAGGAAAAGGTTGAGCTTCGCGGGCGCCAGATGCCAGTCCATGGGAGGGTTGTTCTCTCGTCTAGCGGACTTGCGGGCCCAGTTTCCACTCATGGATGGCCAGGCGCAGCTCGAGGCCGGGATAAGTGAGCTTCAACCGCGTAGGCAAACCATCGGCACGATACTCCTGGTACTCGACACGCCAGCCGTGCTGGTCGAGCGTGGCAAGGCGGCCTTCCTTGTCGCGCGTGGCGCTCGCAAGCGATCCTTCCACCGCCCTTCCGCGCACCCAGTCGGTCAGGCCCGTGAGCGGGATGCGAAAGCCGAGCACCTGCTCGGTGAGCGTCTCGGCATCCAGTGCGCGGTAGTCGCGCGGCTCGGAAGTGGTAAGCACGAATTCACTGCCGTTGCGCAGGACCCGTGCCACGCTCGTACCGACCGGCGTCGTGATCAGCAGCTCGTCGGCATGCTCCGAATGCCGCCAGGCGACGTTGCCGCTTGCCGCCTCGTCACGATAACGCGTCGCAATGCGCCCCGCGAGTTCGAATTCGGCGATCTCTTGTGACCCGAGCGGGCGCAACTCCGCGCACCCGGCGGCGGCGAGCGCTGTGGTGACTGCAAGAGCGCGGATCAAAAGCCTCACGGGGGATGGCCGAACGTCGGCGCGCGAGCGCGTCAGGGCTTGAAACGCTTGATGGTTTTTTGCAGCACTTCGTTTTCGGGCGCCACCTGCAGGGCTTCCTTCCAGATGCGTTCGGCCTCGGCGCGATCGCCCGACACCCAGAGGACCTCGCCGAGGTGTGCCCCGATCTCGCCGTCGGGACGGCCCTTGTAGGCGCGGCGAAGGTACTCGAGCGCCCGCGGAATATCGCCCATGCGATAGGCAGCCCAACCCATGCTATCGACGATGTAGAGATCCTCCGGCGCCAGGGCCATCGCTTTCTCGATCAGCTTCTTCGCTTCGTCCAGGCGCACGTTCCGGTCGGCGTACGAGTAGCCGAGCGCATTGTAGGCATGCGCATGGTCCGGCCGGATCGCGATGAGTTTCGTCAGGTCGGCTTCGAGGATGTCGTAACGCCCCAGCTTCTCCGCCGTCAACGCGCGGTCATAAAGCAGGTCGGGCTGGTCGGGTTGCGCCGCAAGGGCGGTGTCGAGGACCTTGAATGCCTCGGCGTTCTGGTTGACTTCCCGCAGAAGCTGGGCCTCGGCGATCAGCATCTGGGTCTGCTGTTCTCCCGCGTTCACGTTGCGAAGGAAATCCCGCGCCTCTGCAAGCTTGCCCTGCTTGGACAGAATTTGCGCATAGCGCAGGCGCGAAGGGATGAACTGTTCGCCAGACTCGATCTGCGAATACCATTTGAGTGCGCCGGGCAGATCCTTCCTTTCTTCCGCCACCTGCCCCAGGGTGAATCGCACCCCGTTCTTGTCACGGAACCGCGTGTCGAGCAACTGGCTGAGGTATTTTTCACCTGACTCGTAGTCCTTGAGCTGGACCGAAAGCAGGCCCACTGCGTAAAGGACGTCGGCGTTGTCGGGGTGCGCCTTCAGCAACGACTCGAACTGGGCGCGCGCTTCGGGCAGCTTTTTGTCGAGGACCAGCAGACGCGCGTAGTTGAGGCCCGCCTCGCGCGAACCCGGGTACGACTTCAGGTAGGCCGAAAGGCGCGCCTGCGCTTGCGCCGGCGACTTTTGCTGCAGAAGCTGTGCCTCGAACACGGCCGCCAAGTCCCAATCCGGCTTCAGTTCCCCGGCACGGCGGACTTCGACGAGCGCTAGGGCCTCTTCCTCCGCCGCCACGGCGGCCTGCGCGACCGCAAAGTGCGCTTGCGGCAGTGAAGAATAGGACTGCGCCATCCTCTTCACTATTGCGAGATTGGCCGCCTTGTCCGGATTTTGCGCAAGGAACCGGTTGATCTGCATGAAGCCGTTGACGGCAGCCGCTTCATTGCTCGAGAACAGCTTCATCAGGAAAGGTTCGGCCTCATCGACGCGTTGCGCCCGGATGAGCAGGCCGCCGATGGTTTGCACCGCTTGCGGCGAAGACGGTTCGGCCTCGTACCAGATCCTGGCCGATTCGAGCGCAAGCGCGGGCAGCCTCGCGAAGTTGGCAATTTCGGTGGCGCGCCTGGCGATCCGTGGATCGCGTGTGCGCTTGGCCAGTTCGACGTAGGTTTGCGCGGCATATCCCGAGTTGTCGCGCTGCGCGGCGATCTCGGCGAGGAGCAGGCCAAGCAGGACCGGCTGAGTGAGGTCCTGCTTGGGCAGCGCAGGATCGTCCTGTTTAGGTGCTGGGGTCGCCGACGCCGTCGGCGCCGGCTCGTCGTCGTCATCGTCCTCGTCTTTGGCGTTCGCCTGAGCGAGCACGTTGGACGCAAACAAAATCGCCAAGGCTGCGGAAACCAAGCGGAGTGCCATAGCGGGCGAGCGGAGAAGTTGCAGGAGCTGTTGAATCAACACAGGGCGGAGGGAGGGCGGGTCGCGCTGTCGGTCACGGGGCATATTAGGTATATTTGCCGCTCCGCACAAGCGCGGACCACGCAATCTACCCGCCTTCGACCAAGGGCTGGACACAAAGTTCTGCCATGCCCGAACTCCCCGAAGTAGAGATCACTCGCCGAGGGATCGAACCTCACCTCAAAGGCCGCACCATTACCGGCGTCGAGGTGCGCGAGCCTCGCCTGCGATGGGCCGTGCCATCCGAGGTCGCAGGGCTCACCGGATGCACGATCCTTTCGGTCAAGCGCCGCGGAAAGTACATCCTCCTCGACTGCGGCAGGGGCTCGCTGATCCTGCATCTGGGCATGTCGGGAAGCTTGCGGATTGTTCAGCCTGGCGAATTGCCCGCAAAGCACGACCATTTCGACCTCACAGTAGGCAAGCGGATGCTGCGGCTGCGCGATCCACGCAGGTTCGGGGCCGTGCTTTGGACGGGTGACGATCCGCAAGCCCACAAACTGCTGGTAAACCTCGGTGTAGAACCCTTGTCTGCTGCGTTCAACGCAAAGCTGTTGCACGCGCTATCGCGTGGCCATCGCGTGGCGATCAAGAATTTCCTGATGGATGCGAAGAATGTTGTCGGCGTTGGCAACATCTACGCCAACGAGAGTCTCTATCGCGCGGGCATTCGCCCTTCGACGCCGGCCGGCAGGGTTTCGGCCGCGCGCTGTGCGAAACTCGTGGCGCAAGTGAAGCAGACGCTCGAGGAGGCGATTCGCGCCGGCGGCTCGAGCCTGCGGGATTTCGTTCAAAGCGACGGCAGTTCGGGTTACGCGCAGCAGAACTACTGGGTCTACGGCCGCACCGGGGAACCGTGCAGGACGTGCGGCACCCCGATTCGCCGAACCGTTATGGGGCAGCGCGCGACGTTCCACTGCTCCGTATGCCAGAAATAGGGGCATCCTTCAGCCACCCAGGGACGTCACTTTCTCCCTGAGTTTGTCGCGCACCAGCGGGTGCACGAACTTGGAGACGTCGCCGCCGAGGGTGGCGATCTCGCGCACCAACGTCGCCGAAATGAACATGTGCTGCTCGGAGGGCGTGAGGAAAACGGTTTCCACGTCCGGGTAGAGGTTGCGGTTCATCCCTGCGAGCTGGAATTCGTATTCGAAGTCGGAAACGGCCCGCAGCCCGCGCATGATAACGCGGGCGTTGTGCTCATGGATGAAATTGATCAGCAACCCGCTGAAGCCCACGACCTTGACGTTCTTGAGGTCCTTGAGCACTTCGCGCGCGATATCGACGCGCTCAGTCAGCGTGAAGAACGGCTTCTTCGCGCGGCTGTCGGCCACGCCGACGATGACTGAGCCGAAGATCACCGACGCCCGCCTGACCAGGTCTTCGTGTCCGCGCGTGAGGGGATCAAACGTCCCCGGGTAAACCGCTCCTATCATCATTCCACTCCAGCAATTGAAAACTGACCTGTCCTGCGCGACTGCGTTTCAGCTCGCGCCATCCCTGCTGCTTGCCGGCGACCTCCACCGGTGAAGGCGCTTCGACATAGACACGCGCGCCGCTCTTCAGCACTCGATGCAGCCGCCCGAGAAGTTCGGGGAGCACATTCTGCCTGAAGGGGGGGTCGAGGAAAACCACGTCGAACCGGTCTTGTGTCGTGGACAGGTAGGCGTTGGCGTCGCCGGGGACGACTTCGAGGGTCGAGGCGGAAAGCCTCACGGCATTGTCGCGCAGGGCTCCAACGGCGCCGCGGTCCTGCTCGACGAGCACGACGCGCTCGGCGCCCCTCGAACCGGCCTCGAAGCCCAGAGCCCCGCTGCCGGCGAATAGGTCCAGGCAGTCGAGGCCATTCAGGTCCTGGCCCAGCCAGTTGAAGAGCGTTTCGCGCACCCGGTCGGGCGTGGGCCGCAGGTCATCTGCCGCGGGGAAGCGCAGCACGCTCTTTTTCCACAGCCCGCCGATGATGCGCACGCGGCCGCTTGAGGCTTCGCTCGATTTCGCCAAGATCGGGTGGATGCGTTTGCTAAAATGCAGGCCTATCTTAGCGGCTTTCCCCGCCGCTCACCCCCAATGTTCGGCTTCCCCAAGAAAACTGCGCAGGACAGCCCGTCCTGGACCGAGCGACTCAAGTCCGGACTGTCGCGCACGCGCGAGGCCATCGGCGGGTTGTTCTCGCGCGGCAAAATCGACGATGCTCTTTACGAAGAGCTCGAATCGGTGCTCTTGCGTGCCGACTGCGGCGTGGACGCCACGACGCGCATCCTCGAAGCGTTGCGCGGCCGCGTGCGCAAGGAAGGCGTCACGGATGCGGTGGCGCTCAAGGCCCTTCTGAAGGATGAGATGCTCAAGCTCGTCTCGACGCTGGAGAAGCCGCTGTCGCTCGCGCGCGCGAGGCCCCTCGTGATCATGATCGCGGGGGTGAACGGCGCAGGCAAGACCACCTCGATCGGCAAGCTCGCGCGCTACTTCCAGGCGCAGGGAAAGTCGGTCCTGCTTGCGGCCGGCGACACGTTCCGCGCGGCGGCGCGTGAGCAGCTCGTCATCTGGGGCGAGCGCAACAACATCACGGTGATTGCGCAGGACTCGGGCGATCCGAGCGCCGTAATCTTCGACGCGGTGAGCGCCGCTATTGCGCGCAAGATCGACATCGTGCTCGCCGATACCGCGGGCCGCCTGCCGACGCAGCCTCACCTCATGGACGAGATCCGGAAAGTGAAGCGGGTCATCGCGAAGGTCCTGCCGGACGCTCCGCACGAAGTGATCCTCGTTCTCGACGCGAATACCGGGCAGAACACGCTGAACCAGGTAAAGGCCTTCGACGATGCCGTCGGGCTCACCGGGCTGGTGCTCACAAAGCTCGACGGCACGGCCAAGGGCGGCGTCGTGGCGGCTATCGCGTACTCGCGCGCCAAGGAGGGAAAAGCGCGTCCGCTGCCGCTCTATTTCATCGGGGTCGGCGAGGGCATCGACGACCTTCGGCCGTTCAGCGCGCGCGATTTCGTCGAGGCGCTCGTTGATTAGGTTTTCCAACGCTTCCAAGCGCTATCCCGGCGGCCAGGAGGCGCTCTCCAACGTCAGCTTCACGATCGAGGCCGGCGAACTCGTCTTCCTGACTGGGCGCTCGGGTGCGGGAAAGTCGACGCTGTTCAAGCTGATTCCCGTCATCGAGCGCGCGACCAGCGGCTCGGTCATCGTCAACGGCCAGAACGTGTCGGCGATCAAGCCCGCAGCCGTCCCCTTCCTGAGGCGCAACCTCGGCCTGGTGTTCCAGGACCAGAAACTGCTCTACGACCGCAGCGTTTTCGACAACGTCCTGTTGCCGCTCTCTTTCAGCGGTTTCACGCCCAGGGAGGCCGCGAGGCGCGCCCGCGCGGCGCTTGACAAGGTGGGCCTGAGCGCCCGCGAGAAACTCAACCCGATCCAGCTTTCGGGCGGCGAGCAGCAACGCGTTGCCATTGCGCGCGCGGTGGCCAACCGGCCGTCGGTGCTGATCGCCGACGAGCCCACGGCCAACCTCGACGCGGACTCCGCCGAGGCGATCCTGCAGATCTTCCTTTCGTTCCAGCAGGTCGGCGTCACGGTCCTCATTGCGACGCACGACCTCGCCCTGATCGGGCGTTCGGGCAAGCGCGTGCTCAAGCTCGAGCAGGGCCGGCTTGTCGAAGGCGGCGATCCCGCATGAATGCGTGGCTCTCGCAGCACGCGCAGGCGTTCCGAGGCGCCCTGCGCAAGCTTGCGATGCAGCGCGCCTCGAGCCTCCTGAACGTTCTGGTGATCGGGATTGCTCTCGCGCTGCCCGCCGGAGGCTATGTGCTTCTCGTCAACCTCCAAGGCGTCGCCGCGCGATTTTCGCTCGAGCCCCAGATGAGCATTTTCCTCGACGCGGGTGCGAAGCCCGCGGACCGCGAGGCCCTGGAGAAGGCGCTCCGAACCGACGCCCGGGTTGGATCCTTCCGGTTCGTGTCGAAGGAAGCAGCCCTCGCCGAGCTCAACAAGACTGAAGGCATCGCGGAAGTGGCCGCGGCGCTCGGGCAGAACCCGTTGCCGGATTCATTGGTCGCGCGGCTGCGCGAGAACCTGCCGCCGGAGCTCGACGCGCTCGCGGCAGACCTGCGCAAGCGCCCAGGGGTCGGGCACGTGCAGGCTGACTCGGGTTGGGCGCGAAGGCTGGCCGCGTTGATCGAGATCGGGCGCATGACCGTCGCGTTCGTCGGGCTGTTGCTTTCAACTGGCATGATCGCTGTCACCTTCAATACGATCCGGCTGCAGGTCCTGATGCAGCGGGAGGAGATCGAGGTCGCAAAGCTCCTCGGCGCGTCCGATTCGTTCGTCCGCCGTCCGTTCTATTACGTGGGCGCCTTGCAGGGGTTGGCGGGCGGCGGGGTCGGACTGGCGATCCTGGCTGGCGGCCTCGCCCTGTTGAACCGGGGCGTATTGGCGCTGTCCGAGACTTACGGCTCGACTTTTGAACTCAGCTTCCTTGCCCCGGGGGATGCCTTGGCAGTTGCTGCGTTCGCGAGTGTCCTCGGGTGGCTCGGGGCATACTTGTCAGTAAGCATCTACTTACGGGGTATAGAGCCAAGCTATTCACCTTGATCCCTCAGGCAGGGAACTTTCGGCTCGGTTAGCACTCTAACTCCGAGAGTGCTAGAATTCCCCTAAAGGAGATCACGCGATGCAAGGAACGCTTAGTCTGCCGGCGCAATTCCCGGTCCCGATGCCGGCCGGGAGCCTGGATACCTATATCCAGACGGTGAACCGGTTCCCGCTCCTTTCAATGGAGCAGGAGCAGCAACTCGCACGCCGGTACCGCGAGAATGACGATCTTGGCGCGGCCCGCGAGTTGGTGTTGTCGCACCTGCGTCTGGTCGTGTCGACTGCACGCGGCTACCTTGGCTACGGCCTGCCGCATGCCGACCTGATCCAGGAAGGCAATATCGGCCTCATGAAAGCCGTGAAGCGTTATGACCCGGACCGCGGCGTGCGCCTTGTCTCATTCGCGATCCACTGGATCAAGGCCGAGATGCACGAGTACATCCTGCGCAACTGGAGGCTGGTCAAGTTGGCCACCACCAAGGCGCAAAGAAAGCTCTTCTTCAACTTGCGCTCGATGAAGCAGGGGCTGGGTACGATGTCGCCCGAGGATGTGGGCCGCATGGCGCGGGAGCTCAAGGTCAAGCCGGAGGAAGTCTCCGAAATGGAAATGCGCCTGGCGGGCCAGGAAACGACTTTCGAGGCCGAGGACGATGACGAAGGCTATGCGCCGGTGAATTACCTCGCCGCGGACGCAAATGCCGAGCCGTCGAAATTGCTCGAAGCCGAGCAGTCCGAGCGCCTGCGCGCGGAGGGCCTGGCCAAAGCGCTGAACAGCCTTGATGCACGCAGTCGCCGCATCGTCGAGTCGCGCTGGCTGCGGGAAAAGGACGGCCTCACGTTGCATGACCTCGCCGCCGAGTTCAAGGTTTCGGCCGAGCGCATCCGCCAGATCGAGGCCAAGGCACTGGACAAGATGCGCAAGGTCATGGGGCCGGTTCCGGCCTGAAGAGAGCGCCGGCCGCGATCAGGCCCAAGGGAATAGCAAACGGCCGTGGATTCACGCCCGTTCTACTTTCTACGTCCGCTCTTTGAGCAAAGTCCGGATGTCCTCGACAAGCGTCCCGAGCTGGTCGTGCTTTACGTACAGGCGCAGGCGCCCATCGGGGCCGAAGGCGTAGCTGGCCGCGGTGTGGTCGATCGTGTAGCTCTCGGGGCTCGACCCGGCACGCTTTTCGTAGAAGATCTTGAAGTCCTTTGCCGTCTTCTGCGTCGTCGCCGCATCGCCGTGCAGTCCGAGGAACCGTGCGTCGAATGCGGGCACGTACTGGGCGAGCACCTGCTGCGAATCGCGCTCCGGGTCCAGGGTGATGAACAGGACCTGCACCTTGTCGGCATCGGACCCCAGTTTCTGCATGACCGCCTTGAGTTCGGACAGCGTGGTCGGGCAGACGTCCGGGCACCGGGTGAAACCGAAGAATACGACCACCACCTTGCCGCGGAAATCGGCGAGCGTGCGCGGCTTGCCGTTGTGGTCGGTCAGCGCGAAGCTTTTGGCGTAGTCGGCGCCCGTGACGTCCACGTTCCTGAACTTCGGCCCCCCGCCATCACAGGCGGCGAGCGACAGACACGCCGCGATGAGTGCAGCGAGCCTACGCCACAAGGTAGTGATCGGCGAGCAGCGCCGCAAAAAGCAGCGAGAGGTAGACGATCGAATACCGGAACGTCCTGCGCGCGAGGTCGTCGCTGTAGTCGACGTAGATCCGGACCGCATAGGCGATGAAGATCCCGCCAAGGACGAGCGCCGCACCAAGGTAGAGCCAGCCGTTCATGCGCACGACAAAGGGCAGCAGCGACGCGGCGAACATGATGAGCGTGTAAAGCAGGACATGAAGGCGGGTGAATTTCTGCCCATGCGTCACGGGAAGCATCGGGAGGCCGGCTTTCGCGTACTCCTCGGTCCGGTAGAGCGCGAGCGCCCAGAAATGCGGCGGCGTCCACGTGTAAATGATGAGGAAAAGCATCATCGCCTCGGTGGTCACCTCGCCGGTCACCGCAGCCCATCCAAGCACCGGGGGCATGGCGCCGGAGGCCCCGCCGATCACGATGTTCTGGGGCGTGGCCGGCTTGAGGATCACCGTATAGACGATCGCGTAGCCCACAAAGGTGCCAAGCGTAAGCCACATGGTCAACGGATTGACGAACGTGTTCAGCAGCCAAAGCCCGAGTCCGCCGACTGCGCCAGCGAACACGAGCGTCTGCAACGGCGTGAGGTCGCCCCGCGGCAACGGGCGCCAGCTTGTGCGGCGCATAAGGGCATCGATCTTCTGCTCGACGAGGCAATTGACCGCGGCGGCGGCGCCGGCGACCAACGCGATGCCGACTGTGCCCGCCAGCAACACTTGCAGCGGGACCATTCCCGGAGTGGCAAGGAACATGCCTATTACTGCAGTGAATACGATGAGCGATACGACCCGCGGCTTGGTCAGCGCGTAGAACGACCGCACCTTGTGGAGGAGCGGGCGCGGCGTTGCGGGATTAAGGGCTTCGGAAGACACGCGGGGGCGTCGGCAGGTCGGGTCAGGCGTGAGGCGCTTGGGTTTCGCCGAGGCGAAGCGCAAGTCCATGGAATGTAACGTAGTTTATCACGACCAACAGCACCAGCAGTAGTGCGGCCCCGGCATTGTGTGCGGCTGCGAGACCGAGCGGCAGGCCGAACACGACGTTGCCCAGCCCGAGCAGGAGTTGCGCGACCAGCCCGCCCAGCAAGAGGAGCCCCGGGAGGCGGGCGCCGACGGTCTTCATCAAGCGGAGCGCCAGCACTCCCAATATTGCGGCCACCAGGAGCGCAAACATGCGATGGGTCCAGTGGATGGCCACCAGCGCATCCGCCGACAAGAGTGTGCCATCCGGCGTCATGCCAAGCTCCCGGACGACGTGGAATGCATTGCCGAAGTCCATTGCCGGTACGACCGCCCCGCGGCAGAGCGGCAGGTCCGGGCACGCGAGCGCCGCATAGTTGGTGCTGACCCAGCCTCCGAGGACGATCTGAACGCAAAGGGTGGCCAGCGCCACGACGGCGAACGAATGCTGCGCCTTCACGCAGGAGGCGTCCTCCGCCGCCTTGAGCGGCCACTGGCGCACGGCAAGCCACGCAAGAAGTGCGAGCGTGGTCATCCCGCCGATCAGGTGGCTGGTGACGATCGCCGGCTTGAGCAGCATGGTGACCGTCCATTTGCCCAATGTTGCCTGGAAAGCAACGACCACGACAATTGCGATGGCCAACAGAGGCGACTGGCCGAGCAATCTACGGCGAAGCCACGCGAGGACGGCCACCGCAAGGATCAGCAGGCCCAACGACCCGGCGAGGTAGCGATGGCCCATTTCCTTCCAGGCTTTCGGCATCGACACAGGTCCGTGAGTGCCGCCCTGCTCTTCGACGGCGCGCTTGATGTGGCTTTCGGCGCTGGCCGGCGTGAGCTTCCCGTAGCAGCCCGGCCAGTCCGGGCAGCCCAATCCCGCGTCCGAGAGCCTCACATAGGCGCCGACGACCACCACGATGAACGTGAGGCAGACGCAGGCAAGGACGAGCAGGCGATAGGAGCGCATCTTCTGCATCAACCGATCGTCGAGACTTTCATCAGCCGCTGCAGGTCTTTGAGCATGCGGGAAGGATCCGGGTCGCGCGGAAAACGCATCATCAGGTTGCCGTGCGGGTCGATGAGATAGACATGCTCGGCAGCCGCGCGCTCTGCAGGAAACTCGCCCGCAATCGGGCTGGCCGCGGTGAGCGCCAATCGCGTGCCCTCGATGGCCTGCAAAAGCCTGGGCGAGGGCGCCTGGGCATCGGTGAGCAGCCAAACCCTTTCGACGCGCGGCGTGTCCTTGCCGAGCGCCTTGCGGACTTGCCGCATGAAGTAGAGCTTGCGCTCGCAATATTCGCTGCAGGCGCCCGAGTCGAACTGGACGAGAACCCATTTTCCGCGCAATTCGGAGAAGCGGAATTGACGGCCGTCCACGCCTTGCAGCGGCAGGTCTGACAACGGTCGCGCGGGGACAAGCGTGCCGTAGTTGGCGGTGGTCCCCGGCGCGAGGTCGAAAAAATAGGCCACATACCCCGCCACTACGGGCAGCGCAAAGAACGCGGCAAGCGCAAGCAGCTTGATGCGGCCACGGCGGACAGGATCAGCGGGACGCGGGTCGGGCACGTTCAAAACTCAGGACGATGAATGCTGCAATGGAAAAGGCCGCAATCAGGTACCACTGGATCGCGTAGCTCGTGTGCTTTTCGATGCCGAAATCGGCCTTCGGCCAGTCGCGCACAAGGCCATCCGGGGTCTGCGAGTGCTGCTCGAGGAAAACAGGCTGGAGCGCGAGTCCCGACCACTTGGAAAACTCGTCGAATGTAAGGCTCTGCCACACGCGACCGGCCGGCGGCCCGCTGCCGGCGGCGAGCACGCGTGGGGCATGGTCGAGACCCAGGCCCTCCACCTCGACTTCGCCCGGGGGCGTGGTCACGGCCGGGATATTCTCGCGCCTCGCGCCGGCCGCAACCCAGCCCCGATTGACCAGCACATGCATGGACCCTCCCGGAAGCCGCATCGGCGTAATAACGAAGTAGCCGGGGCGGCCGCGATAGACCTTGTTGTCGAGAAGGATGGTGAACTGGGGCAAGTACCGGCCCCTTGCGGCCAGACGCTTCAGGACCAGCTTTTCGGCCGGTTCGGCAGCACCGGGGACCGCGATCGGCGCGGCGCGGCCTGCCGCCTCGAATCGCGCAGCGAGGTCGCGCTTTTCCTGTGCACGGCGCGACTGCCAATTGCCGAGCGATATCGTGGCGAAGCATGCGGC
>CANKMT010000090.1 GCA_947482825.1 Betaproteobacteria bacterium | reverse complement strand
CGCGAGTACCACTCCAGCGGATGCGCAAAGTCGAGCCATTTCCGGTTGAAACGTCTCGGGCGATTGCACTGTGAAGGCCCTGATCCTGGTGATGACATCCTTGAACTTCTGCTCGTCATAGGTCTCGCAATCGCCTTGTTCCGCCTGCAATTCACCGAGTCTCAACCAGGCGGCAATCGCGCCCGCATCGCTCTGATCTTTCAGGGTGCGACGGTATGCGGCTTGCGGTTGCGCATATATCTTCTTCCACTCATCCGGACTTGCGACACCAAAGAACTTCAGTGCCGCATCGAGCAACGCCTTGCGATTGCCACTGGTCGATCGGAGCCGGGGAAGGGCGCCGGCATCCATCATCTCCTTGAGCGGAAGATGGTCCAGCCAACCGAGCCATCGCGACGCGCGCCTGTCGGCATCGACGCTTGCCAGATAGCCTCGATAGTGAGCTTCACGCTCGTTCCAGAACGAGGCGGGTAGGCCGAGCGCGCGTTCCAATTCGACCGCGGTATCCGGAACGATCTTGGCTTTACCTTTGACGATCTCGTTGATCGTTTTGATCGGGCGACCCATTCGGGCGGCCAGGTCCCTCTGGGTAATGCCGCGTTCGTCGAGCAGTTCCTGAAGTGTTTCACCCGGCGCGCTGACAATATCGGGCGCGTAGGTCCAGCGCGTGTCAATCATGGTAGTCCCCCAGTTCCAATATTGTGATGGCTCTGACTCGAGCCCAATCCAATCCGCCGTCGTCCTTTTGAGGCGGTGGCACTTCCGATGGCTTGAATATCAGTCGAAGCGCCCCCACCGCACGCATCGAAAACTGCCCTTTCCTGTCCCCTTTCAGTTCCTCGAGCTTTCCCGGCAGGCCGCGTGCCGCCTCCAGCGTGGGTACGGCGCGCAGATCGTCCAGGCGCCTTCGCACGACTTTTTCATTGTCGGCACCAAAGGCACGAGTCAACGCTTTTGTCGAATTGAACAGCGTCTGCGAGTCCTCGTCCGGGAACTCGATTTGCATTAGAGATTCAAATCCACGGCCTTTGAAATGTGTTAACCCAAAAGGTTAACAAATAGTATCACAATTCGATTGACTTGGAAGTTCCCACCTTGGATCAGTGAAATTATGAGAGTCGTCCCGCTATACGCCCAGGTAGCGATGCCACAACCCGTGGTCTGCGTCGAGCTCGGCCGAGGTGCCTTGCCACGCCACCCGGCCGCGCTCGATGATGGTGTGGCGGTCGGCCAGGCGGATTAGCCGCTCGACGTATTTGTCGATCACGAGGATGGTCTGTCCCGCGCGTCGCAGTTCGGCCAGGCACTCCCAAATCTCCTCGCGGATCAGCGGCGCGAGGCCTTCGGTGGCCTCGTCGAGGATCATGAGGTGCGGGTTGGTGGCCAGCGCGCGGCCGATGGCGAGCATCTGTTGCTCGCCGCCGGAAAGCTGGTTGCCCATGTTTGCGGCGCGCTCGGCCAGGCGCGGGAAGAGCGCGAATACTTTCTCCACGGTCCAGGGGTCGCGGCTGCCGTTGCGGTTGCCCGCAAACGCGACGAGGTTTTCTTTCACGGTGAGGTTGGGGAAGATCTGCCTTCCTTCGGGAACCAACGCCACGCCCGCGCGGCCGATGGCGTCCGGTTCGGCGCGCTCGATGCGTTTACCGCGCAACTCGATCTTGCCGCCGGTGGCTGGTGTGAGCCCCATGATCGAGCGCACCGTGGTGGTCTTACCCATGCCGTTTCGGCCCAGCAGGGTGGCGACTTCGCCGGTGCGAATTTCCAGGTCGATGCCGAACAGCACCTGGCTCTGGCCGTAGGCGGTCTGCAGCCCCTCGATCTTCAGCAGCAGATCGCTCACGCACTCACCTCGTCGCCGAGATAGGCGCGTTTCACTTCCGGGTTCACGCGGATCTCGTCCGGCGTCCCGGTCGCAATGATGGCGCCGTTGACCAGCACCGAAATGCGGTCGGCGAGGCGAAACACCGCGTCCATGTCGTGCTCGACGAGGAGCACCGACACCTTTTCGCGCAGGGCCTGGATCAGGCCGATCATGCGCTGCGACTCGTCCGGTCCCATGCCGGCCATCGGCTCGTCGAGCAACAGCAGTTTCGGGTTGGTAGCGAGGGCGAGCCCCACTTCGAGGCTGCGCTGTTCGGCGTGCGCGAGACTGCCCGCGATCGCGTCGACCCGCTCGCCAAGGCCCACTTGCGCGGCGATTGCGCGCGCCTCGTCCTCGAGCGCGGTCTCGCGGGCCACGGGCTGCCAGAACCTGAAGCTCGTCCCGCTCCTCGCCTGCACCGCAAGCGCGAGGTTCTGCGTCACGCTGAAGCGCTTGAAGATGCTGGTGATCTGGTAGCTGCGCGCGAGGCCACCGGCGACGCGTGTGTGCTGAGGCTGTCTTGTAATGTCGGCGCCACCGAACAGGATTCGCCCGGCGTCAGGCGCGAGGCTGCCGGAGATCTGCGCGATCAGCGTGGTCTTGCCTGCGCCGTTCGGCCCGATCAGGGCGTGGATTTCGCCGCGCATCACACCGAGGGAGACCTGATCGGTGGCCACCACGCCGCCGAAGTGCTTCTGCAGGCCTTCGATCTCGAGCAGCGGGCCGGTCACTTGCGGCCCCGCCGGCTGAAGAGGCCCGCAATCCCCTGGGGCGCATAGAGCACGACCGCGAGGAGAGCGAGGCCGACCGCGAGCAGCGAGTGCTGCTGGTAGTTGGGGTATATCGCGGCCAGCCAGCCGATCTTGTGGTTGGCGAGCAGTTCTTCCAGCCCGAGCAGGCCGATCGCGCCGATGATCCCGCCATAGAGTTGCCCCACGCCGCCCAGGATCACCATGATCATGAGCTTGCCGGACTCGGTCCAGTGCAGGATGCCCGGGTTCACGTAGCTGTTCTGGTTGGCGAGCAGCGCGCCGGCCAGTCCACCTAGCGCGCCTGCGAGGGCGAACGCCGCCAGCTTGTAGCGAAAGGCCGGGTAGCCGATGGCTTCCATGCGCGTTTCGTTCTCGCGAATCGCCTGGATTACGCGGCCGAACCGCGCGTCGACCAGCCGCGAGATGAGATACACCGCGGCCACGAGGATCGCGAGGACCACGTAGTAGAAAGTGATGTCGTCCTTGAGATCGAGCCCGAACCCGACCGTTGCGCGCTGCGTAAGGGTGAGGCCTTCGTCGCCGCCGTAGGCTTTCATCGAGATGGTCAGGTAGTAGATCATCTGCGCGAAGGCGAGGGTGATCATGATGAAGTACACCCCGCGGGTGCGCAGCGAGATCGCCCCGATCGCTAGTGCCAGCAGCCCCGACACCGCCATTGCGAGCGGCCAGGCGAGCCATGCGCTCGGCAATCCTTCGACGATCATCACGGAGGCCGTGTACGCGCCTGCGCCGACGAAGGCCGCATGGCCGAAGGAGATCATCCCGCCGTAGCCAAGCACGAGGTTGAGGCTGGTGGCCGCGAGCGCATAGATGAGGAATCGGCTCGCCATGGTGACGTAGTAAACCTGGTCAAGCGACCGCATGGCGAGCGGGAAGGCGACCGCCAGAACAAGAACGCCGAAGACAAGGGCGCGGTTCATGGCCCTATCCGCGCGCCGGGAAAAGGCCCTGCGGGCGCCAGAACAGCACGCCGGCCATGAGCACGTAGATGAGGATCGAGGCAATCGCGGGGCCGGCTGCGCTCGCAAACGCGGGCGTAAGCACTTCGCGCAGCAGGGCCGGCATGAAGGCGCGGCCCATAGTGTCGACCATGCCGACGAGGATCGAGCCGACCAGCGCGCCGCGGATCGAGCCGATGCCGCCGATTACGATCACCACGAAGGCGAGGATCAGGATGTTCTCGCCCATGCCGACCTGCACCGCGAAGATGGGGCCGAGCATCGCGCCGGCGATCGCGCAAAGCGCCGCGCCGAAGCCGAACACGAGCGTGAAAAGGCGCTTGATGTTGACGCCCATGGCGAGCGCCATCTCGCGATTGGATGCCCCTGCGCGCACCAGCATGCCGATGCGGGTCTTGGTCACTACAAAATACAGGAGCACGGCGACCGCGAGGCCCACGCCGATGATCAACAACCGGTAGGCGGAGTAAGGCATGCCCGGGACCAGCTGCACCGGCCCCGAGAGCGCCTCCGGCGCCGAGAGCGGCATGTCCGAGCCCCAGATCATGCGCACCACCTCGTTGATGATGAGGATCAGAGCGAACGTCGCGAGCACCTGGGAAAGGTGGTCGCGCGCGTACAACGTGCGCAGGATCGTGATCTCGAGGGCCATGCCGACCACCGCGGCAGCAGGGATGGCGAGCAGAACCCCGAGCGTGAAGGACCCGGTGGCCTGCACGAGCGTCGCCGCGAGGAACGCGCCGATCATGTAGAGCGAGCCGTGCGCGAGGTTGATCATGTCCATGATGCCGAACACCAGCGTGAGGCCGGCGGCGAGCAGGAAGAGCATCAGCCCGAACTGCAGGCCGTTGAGCGACTGCTCGAGGATCAGCGTGAAGGACATGAGCGCATGAAAGGCAACGGTGAAAACAAAAAGGGCGGGGCCGCGGCCCCGCCCCCGGATGGGCCGGCTCGCCCGCTTACTTCATCGGGCAGTCCTGGACGTAGGCGTCGCCGTGGTCCTTGAAGATGGTTGCCAGGGTCTTGTTCACGATGCGCCCCTGGGCGTCCTTGCCGACCACGCGCAGATAGTAGTTCTGGATCGGGTACTGGTTGGTGTTCAGCTTGAACGGCCCGTGCGTGGACTCGAACTTGGCGCCCTTGAGCGCTTTCCTGAGCGCCTCCTTGTCCTCGACCTTGCCCTTGAGGCTCTTCACCGCGGCGTCGATCATCAGGGCGGTGTCATAGGACTGCGCCGCAAAAACCGCCGGCAGGCGCTTGTACTCTTTCTCGAACTCGGCGACGAATTTCTTGTTGGTCGGATTGTCGATGTCCAGCGCCCAGTGCGAGGTGTCGAACAGGCCGAGCATCGGCTCGCCTACACCGCGGATGATGTCCTGGTCCGAGCCGAAGCCCGGGGTGATCAACTGAATGTCCTTGGACAGGCCCGCGCCGACGAACTGCTTGATGAAGTTGATGCCCATGCCGCCGGGCAGGAAGATGTAAAGCGCATCAGGCTTTGCGGCGCGCACCTGGGCGAGTTCGGCGGAATAGTCGAGCTGGCCGAGCTTGGTGTAGACCTCCTCTGCGATCTTGCCCTTGTAGAAGCGCTTGAACCCGGCGAGCGAGTCCTTGCCGGCCTGGTAGTTAGGGGCGATCAGGTAGGTGCTCTTGTAGCCCTTGTCGGACGCGTGCTTGCCGGCGGCTTCGTGGAAGGCGTCGTTGGGCCAGGACGCTGCAAAGAACCACGGGTTGCACTGCTTGCCCGCGAGCGGCGAAGGGGCCGCGTTGGGACTCACATAGGGAATCTTGGCGTTGAACGCTTCGGGCACCGCGGCGAGCATGATGTTCGAGAAGACGATGCCGGTGAGGATGTCGACCTTGTCCAGCCGCACGTATTTCTCGGCCAGCTGCTTGCCCACTTCGGGCTTGAACTGGTCGTCGCCGATTTCGAGCTGCACCGGCAGGCCGCCGAGTTTGCCGCCGTTCAGTTTGATCGCGAGGGTGAAGGCGTCGCGAATGTCCACGCCGATCGAGGCGCTCGGGCCGGAGAGCGTCGAGATGAAGCCGATCTTCAGCTTGTCGGCGGCGCAAGCACCTCCGGCAAGGAGCAGCGAAGTGGCGGCAACGGCGGCGGCAAGTGGCTTGCGCATGGTTTTCCCCCTCGGAAAACGCCATTCTACTTCAGCCCGGCGGGGCGTTAGAATGGCCGCAAATGCAACGTGCCAGTGCAGCGCGCCCAGATGCGGCGCATACAACCGATGAGCGCGGCGGGGGCCCGGTCGACGCTGCATGGGTCAAGGCCCGCGCCAAGTCCCTCGGCGCCGACCTGGTCGGCATCGCAAGCGCAAAGACGCTGAACGCCTTCCCGCCGGATCCGCGCTGGCCGCAAACGCCCGAGCGCATCTCGCCTTTTTGCAAAAGCGTGATTGTCGTCGTGCAACGCATTCCTTCGGGTGCTTTCCGTTGCAAGACCAATACGCCGGTGCAGTACCTCGACATGCTGATCCTGCGCAAGATGGACAAGGTTGCGTTCCGCCTTGCCGAGGAACTCGAGCGGCGCGGCCACCCGAGCCTGGTCACCGCCGCGCAGGAAACCGAGTGGACCTACAAGCGCGCAAGTTACGGGCGGTTGTCCACGCGCCATCTCGGTGTCGAGGCGGGCCTTGGCACGCTCGGCCTGGAGGTCAACATCCTCACGCCGGAATTCGGGCCGCGAGTCTATCTCACCGGTATCCTCACCGAGCTCGAGCTCGAGGCGGACCAGCCGATCACGGAGCAGGTCTGCATCGGCGAATCGTGCAGCCGGTGCCTGCATTCGTGCCCGGCCGACGCGGTGCTGCAATGGGGCATCGACAAGCGCAAGTGCGCCACCGAGGCGCAGGAGTTCGGTTTTGCCTCGATGGTCGGAATCTTCAACCGGCTGTTTGCCAATCCCGAAACCGCGCGCGAGACTTTCCGGTCGCGCGATTTCTTCGGGTTCTGGCAGGGATTGCTGCGGGTCGTGGGGTCGTTCGGCGATTGCCCGCGGTGCCTGGCGGTATGCCCGGTGGGCAACGATTACCATGCGCACCTGGCCGATATCCAGAAGGTGATTCCCGAAAAGACGCCTGAAAAAGTGTCCCTCGCGAAACAGTACAAGGCCAATCGGGTGGCGCACGAGACCGGCGCGCCCGAGGCGCAATTGCCCGGCCTGTCTGAATGGAACGAGCGCTGGGTCGGGCCGGAAGGCTACAAAGGCATGGTCGCAAAGCAGATGCAGCAGTTCAAACGCGAGCAGGAAGAGCGCAAGCGCGAGCAAGAGTCGCTCGAGGCCGGGCAGCCCGAATCACAAGCAACCAAGACGAGGGCCTGAGCCAAGCATGCCGTCCATGTTCAAGAAGCCGCTAAGCGCGGCCGAAATCAAAGCCAAGGCGCGCGAGTTCGGCGCCGACCTCGTCGGGATCGCCAGCGGCGCGGAGCTGGACGCGAATCCACCCGATCCGGCCAAGCCCCAACGCCCTTCGGACATCACCGAATTCGACGCCGGCCGCGTGATCGTGCTCGCCAAGCGCCTGAACCTCGGCGTGGCGCGCATCCTGCCCTGGGGCGACCGGCACAAGTACTACAACGATGAGCTCACGCTCACGATGCTCGAGGAGACTTCGCTCGAGCTTGTGCTCTGGCTGGAGGACTGCGGGTATCCGGCGGTCATCATTCCGCCGACCCATGTCGATCCGTGGCGCTACCAGGGGGATCCGGCCGAGCACCAGTCGACTCTGCTTTCGCTGCCGCATGCGGCGGTCGAAGCCGGCCTCGGCACGCTCGGACTCAACCTGCAACTGCTCACGCCGGAATTCGGGCCGCGGGTGTTGCTCACCGCGGTTCTCGTATCGGTTGACGTCGAGTGCGACAAGCGCATGGAAGAAGGCCTCTGTCTCGGGCCCGAATGCGGACGTTGCCTGCAATCCTGCCCCGGCGACGCCGTCCGCCATTGGGATCGCGACTGGGAGTCCTGCGACACCTACCGTTCGCCCTACGGCTTCAAGAAGCTCACCGGGCAGATCGAGGCGATCATGCAGGCCGGGACTGCGAAGGAGAAGGGCGAGCTGCTGCGCTCGGAGACTTCGTTCAACCTGTGGCAGAGCATCCTGCGCGGGTCCGGCGCGATCACCGGCTGCCGGCGCTGCGCCGATGTGTGTCCGGTCGGCAACGACTACGCAGCGATGCTCAAAGATGCGCTCGACAAGATTCCCGAAAGCACGCCCGCGAAGGGCGCGAAACTCCAAGCAATGCAGGCCGACGAGAAGTCCGCCAAGCCCTCGGTTCCCTATGAGGCGTCCAGGCGCTGGATCGGTGAGCGCGTGTATCTCTACAGGAAGGCCTGAACATGCCGCTGCAGTTGCCCAAGTCCAGGCGCGAGATCGCGGCCATCCACTCGAAGCGCAAGGTCGTGGCGCTCGAGCAGGCGAGGCGCGCGTCGTTCTTCCGCGGCAAGCTCGATCATGTAAATCCGGCAAAACTCGACGACCCGGACGAATGGCGCAAGATCCCGATCCTCGACAAGGAAAGCCTGCGTTCGTTGAGCGACACCGAGTTCTACACGAACTTCTGCGTGAAGCCCGATGACGGAATCGCAGAGTACTGGCGCTCGGGCGGCTCGACCGGCAAGCCGCTCTTCTACCCTCGCAGCCACACCGACATTCGCTATGAGCTCCTTTCGTTCCGCCGCACGCTGGACATTTCCGGCTGCGTGCGCGGCGACTCGGCGCATGTGTCCTTCCCGATGGGCATCCACCCGGTCGGGCAGATCTTCGCGCGCTGCGCGGGAGAGGCCGGCATCTCGGTCAACTGGGCGGGGGCCGGCAACAGCACGCCTTCGGCGATCCAGCTCGAACTGATCCGCAGCCTGAAGCCCACGGTGTGGATGGGCATGTCCAGCTACGGGTTGCACCTTTCCAACCTTGCCGACTCGCGCGGCATCGACCTGGCCCAGAGCAGCGTGAAGACGATTCTCTGCTCGGCCGAGCCGCTGTCCGAGGCCAAGCGGGCCAAGATCGGGCGCAGCTGGGGCGCGCGGGTATTCGACAACTTCGGCATGACCGAGGCGGGCATGATGGGCGGCGAAGACGGCGGCCCGGACGGGTTCCGCATCTGGACCGACATGTTCTACATCGAAGTGCTCGACCCGGTGACCTATGCGCCGGTGAAGGAGGGTGAAACCGGAACGCTGGTGACCACGCCGCTGTGGACGAACAACGCGACCCCCTTTCTTCGCTGGAACTCCGGCGATCTCGTGGTGTATTCCGAGGCGGACGACGGCGCCGGCCCGTTTTCGGTGTTTCCGAAGATCCGGCACACGCACCGGACGACCGGATTCTTCAAGGTCAGCGGCGTCAACGTGAACCATCCCGAGTTCGAGGACTTCATGTTCCAGAACGCCGAAGTCAACGATTTCAAGTGCGAACTGGTGACTGCAGGCGCCAACGATCGGCTGCGCGTTTCGATCGAGGTGCGGCGCGGGGCGAATGCCGAGGCGGTTACACGCGAACTCACGCGGGGCGTCAAGGAAACCTTCGAGGTCTCCCCGGAACTCGTCATCCTCGAGACGGGCACGCTTGCGCGCGAATTCGAGTCGAGCGTCAAGGCGCCGCGCTTTACCGACAGCCGCGAGTAGCGGACCCGAGTGGCGGACCCGGGGCGCGTCACGACCGCGGCGGCGCGGCTTTCGCCCGGGTCGCCGCCTCGTACAGCGGAATGACCTTCGGCAGGTTGGCCTCGATATCACGGATCCGGCTGGCATGCGCCGGGTGCGTCGAGAGGATTTGCGGTGGCTGAGAGCCGCCCCCGAGCTTCGACATCTTGCGCCAGACGTTGGCCGCGGCCCGCGGGTCGTACCCGGCGCGCGCCGCGAGTTCCATGCCAACAAGATCGGCATCCGTTTCATGCCCGCGTGAAAACGGCAGTGTAACGGCGAGGTCGGTGGCCTGCGCGAGCACCGACGCCGAAAACTGTCCGAGGTTGAGCAGCGCAGCCGCCACGCTCACGCCTACGTTCTTGAGCACTTGTTCCGACATTCGTGCGCGTCCGTGCTCGAGCAGGGCGTGCGCCACTTCATGGCCCATGATCGCCGCGATCTCGTCGTCGGTGAGCTGGAGCGCGCTGATGATGCCGGTGAAGAACGCGATCTTTCCGCCGGGCATGCAAAAGGCGTTGACCGACTTGGAGCTGATCAGGTTCACTTCCCAGCGCCAGCGCTTGGAATCCTCGTTGAACTTTGCCGCGTGCGGAATCAGCGTCCGTGCGATCCGGCGCAGCCGCTCGACCTGGGCAGGATCGGCGTTCAACGCATTCTTTTGCGCCGCTGCGCGCATCATCTGGCCGTACTGCTGCGCCGACGAATTTTCCACCGTGGACTTGGGCAGCAGGAGTAGCTTGCTCTTCTTGACGTCGACGCCCTCGGTGGGCGCAGGGTCGGCCGCGAAAGCCGGCCCGGCGAGCACGAACGAAAGGAGCAGGGCATAGAGGGAACGGGTCATGAGCTTTTCGGCCTGGGCGCGCCGGTCAGAGCGAATCGAAGTGCAGCGTCATGCGCTTTCGCACAGCGGCATCGGGCAGCACGCCGGCCCCCGCCGCGAGGTTGTCCAGCATGTGCCCGGGTTTTCCGGTGCCGGGGATCACGCAGGTCACCGCGGGGTGCGAGACAATCCACTTGAGGAAGAATTGCGCCCAGGTGGTTGCGCCGAATTCCGCCGCCCATTCAGGCACGGGTTTTCCGCGCACCCGGCGGAACATCGCGCCTTCGGCGAAGGGGCGGTTGATGATGACCGCAGCTTTCCTGTCCACCGCAAGCGGCAGCAGGCGGTTTTCCGATTCGCGCTCGGCGAGGGAATAGTTGATCTGCAGGAAATCGTACCGGCCGGACTTGAGGATGCGCTCGACCTCGTCGTAGGCGGAGGCCGTGTAGTGGGTGATGCCGATGTAGCGCACGCGTTGCTTCGCCTTCCAGTCCTCCAGCGTCTTCGTATGCGCGGCCACGTCGACCAAGTTGTGCACCTGCATCAGGTCCATGCGCGACACGCGCAGACGTTTGTATGAGAGTTCCATCTGGCGGATTCCCGCGTCCGTGCCTTCGGTCCAGACCTTGGTGGCGAAAAAAAGTTTCCCGCCCAGGCCGGCTTCGGAGGCGAGGTCGCCGGTGACCGTTTCGCTGCTTCCGTACATAGGCGAACTGTCGATCATGCGGCCGCCGCCCCTGGCGAACGCGGCAAGAACTTCCCTGAGCGTTCCGCGCGCCGCCGGATCCGTGCCGACGTCGAAGGTCTGCCAGGTGCCCACCCCGATGACCGGCAAGCGCTCGCCGCTGGCGGGAATGACCCGTTCGATGAGGCCGCCGGGCACGGCCGAAGCCGGGACGTTCAGGGTTGCGAGGGCGGCAATGCCGGCCGCCTTGAGGAGCGCCTTGCGACGCATCGGATCCATGCGCCCATTCTAGACCGGCCGGTTGCGCAACTCGGCGTGCTTGCGCCCAAGGTAGAGGCTCACGGCGGTCCAGCCCACGGCCACCGGCACCATCGCGAACGAGATCGCCGAAAGCGAGAACCCAAACGAGCGCAGCGCCCCGAAGATCCATCCGGCCGAAGTGTCGCCGCCGCGGTAGATCACGGTGTCGATGAAGTTCTTCGCCTTGTATTTTTCCTCGCGCGGCACGACGGTGAAGAGCGTCTCGCGCATCGGCTTGGAGATCGCGAATTCCCCAACCCGCCGCGCGACGCCGAAGACCACCAGCACCGCAAGCACCGGCGCCGCGCCGAGCACTAGGAATCCGGCGACCGACAGCAAGGGCATCAGGGCCAGCATCCAACCGACGCCGAGGCGGGCCACGAGCCTGGGGAAAAGCAGAATCTGAGTGAGAAGGGTGAGGGTGTTGACCACCAGGTCGACGGTGGAGAACAGCTGGGTGCGTGCCACCGCTTCCGGGATCGTGCGGCCCACGATTTCGACCTGCTGGAAGTACAGCGTGGTCGACAGCATCGAGTAGCACAGCAGCCACGCGCACACGCCAATGAGGTAGCGCGATGCGATCACTTCCCGGATTCCGGCGAAGATCGAACCGCCCATCGGCTGTTCGGCGGCGGCAGCCTGTCCGCCGTCGGTGCGGGGGTTTGCGCGCGCCCAGCGACCCAGCCCGATGACGCAAGCGATCGCCACGCCCAGGAACGCGGCGGAGACCAGGAGCAGGTTCGGCGTGCCGAGTTTGCCGGCGGCAAACGTGGTGAGCGCCGGCCCCGCGATGGCACCGAGGCTGCCTCCGGCGGCGATGGCGCCATACAGCCGCTCGGCCTGGGCGCTCGACCACAGGTCGGCCATGAAGCTCCAGAACACCGACACGACGAAGAGGTTGTAGACGCTCACCCAGACGAAGAACACCGGTGCGATCGTGGCGGTGGGAATCCCGCCTTGCATCGCCGCGTAGAACCCAGCCAGGTTGAGCGCGAAAAAGCCATACACGGCGGGCAGCAGGCGTGCCCGCGGGAGCCGGGCGCAAAGCCAGCCGAAGAGGGGCACCAGCACCAGCATGACGACGAATATCGCGGTGAAAAGCGGCGGCAGGCCGGCGCTCCCGATCGCCACGGCCATCGTGTCCCTCACCGGCCGCAGGATGTAGTAGCCGGCCAGCAGGCAGAAGAAATAGGCGAAAGATCCGGCGAGCGCCGGCCATTCATGACGCTCGGCAGGGATGGGGCGCAGCACTGGGGCGGAAGGCGGGAAGGAACAAAACCCCGATGGTATATTAGGTGCGCAGCCCCATCGTGAATGGATCAAAGGGAGAAAGCCATGAGCAACGGAGGATGGATATTTCTTGGCATCGTCGTTGTCATCGCATTCTGGGCGGTCTCGATCTACAACGGCCTTGTCGCCCTGAGGAACCGGTTCAAGAACGCTTTCGCGCAAATCGACGTCCAGCTCAAGCGTCGCTATGACCTGATCCCGAATCTCGTCGAAGTCGCCAAGGGGTACATGGCGCACGAGCGCGGCACGCTCGAAGCGGTCATCGCGGCGCGCAACGGCGCCGCTTCGGCGGCGCAGAAGGCGGCCGCCGATCCCTCGGACGCCAAGGCGATCCAGGGTCTTGCCACGGCGGAAGCGGGCCTGTCCGGCGCAATGGGCAGATTGTTCGCGCTGGCCGAGGCGTACCCCGACCTCAAGGCCAACCAGAACATGCTGGCCGTGCAGGAGGAACTCACCAGCACGGAGAACAAGATCTCGTTTGCGCGCCAGGCCTACAACGACACCGTGATGGCCTACAACACCGCGCGCGAGAGCTTTCCGGACACGCTCTTTGCCGGCGTATTCGGGTTCAAGGAGGCCGAGCTTCTCCAGGCCACCGAGAGCGCCGAGGAGCGCCAGGCCGTCAAGGTCAAGTTCTAGCCGGCCGCCACAAGCCCGCCCGCGGCTCGGAGTCGCGATGGATTTCTTCCAGCACCAGGACGCGGCGCGCAAGAACACGCGCGTGATGGTGGGGCTGTACCTGTTGGCCGTCGCCGGCGTCGTCCTCGCCGTCGATTGCGTGCTTGCAATCGCCTATGTGTATGCCGTCGGCGGGGATTCCTTCAAGCCCGGGTTGATCTTCGCGGTTCCTAAAGGCCTGTACGTTTGGGGCGCGGTCGCGACTGTGGCCGTGATTGCCGGCGCGAGCGCGAAACAGATCCTCGAGTTGCGCGACGGCGGCGGCGCGGTGGCCGAAATGGTCGGCGCGCGCCTGGTGGCGCAGGACACCCGCGACCCGCTCGAGAAACGCTTCCTCAACATCGTCGAGGAGATGGCGATCGCCTCCGGCGTGCGCGTGCCGCAGGCGTACGTCATGGACGAGGAAGGCGGGATCAACGCGTTCGCGGCCGGCTACGACGTGAGCAACGCGGTCGTCGCGGTCACGCGCGGCACGCTTGAAACGCTGAGCCGCGACGAGTTGCAAGGCGTCATCGGGCACGAGTTCAGCCACATCCTCAACGGCGACATGTGGCTCAACATAAAGATGATCGGCGTGCTCTCGGGCATCGTCTTCATCAGCTCGATCGGCAGCTTCCTGATGCGCAGCAACAGCAACCGGAGCAGCAGGAGCGACGACAAGGGCAATGGCCAGATTTTCCTGATCGGCCTTGCGTTGTTCGTGATCGGATACCTCGGGACTGTCTTCGCGCGGCTCATCAAGGCCGCGGTCTCCCGGCAAAGGGAGTTCCTCGCCGACGCCTCCTCAGTGCAATTCACGCGCAACCCGGACGGGATTGCAGGCGCGCTGGACCAGATCAAGGCTTCCGGTCGCGGCGCGCTGATCGACAATCGCTACGCCGAGGACATGAGCCATATGTATTTCGGGCAGGGGATCTCGGTCTGGGCGCACGGGCTGTTCGATACCCATCCGCCGCTCGAGGAGCGCATCGCGAGGGTGCGTCCAGGCTTTCAGGCGAGCCGGTACCGGCAGGTGCGGGAAAGCGCCGCACCGACGGCAGGCGGCGCGATCGGGACGGGATTCGGGGCGGTCGCCGGATTCGCCGGCGCGGGCGGGGGCGTTGGCGCGGGCGCGGGCACGCCGCCGCCTCCGGAAGCCGACGGGCAGCGCAGGAGCGACATCGGCAACGCATGGGGACGCACGGCCGCCGAAAGCGCGAACCTGGTCGGCAAGCTGGATGCGGGCAAGGTCGATTTTGCCTCGCGGCTGCTGGCCAGGCTCACGCCCGAATTGCGCGCCGCGATGACCGAACTCGAAGGCGCAAGCGCGGTCCTCGTGGCGACCTTGCTGGCCCCGAAAGCGCAAGTGATGGCCGTGCAGGTCGAGGCCCTGCGCGCCGCGCAACTCAACCGGGTGGCCGAGCGTGCCGGCGCGCTGATGGTGCACGTCTCGCGGCTGGGCCGCGGGTTCGACCTCATGCTGATCGACCTGTGCCTGCCTGCGATCAAGGCCGGCACCGAAGAGGACAAGCGCAGGGTCATCCAGGCCCTGGAGATCGTGATCAATGCCGACCGCAGGGTGTCGTTGCACGAGTTCGTTGTGCTCACGCTGGTCAGGACCCAGCTTGCGCCGCGCCCCAAGCCGGGGTCGGTCAAGACCAAGCCGCTGGCGACGCTGCGCGACGAAGTGGTACTTGTCCTTTCCATGTTGGCCTATGCAGGCCGCAAGCCGGGACAGGATCCCGCGTTCGACGCCGAGATGGCGCAAGCCTTTTCGGCCGGGGCCAGGGCAGCGAACCTGGCCGATGCGCATCTGATGCCGAAGGAGCAATTCTCCCTCGATGCGGCCGGCAAGGCGCTGAGCGAACTTGCAACGGTGCCGCCGCTGGCGAAGGCCGTGCTCGTCAAGGCCCTGTTCTCGGTGGTGACGGCTGACGGAACGATCCGCCTGATGGAGGCCGAGCTCATGCGCTTGATCGGTGCGGTGCTGGAGTGCCCGTTGCCGCCGCTGATCGACGAGGTCGATCCGGCCACGCTTGCGGCTTGATCTGCGGGGGCCTGCAAGCAGCCATCGGCTAGAATGCGCACCTCGATGAGCGCAGCGCAGCCGAACGTTTCCACCCTGACCGAACCAGACGCAGCCGCGCTCGCTGCGGCACTTGCCGCCGCCGTTTCGGGCGAAGTGCGCTTCGATGCCGGCAGCCGCGCGGTCTACAGCGCGGACGCGTCCAACTACCGCCAGATCCCGATCGGCGTCGTGCTGCCGAAGTCCGCCGAGGATGTCGTCGCGGCAGTGCGCGTCTGCCGCGAGCACGGCGTGCCTTTGCTGCCGCGCGGAGGCGGGACTTCGCAGTGCGGCCAGTGCGTCAACGTGGCCGTGGTGATCGATTTCTCAAAGTACCTCGGCAACGTGGTGTCGATCGATGCGGCCGGTCGCACTGCGCTGGTCCAGCCGGGCGCGGTCTGCGATGCGCTCAAGTCTGCGGCCGAGGCTCAGGGACTCACTTTCGGCCCGGACCCGGCGACCCACAGCCGCTGCACGCTGGGCGGAATGATCGGCAACAACTCCTGCGGCGCCCACTCGGTCATGGCGGGAAAGACGGTCGAGAACATCGAGTCTCTCGAAGTGCTCACGTATGACGGCGCGCGGTTCTGGGCCGGCCCGACATCGGAACCCGAGCTCGCTGCGATCATTGCAAGAGGCGGACGCCAGGGCGAGATCTACGCCAGGCTCAAGGCGCTGCGCGACAAGCACGCCGACCTGATCCGCGCGAAGTTCCCGAAGATCAAGCGCCGCGTCTCGGGATACAACCTCGACCAGCTGCTGCCCGAAAACGGATTCAACGTCGCGCGCGCCCTGGTCGGCAGCGAAGGGACTTGCGCCGTGACCTTGCAGGCGGTGACGCGGCTGGTGACCAACCCGCCGGCGCGGGTGCTCTTGATCCTTGGATTCCCGGATATCTACGCGGCGGGCGATATCGTCCCGGTCGTCCTCAAGGCGGGGCCGATCGCTTGCGAGGGCCTCGACTACAAGATTATCGGCGGCTTGCGCGAGAGGCGCCTGAAGCTTGAGGACATCGGCCTGCTGCCCGAGGGTACGGCCTGGTTGATGATCGAGTTCGGCGCGCAATCGAAGGAAGAGGCCGCTGCACAGGCGCGCGCGCTCATCGAGGCGGTCTCGACACTGGACCCGAAGCCGAGCGCATGGTTGATCGAAGACAAGCCGACCATCGAGCGCATGTGGACGATTCGTGAGACCGGGGCTTCGGCGACCGCGCTTGCACTTGGGGCGAGTGAAGCCGAGCGGGGGGCCGACCCCGTGGTCGGCTGGGAGGACGCGGCGGTCGACCCGCTGCGGTTGGGGGATTACCTGCGCGAGTTCCAGGCCCTGGTCGACCGCTGCGGCTACAAGACGTCCCTCTACGGCCACTTTGGCGACGGCTGCATCCATGCACGCATTACGTTCGACCTGCGCAGCGCACAGGGCATCGCGACATGGCGGGAATTCCTTGCCGCGGCCGCGGCGCTGGTCGTGAAATATGGCGGCTCGCTTTCCGGCGAGCACGGCGACGGCCAGGCGAAGGCGGAGTTCCTGCCGGCGATGTACGGCGAGGAACTGATGGCCGTGTTCCGCGAGTTCAAGGCGATCTGGGATCCGCAGAACCGCATGAACCCCGGCAAGCTGGTCAGCGCCGAAGGCCGCGTGTTCGGCGCCGACGAGAACCTGCGTCAGGGGCCGGCATATAAGCCGGTGACGTTCGCGACCCGCTTTGCTTTTCGCAGCGACGTGGGTAACGGTTTTACGCGCGCAACCGAGCATTGCGTCGGCATGGGCAAATGCCGCGCGGCGTCGGGCGGCACGATGTGCCCGAGTTACCGGGCAACGGGTGAAGAGCGCTATTCGACGCGCGGGCGCGCGCGCCTCTTGTTCGAGATGCTCCAAGGCGACGTGATCAAGGACGGCTGGCAAAGCGAGGAAGTCAAGGAGGCCCTCGACTGGTGCCTGGCCTGCAAGGGGTGCAAGAGCGATTGCCCGACGCATACCGACATGGCGACCTACAAGGCGGAGTTCCTTTCGCACTATTACGAGCAGCATTTCCGTCCGAGGCAGGCGTGGTCGATGGGGCGCATCGGAAAATGGGCGCCTCTGGCAGCGCGTTTTCCGCGCGTGGCGAACTACTTCTCGCAATCGCCGGTGTTCGGCCCGCTGGCCAAGGCCGCCTGCGGAGTCGCCAGCGAGCGCTCGCTGCCGCTATTTTCCAGAACGACCTTCCGCGACCAGTTCAATGCGATGCACTTGCAGCGCCGCAACCCCGCGCTGGCCCGGTCGGTGCGACGAGGCGAGCCGGTCATCTTGTGGGCGGACACGTTCAGCAACCATTTCCGGCCGGAGACGGGGCTGGCTGCGGCGAGCGTCCTCGAGGCCGCGGGTTGCCGCGTGAGCCTGCCGCCCGAGCGCTTGTGCTGCGGACGTCCCTACTACGATTTCGGCCTGCTGGATGCGGCGAAGGCATCGCTTGCCGGCATCCTGCAGTCCCTCGGCGCTTCGATCTACAGCGGCACGCCGGTCATCGGCCTGGAGCCCAGTTGCGTGGCGGTGTTTCGCGACGAGTTGCTGAACCTTTTTCCGGACGACGAGCGGGCCATCCGGCTCGCGAAGCAGACGTTTACGCTTGCCGAGTATCTGGAGAGGATCGAATGGCACCCGCCGGTTTCGACCGCTGCAAAGGGGGCGCGGGCACTGGTCCACGGGCACTGCCACCAGAAGTCAGTGCTGGGGATGGGGGCAGAGCTGAGGTTGCTGGCGGCTGCGGGGTACACCGTGGAATCCCCGGACTCGGGTTGCTGCGGCATGGCCGGCTCGTTCGGTTTCAAGCCGGAGCACTACGAAGCGTCACGCAAGATCGGCGAGAGCGTGCTGATGCCCGCGGTGCGCGCGGCCTCGGCAGAAACCACGATCGTCGCCAACGGGTTTTCGTGCCGCGAGCAGATCGAGCAGATGAGCGGGCGCAAAACGCTCCACCTGGCTGAAGTGCTGGCCGCTGCGTTGGCTGAACGCTGACGCGGCAATGCGAAGAGCCCTCTTCCTTGCTTTGATGTCGGTGGTGGCTGGCGCCCTGGCGCAAGGAACCCCGCCGACGCTCGAGGAAAAGCTCTTCGAAGCGATCGACGCGCGCAAGGAACTTGTTGCCGAAGGGGTCCTCCAGCGCGGCAGGATCAACCTGGACGCGCGCAATGCCAACGGCGAGACGCCATTGCATCGCGCGGTCGAAAAAGGAATGAACCTAAAAACCGCAGTTGGCAGCGAGTCGCGGACGAAAATTGTGTGAATCTCAACCACTTACCTGTCTTGGCTTGTTCACCCAAAGAGTACTGCTCTGCAGTTGAACATATTTACTGTAAACCCTTACCAGATAAAGCTTTTCGCGTG
>CANKMT010000089.1 GCA_947482825.1 Betaproteobacteria bacterium | reverse complement strand
TGCGGACATGTATTGTGAAGGCGATGTCGCAAAGTAGCTGTGTCGCCGGGTGTCGAAAGATGCCTTTGTAGAGGCTTGAGCCGTGTGCGTCGAAAGAAGCACGCACGGTTCTTAGGGGGCCGGGCGCGGGCAACCGCGTCCGGCTACCCGACTCCAAGGCTGCGCCCGATATTCAGCATAAAGTTCTCCCCAAAACTAGCTGGTGGATCCAGGTGCCTTGTATGCAAGTGAGCTTATGTTCAATTTCGCACGAATTGCCACGGTCAAATCGGAGTATTAGTGGGAATACACGAAGTGCGTCAGAACCGATCTGTGCAACATGGACGACCTACTGAGATCAGCTGACGCGAAAAGCTTAGCATCTTTCATTGCCGGGACTCGATATGTCCGGCCCTGCTTCCCAACGAGTGGGCAAAGCGGCATACGGGTGAAGGCAAAGGCTGCTCTGAGGTCCTGAAACATGTGCCTGGAAGTGCACGATCTGGCCATATCCAAATACGTGGCGGGACGCCCCAAGGACTTCGAATTTACCCGCGAGCTGGCGCGGCACGGGATGACGACAAAGAGCAAGTTGCTGGAGCGCCTGGCGCAGACGAAACTGGCACCCAAGCTGTCCAAGGCGGTCAGGGGCAGGATAGAAAGGAACTTCCCGTGACGGAAGTTGCGCAAAATCAGGCCGCCGCGCACACCCCCATGATGCAGCGGCGTTAGTTTAGAGCGAAACACTCGCCATTTTCCACAAACGTTTCGCGATGCGTTTCGCAGTTTGGAAACACTAGGCTATCAACGTCGTTCCGTTCAAGCGCCCGGTGAGCTTCCGGCTGATCGTGAATCCCACCTTGATCCGCAGCGGCGCTTTCGAACGCGTGGAACGAGGCAAGTACAGAGTCAAGTCATCTGTGGACGGCGCGACCTCAGCATAGGCCCAAATTCACCAGTCGTTCTCAGACGTCTAGGAAGGGATTTCGAATCCGAACGCTGCCGATCAGCTGCCCGTCGGAAAAGTCTTCCGACAGGATCTCGTCTAGCCCGAAGTTCTCGGCATAAGCCCACATGTGGGCATCGAACCATCCCAGCTGGTAGGTTGCGACACCGCGGATCGCAGTTCGCAGCAGGGCTTCGCTCGGGTAAAGGATATCGAACAGCGCCAACAATTCCTCGGCCTCGCGCAGGGCTTCTGCCCGCGTCAGGATGCCAGGTCCGCCGCGACGCACCGGACGGGCGACCGCCTGTACGAACTCGACGATCGCCTGATTGGGGGACTCGCAGATGGTCGCGCTCGAGGCCTTCGCGCAGCAGCGCTGTCGCCAAGGCTCGTTTGGCGGGGTCCCTTGGATCGTAGCGATAGACCAGAACGTCGGTATCGACCAGCGCGCTCATCGCGTGTACAGATCCTCGCGCACCCGGCCGCGTCCCTTGCCTCGCGGCAATTTCCGTTGCTTGTCGCGCCGTACTTGGCGAGCCGTGGCTGCGTCGAACAGGCGCAACCGTTCAGGCACCGACATTCGACCCTTCGGCGCCGTGGCGACCCTTGCGCGCAGCGTGCCGGCAGCGTCCTCCCAGGCGAGTTCGTCGCCAACGCGTATGCCGATCCTCTCGGCCAAAGCCTTGGGGATCGAAACCTGGTATTTGCTGGTTACTTTGCTCATGGTAAGGAGAAAGCCACCAGGGCTGCCGCGCGCAACATCAAGGCCTTTTCTCCCTGCTCGACGCCCATTTCCGGTAAGCCGGGTTGCCCTCGAGCATGAGCGCCACGTTTGGCGAGGGATCGCGTTCCAGCTTCGCGGCAATCTCTGCGGTTAGACCGGGGTTCCCGGCCAGCCAGTATTTTTCCATGTCGGTTCCATGATCGGCGATACGGTGCATGACGTCGATCGGACAGGCGGGATTCATGGCGACGCTGGAGAGTGCCGCTTCCTTGCGCCGGAGCATTTCGCGTAGAACCTCTTGCGGCACGGCCGGGTTGCGTGCCAGGTATTCGTTCAGCGTGGAGTAGCGGTCCACCGTCCGCATCTGCAGGAGCACGTTCACCGGTGTGTTGCGGTTGGCGGCCGCGCCCCAGCGGACTTCCTCGTCCCGATGCTGCGAGAGCTTGACCAGCAAGGTCGAGGGCGTGGAGGGATGGGCCGCGAGCAAATGGAGCGTAGGCACGTCGTCGAAGCGGGCGAGTTGCGCTATTTCCTGGTCCGAGAGCGTGCGCTTTGCGACCAGACGCTCGATGGTGGATGGAGGAACGCCTTCGCGGGCGAGGAACTCCTGCGCGCGCGACTTGTAGAGGGGCGGCGTGTTGGGGGCAAGCCGTCAGCAGCGCAAACAGAAAGCACGCGGTCAGGATGCGAATCATCGGGTCGGATCCGGTTTGCCGAGGCTTTCTTTCCTTTCGGCGATGCCTCGATCCTGGAGCAAGGCCATTGATAGAAGGAAAATCAATCCCCCCTCTTTCGAGCGTCGGGCCGATGACTGTGCTGTTCTGCTGATTCAGCGCTGCCGGGCATGACATCCAGAGCATCTTGGGCCTGCGCCGGGTCGCTTGCAATACCGATCGCATCGAAAGAGCGCGAATCCGAAGCGGCACGCGTCGTTCGCGCCTTTTCGGGTGGCCCCCGCTCGGTGGGCTCGGGCGCCCACCGGCCGAGGTGCTCGAGGAAGCGTCGCACCACCGCCGGGTCGTCGATCAGTGCGATCACGCGCATCGGGCCGTTACATTTTGGACAGACGAGCGGATCGGCTTCGTAGACCTTGCGGATGAGCCGCGCCCACGATGCCTTCGCGCGGCTGGCGAACTTGCTCACCGCTGCCTCGGCGGCCGGGGCCGTTGTCGCAGGTTGCTGTGCTTCGAGCACCTTCGCGCGTTCGCCGCGCGCGCGGTTGGAGTACCAGCCGACGTAGCGCACGAGATGCTCGTACCGATCGGGAATGTGTTTGCACAACAACTCCAGCCACTGTGCACCGGGCATCACTTGAAAATTGCGCTTCAGTCCCAGGTGCATCTTCGAGCGGTAGATGACCGTGCCGCTGGCTCGGTCGTAAACCATCTTCTCCAGCGACATCGGCGCGCGGATCATGTAGCCGGCAAGCTTCATCCGGCCCTCGCGGTCCCCAACCCGCACCCGGTTGTGCGCTGAAAACCCGCCGCCGTGGCGCCAGCCGAGCATCTTCACGCGCAGCTTGTCCGCGATCGCCCCCGCCTTCACCAGGAACGCCAGCACCGCACGCCGAAAACCCTCGGCCAGCAGCGCTTCGGGCACCGGCGGCAAGGCGGTGAACGTGCCCTCGGCCCCGAACACGCCATCGGCGGCGAGCACATGAAGGTGCGGGTTGAAGTTGGCCAGGTCTCCGAAGGTCTGCACGAACAGGACCAGGCCCGGCTGCGCTCCGGGCGCGGTGACGGCGTACGCACTGGTCAGCAGGCGCGCGGCGACGACCGTAGGAAGTCCCTGTGGGAAGCGGCACAGCTCGCCCAGCCACGCCCGGTGACGGCTGAAGATCGGGCGCAGCAGTTTGGGCAGCGTGAACACGTATTGCCGATGCGCCACCGGCGCGAAGCTCTATTTCGCCGGGCGGCTGCCGATCGACAAACTGATCACGCACCACATCAAGCTGGACGAGATCAATCTCGGCTTCGACCGCCTGGCCAACGGCGAGGCGATCAGACAAGTGATTGTGTTCTAGCGGCAGTTTTTCGGACGAGGGCATGCACCTCCTCGTCCGCGTTCGTTTCGGCTATCCGTGTCGCAGGGAAACGCGCCTGCCGCCTGTCGCAGGGCAAAATGCCAAGATAACAAGCACTCCGGTTGCAGGTACGCTCGGAGTCTCAGCTCAACCCGAATCGAGAACAACATTCCACATGTCACGGGGCTGTGAAAATGTTCGGCAGATCGCGACCACCATAAACGACGCGTTCAATCCGCACAACCTCGCCCATGACGCGGAAGAGGATTGCATAATTTCCGATGGTGACCGCCCGAGCTTCTTCGCCGATGTCAGGGCGGAGCTGGTAGATCAACGGTTGGCGCTGGATATCTTGGAACTTTGCCCGGATGTCCTGGATAAATGTTACGGCGCGGTGTGGACTGTCCTGAGCGATATAGTCGGCGATGCTGTCGAGGTCGCCTTCGATGTAACACGAAAGCTCCAGCCGCATTACTTCGCCGTTCCTGATGCCTCGGCGACAGCTTTGTATTTGCGCTCGAGACGGTCGAGCACCTCATCGGCAGAAACGCCCGGTGTCTTGTCTTGCATCGCCTCCTGCCAGAGTTGACGCAGCTCGGTGATGCCATGCTGGCGCATGCTGCGCTTGTGCGTCCAGTCGCGCAATGCGTCACGAATGACTTCGCTGCTGGATGCATACTCGCCCGTGGCAACAGCGCTGCGGACGATCGACACCATTTCTGACGGCAAGGCGATGCTGATCTTTTCGGCGGTGGTCATAGGTTCCATCTCCTTCGGCAAGCGGTAGGAATGATTCCTACCAACATATCAAAAAAGAGGTGTGGCAGCAACGTTTGCTGTCCCCGAAATTTCGTCTTTCAAGCCAAAGCGCAGAAGAATCAATCCGCGGTGACGTTTGATTTTCAGCATAAAGCCCTCCCCCAAGATTATTGGGCGGGTATGTGCTCTTGTACACAATCGGGCTTAATTTCAATTTCGCACGAATGGCGACGGTCAAATCGGAATATTAGTGGAAAAGACTTGTCCGCCGACCACGGTATCTACGAAAAGGTTGCGCCGCCTGAAGGCCGTTGGGGAGTTCGTCAGCAGCTGCAGACGCAGGCCCTCGGTCGGGAAACTACTGCCATTTTCGGCCACGGGCCCCCGCCAGCATTGGCTCTCCAGCCAAAATGCTGCCATCTACTCGACCTTGATATTGGCTTCCTTCACTACCTTCGCCCAGCGCTGGATCTCCTTTGCGACGAACTCGTTGACCTGCGCAGGCGTGAGCGCAGCCGCGGGCTCGGCCCCAAGGTTGGAAAGTTTCTCGAGATAGTCCGGCAACGCGGCGACCTTCGCGAGATCCTGGTTCACCTTCGACACGATCGCCGCCGGCGTCTTCGCAGGCGCAAGCAGCAGGAACCAAGCGTTGAACTCGTAGCCGGGCACGCCTGCTTCCGCGAGGGTGGGCAGGTCCGGCAATAGCGGCGTGCGTTTCGCGGTAGTCACCGCAAGCGCATGGAGCTTGCCCTGCTTCACGAACGCGGAAGAGGACACGGCTGGATCGAGCATCACATCGACTCGTCCGGCAACGAGGTCCTGGACGGCCGGTGCCGCGCCTTTATAAGGCACGTGCAACATCTCGATGCCGGCGAGGCTCTGCAGCAGCGCGGCGGCCATGTGGCTCGTGGTGGCGTTGCCGGAGGACGCGTACTTGAGGCTGCCGGGCTTGGCCTTGGCCAGCGCGATCAGTTCTTTCACCGACCGCGCAGGCACCGAAGGATGCACGACCAGCACGTTCGGCACCGAGGCGATCATCGCCACGCCGGCCAGGTCGCCCAGCGTGTCGAAAGGCAGTTTCGGGTAGAGGCTCGGGTTCACCGCGTGTCCGACGGTCACGACGATATAGGTGTACCCGTCCGGCGGTGACTTGGCCGCAGCCTCGGTGGCGATGATTCCGCCGGCACCGGGACGGTTCTCGATCACCGGCGCCTTGCCCCAGGCTTCGCCGAGTTTCTGGCCGGCCAGCCGCGCGAACGTGTCGGCCGCACCGCCCGGCGGGAACGGCACCAGGATCTTCGGCGCCTGCTTCGGGAAATCCTGCGCGAGCGCGGTCGCGGCGGACAAGCAGAGAACGAAAGTGCAGGCAGACGCTATCAGTCGTTTCATGGTCTCTCCCCTAATCGCCGAAGTCCGGCGTGAATTCCCGATGCACGATCCGTTCCACGTGCGCCGCGAACTGCAGCACGCGCGCGTCCTCGAACCGCGGCCCCGCGACCTGCAGGCCGACCGGCAGGCCGCGCACCAGTCCCACGGGCACCGAGCAGGCCGGCGCACCGCAATAGTTGAAAAGCGGCGTGAACGCCGCGTGACCGCGCAGCCCGGCCGGACGGCCGCCGATTTCGCGCGGGCCGAGTTGCCCGAGCGGCCAGGCCGTGACGGGCGCGGTCGGGCACAGCAGCAGGTCGTAGCGCTGGAAGAACTCGCCCAGTGCCAGCGTGATCTCCTCGCGTCTCAACAGCACGCGCGCGATCTCGGCGCCCGAGGTCTTCAGGCCGAGTTCGATCTGGGCGACCAGGTCCGGGTCGATGTCGGCGCGGCGGCTCTCGAGTTGCGCGCCATAGAGCGCCGCCAGCCCGGCTTGCTGCAAAGCGAGCAACGGATACTCGGCCGTGCCGGCCGGCCACGCGGGATCGGCGATTTCGATTGCGTAACCGTCGGCTTGGAGCGAGCGCACCGCCGCCTCGATCGCTTCGCGCACATCGGCGTCGATCGCGAAGCCGCAGCCCAGTTGCGCGCTCCAGGCGATGCGCAGGGTCTTTGGCGGGGGCTGGTCCACCACGCTCGTGAATCGCGATTCGCCGGCAAAGCGAACCGAAAGCAGGTCGCGCGCGTCGTGGCCGATAAGGGACTCGAGCATCAGCGCGGCATCGGCCACCGTCCGCGCCAATTGGCCGATCACCGAAAGCCCGAAATTCGGCTCGGCGAAACTCCACGGGTGCGGCACAAGGCCGGCGCTCGGCTTCATGCCGACCAGCCCGCAGTGCGCGGCTGGGCGCCGTGTCGAGCCGCCGGCGTCGGTGCAAAGCGCCAGTGGCGCAAAGCGCGCGGCCGTGGCGCTGGCCGCGCCGCCCGAAGAGCCGCCGGGCGTGAGGCGCCGGTCCCAGGGGTTTCGGGTCGCGCCATGCGCGAGGTTCTCGGTGATGCCCTTGCAGGCGAATTCCGAGCAGTTCGTGATGCCGACGACCACTGCACCCAGCGCGCGCAGCCGCTCAACCGACCAGGCGTCGCGCGGGGCGATGAAGTCCATGAAGAGCTTCGAGCCTTGCGTGATGCGGCGTCCGCCGACCCACACGTTGTCCTTGACCGTGAAAGGCACGCCGGCAAGCGGCAGCGCTTCACCCTTCGCAACGCGCTCGTCGACCGTGCGCGATTCCGACCGCGCGGCTTCCCGATCGAACCCGATCACCGCATTGAGTTCCGGATTGAGGCGCTCGATGCGAGCGAGGGCCGCGGCGCAAACCTCTTGCGCGGAGAGGTCCCGGCGCTGCACGCCGGCGGCGATCTCGCTCGCTGCAAGCCGGGTCAGGTCGCGCACGCTTCAGGGCTTCGCGCGGAAGAGGGCGGCCAGCTCGGGCGATAAACCGCGCACGCTTCTTGCGCCCGGATGCGCAAGGCTCCCGGCAGTCGGCTTGGGCAGACCCAGCCGCACGAGCATTTCCGCCAGCGGCACCGCACAAGCAACGCCGTCCACAAGCGGCACCGGCACCTCGCCCTGCAACGTCTCATTGAGCCCGGCCATCGCCGCGCCGGCCATGACGATCGCCTCGGCGCCCTGCCCGCCAACGAGCCGTGCACAGGCTTCCAGCGAGAGGCGCCGCACCGCTTGCGGATCCGAAAAGGTCGCCGTGGGCGGCAACTCGACACGGTCTACGCCGACGACCCGGTCGGCAAAGCCAAGTGATTTCACCAATTCTTCATAGGCGGGCACCATGCGGGCGCCGAAGGTCAGCACGCCGATCTTCGTCGCCACCAGCGCAGCGCCGAACAGGCCCGCCTCGGTCATGCCGACCACCGGGATCGGCAACAGCTCGCGCAGCGCGAGCAATCCCGTATCTAGCGACACGCCGAGCACGACTGCGCCGCAGCCGGCGTGGTGCCTGGCCGCGAGGTCGAGCACGCCATGATGCGCGATCGCATTTTCCGCGCGGCTGCCGATCACCTGCGGGCCGAATTCGCCGGTGACAGCGACGATCTCCGTGCCAGACGCCGCGAATCTGCGCGCGACCGCGGCGACGGCATCGGTCACCGCCTGGGTGAGGTTTGGGTTGATGACGAGGATCTTCATCAGCGTTCGTCCTACCGCGGCGGGCAGTGGGCGAGCCAGTGACGCGCGATGTCCTCGCGGGTCGCAAACCAGACGAGGCCGCGCTCCTGCATGTGACGGATCAGCGTTGCCAGCCCGCCGATGCGCGCGGCGCGACCGATGATCCGGGTGTGCAGGCCGATCGACAGCATCCTGGGCGCGTCCGCGCCTTCGGCCCAGAGCCAGTCGAACGCGGCTATCGAGTAGTCGGCGAAATCCGAACCGCGCACGAAGGCCGGGCGATCGAAAAAGCGCATGTCGTTGGTGTCGAACGCATAGGGCAGCACGAGGTGCGGCCGGCCCGCGCCCTCCACGTAGTAGGGCGCGTCGTCGTTGTAGGCGTCGCTGTCATAGAGGAATCCGCCGTGCTCGACCAGCAGGCGGCGCGTGTTCACCGAGGCCGAAGACTTGGTATGCCAGCCGACCGGCGCCTTGCCGTGCACACGCTGCACGGTATCTACCGCCCGCGCGATCAATGCGCGTTCCTTCGCTTCTTCCATGCCCGCGTGGGACTCCCAGCGCCAGCCGTGGCAGCAGATCTCGTAGCCGCGCTTGGCGGCATCCGCGCCTATCCACGGCGTCGCCTCGAGCGCCCGGGCGCATGCGTTTAGCGTCAAGGGCACGCCATGGCTTTCGGCGACGTTTGCGATCCGCCAATACCCCACGCGCGAACCGTATTCGAAATGGCTTTCCATGCACAGGTCGGGCGCGCCTTCGACCAACTGCACCGCTTCGTGCACCGATTCGTTTCTCTCGTCGCCCGCGGACAGCGCGAGTTCGGCGCCCTCCTCAACGTTGAGCACGACCGAAACCGCGATCCGCGCGCCGTTCGGCCAACGCACTTTTGGGTATTGGTCGGCGTAGCCGCGCAGGTCCCGGGTCATGGCTGGATTGTGCCGCGTTACGCGCCGGCGCGCCGCCAAAGCGCATCCGCGGCGCGCTGCGCTTCAGCGAGGATGGTTTCCATCTTGACGAGCGTCGGCCGGCCGTCCTCGACCACGACGCGGCCGTCGACCAGAACCAGTTCCACGTCCCTCCCCTGGCCTGTGTGCACGAGCGTGCCGACCGGGTTCACGTCGGGCACCAGATGCGGGCGGCGGAAATCGAACGCCACCAGGTCGGCCCTCTTGCCGACTTCGATCGATCCGATCTCCTCGGCGAGACCCATCGCGTGCGCGCCGCCCATCGTCGCGGCGCGCAACACATCGGCCGGCTGCCACGCGTCGCTCACCTGGCCCTCCTGCACCCGGCCCATGGCGAGCGCCCAGCGCATCACCTCGACCATGTCGGCGTGCATGTTGTCCGTCCCCAGCGCGAGCCGGGCCCCGGCCGCGCGCAGTTTTGCGATCGGCGCGATCGCGCCGCCGGTGGCGTTGCCTTTGGGGATATGCGCCACGTTGATGCCCGCAGAGCCGCAGCGGGCGATGTCGCTGTCGGTGACGAAGATGCAATGCGCGGCGGTCAGCTGGTTGTTCAGCAGCCCCACGTCCTCGAGCAGTTCGGCGGGCGTCTTGTTCGAGCGGCGCCGGATCTGCTCGACCTCGGTGCGGCTCTGCGAAAGGTGCGTGTTGACCCGCAGGCCGCGCGATTCGGCCGCCTTGCGGATCTCGACCAGAAAATCGTCCGAACAGGTGTCGGGCGCGTGCGCGGCGAGCTGCACCCCGATGCGCCCGTCGAGCTTGCCGTGCCATAGATCGGCAAGCGCCAGCGCTTCGCCGAGAGTTTTTTCGCCGATCGCGGCCTGGTGCTCCCAGCGGCCCTCCCCAATGAGGGAGAAATCGGCATCGTGGAGGCGACCGCAGTTCCAGACGCGCAATCCGAGTTCGGCCATCGCACCGGTGGTGACGTCGGCATGCACGTAGGTGTCGTTGATGAGCGTGGAGCCGAACAGCAGCGCTTCGAGCGCTCCCAGGCGCGCAAGCGCGCGCGCCTCTTCCGGCGTGACGTCGTGCCCGTGCGGGATGCCGGGCGTATAGGCCGGTGCGAACCCGAGGTCTTCGGCCACCCCGCGGACCATGCTGAGAATCGTGTGGGTATGCACGTTGACCAAGCCGGGCGTGATCACGCGCCCCGCAAGGTCCAAGGTGCGCCTCGCCACAGTGTCGGGCGCCAGCTCGGTCGCGGGGCCTACGTAGGCGAAGCGGCCACCCGAGATGCCGATCGCGCCCCCGCGGATTACGCGATCAGAGGCGTCGCAGGTGACCAGCGTCGCGCCCTTGAGCAGGAGGTCCAGGTTCATGTCGGCGGCGTTTCCATGTGTAAGCTACTCATGCAGGTGGGCCAGGAATTTGCGGGTTCGTTCCTCGCGCGGCGCATCGAAGATCTCGTTGGGGGTGCCTTCCTCGACAACCAGGCCGGCGTCCATGAACAGCACGCGGTCCGCCGCGGCGCGCGCAAAGCGCATCTCGTGAGTCACGGCCGCCAGCGTCATGCCCCCCAGCGCAAGCTCGCGCATCACGTCGAGGACTTCACCGACGAGTTCCGGGTCGAGCGCCGAAGTCGGCTCGTCGAACAGGATGATCTCCGGGCGCATCGCCAGGGCCCTCGCGATCGCCACTCGCTGCTGCTGGCCGCCCGAGAGCTGGCTCGGCCGCTTGCCGGCGTGGTCTTCGAGGTGGACGCGGGCGAGTTCCTCTCTTGCGCGCCGGTGTGCCTCCTCGATGGACAAGCCGAGAACGCGGCGCGGCCCGATGGCCACGTTGTCCTCCGCGGTCAGGTGCGCAAACAGGTTGAAGCGCTGGAACACGAAACCGATCCGGCTGCGCTGCTTCGCGATCTCGGCTTCCGGCAGCAGGCGTCCGTGCCGGTCGGCGCCCACCGGCACGCCGCGCAGGCGCACGGTGCCGGCATCCGGCGTCTCGAGATAGTTGAGGCAGCGCAGGAACGTGGTCTTGCCGGAGCCGGAGGGCCCGATGATGACCACCGTCTCGCCTTCTTCGATCGCAATCGAGACCCCGGCCAGCACGGTGCGTCCGCCATAGGCCTTGGTCAACCCTTCGGCGGCAATGACCGCGGACTCCTTCATCGCGACATCGCCCATCACCACACCGGCAGCCGGCGCTCGAGCCAGCGCGACAGCCAGGCGAGAATCGAGATGGTCACGTAATAGAAGATCGCGATCAGCAGGAAGATCTCCAGCGGCGCGAAGTGCACCGCGATGATCGCCTGGCCCGCGCGCGTGAGCTCGTACACCGAGATCACCGACAGCAACGCCGACCCTTTCACCAGCGTGATGAGTTCGTTGGTGGTCGGCGGCACCACGGCGCGCAGCGATTGGGGCAGCAGGATGTAGAACAGGATCTGCGCATGCCGCATTCCGATCGAGCGCGCCGCCTCGGACTGGCCTTTCTCGATCGAGCCGACGCCGGCGCGCACGATCTCGGCGATGAACCCGGCCGCATTCAGCGAAAGCGCGATCACCCCGGCCCAGAACTCCGGCAAGTTGATCCCCACGACCGGCAGCGCGAAGTAGACGAGGAAGATCTGGATCAGCAGTGGCGTGCCGCGGATGAAATCCACGTAGGCCATGACCGCCCAGCGCACGGCCTTCAGGCGCGACAGCGACGCGAGGCCGAGCAGCCCGCCGAGGATCGTGCCGAATACGATCGCCAGCGCGCAGATCTTCAGGGTCATCATGAGACCCGTCGCGAGCAACGGGATCGATTTCCCCACCAACCCCCAGTCAAAAACCATCGTTGCGGCGTCCCGCTAGGAGAACGACGGGATCTTGTCCGCGAGGGTCATGCGAAAGCCGAACCATTTCTCCTGCAGCTTGTAGATCGTGCCGTCGGCCTTGAGGCGCGCAAGCTCGCCGTTGAGGAAGGACACAATCTCAGGATCCTCTTTCCGCACCGCGATCCCGGCCCAATTGTCCGCGCCGATGCCCTTGACGATCGCGTATTTTCCGGGCGCGTCCTTGAGGACCATGGCCAGCGTCGGGATCGTGTTAAGCACTACATCCACTCGGTTTTGCGCGAGGGCGACATAGGCCGAGGGATGATCGTCGAACACGCGCAGTTCCTTGAACCCGGCCCCGCCGGCGGCCTTGAGCGAGGCAAGCATCTTCTCCTGCAGGACCTGGCCGGGCGAACCGAGCTTGACCGCGAGCACGCGCCCGTTGAGGTCGCTGACTGCCTTGATGGCGCCGGTGTCGCCGGCGCGGATCAGCATGGCCTGCGAAGCTTCGGCGTAGGGGAGGCTGAACGCGACGCGTTCGAGCCTCTCCTTCGTGTAACTCATCGAACTCATGATGATGTCGAATTTCTTCGCGTACAGCGACGGGATCACTCCGGCCCAGGCGGTATCGATGAAATTCGGCTTCACGCCGAGCGTCTTGCAGAAAAGCTCCGCGAGCTCCACGTCGTAGCCGACGATCTTGCCGGCATCGCGGTACGTGAACGGGACGTAGGCGGCTTCGCAGCCGATCTTGAGTTCGCCCGCGGCCTTGATCTGCGCCACGGTGACGGACTGCGCGCTGGCCAGGCCAGGCAGCAGGGTGCCGGCGGCGCCGGCGCAGGCAATGGTTAGGAATTCTCGGCGTTGCATGGTGTGCTCCTTTCAGGGAAAGCGTGCGGGATAGGTGTCGGCAGGGATCGCCGTTGCGAGGCTGCGGCGGTAGATCTTTTCCATGGCATCGAGCATCGGGGCGACCGAGGCCTCGGCGCGGTCGAACTCGAACTTAAGCTTTTCGTACTCGGTGGCGATCTCGGCGAGGATCCTGCCCTCGTCGATGGCGGCCAGCTTTCCCCCGCGCATTACGACCTGCCCGCCGACCATCGAGAAATCGATGCCCGCGCCCCGCTCGGCATACACGAGCTGCCGCACCGGGTCGGAGAGCGGCGTAAATGTGGCGGTGTCAAGGCGGTAGGCCACCAGGTCGGCGATCGCCCCGGGCTTCAAGACGCCCAGCTCGCCCCCGAAACCGAAAGCTTTCGCGCCCCCGCGCGTGGCCGCGCCAAGCGCCTCTTTCGCCGACAACCACTTCGAGTAGTCGTCGCCGCGGATCTTCGACAGGGCGGCGGCGCTGCCGAGCACGGTGAGCATGTTCGCGGTGAAGGTCGAGCAAGTGCCGTCGGTGCCCATGCTTACATTGACGCCCGCCTCCAGCAAGGGGCGCACCGGCTGGTAGCCCGAGCCCAGCGTCATGTTCGACCACGGGTTGTGCTGGGCCGTCGCGCCCGAACGCGCCAGCGCGCCAATTTCGCGCGGGTTCAGCCACACTGCGTGTATGAGGCTGGTGCGGGGCGAAAGGAACCCGATGTCGGCGAGGTGCTCGACGATCGGCTTGCCGTAGAAAAGCCCCCCGGTCACCACCTGCATGCGCGTCTCCTGCACGTGCGTGACCATCGAGAGGTCGTGCTCATCGGCGAATCGCCGGCAGGTCATCAGGAATTCGTCGCTGCAGCGTTGCGGGGCCGAAGCGGAGACCACGAGGCCGACGCGGTTCGCGCGCGGATGGCGCGTCTTCGCAAGCTCGGCGCACAGGCCCAGGAACTCGGCTTCGGAGGGCGGCTTGAGCTGGCGCATCTGCCGGAGCATTTCGCCCGAAAAAGCCTCCTCGGCGAAAGGGAAGTTGTCCACAATCGGCCGGTTCATCATCGCGAAGCCCACCAGAGCGCGGATTCCGATGTCTTCGTAGGCCTGGAACACCGCGTCGAGATTCTCGCGGTTGATCGCTGCGCCGAGCGCGAGATCGTCGAGGACCAGCGTAGTACCGGTGCGAAGCGCTTCGATCGCGCCGATCAGCGTGCGCAGGTAGGTCTGGCGTGGATTGAGCACGACCGGGATCGGCGTCCTCACGTAGTGCATCCACAATTCGAGCGGCAGGTTCTCGATGCGCCCTTTCTGGAAATGCTCGTGCGAGTGGAAATGGCCGTTGATGAGGCCGGGCGCGAGCAACCGGCCGGCAAGGTCGATCGTCTCGGCGCCCGAAAGGCTGCCGGCAGGCGCGATCGTCCGGATGCGGCCGTTCTCCACCAGCAGGTCGAGCGGTTTGGCGTCGAAGGCGAACTCCTCGCCGAGAAGCGCGCAGGCGCCGCGAAGGATCAGGGGCGGGTTCATGTGGTTGCGTTCCTCCAAAGTCGGTCGGCGGTAGCTTGCGCTTCTGCAATCACCGCCTCCCTATTGACCAGCGTCGGGCGGCCGTCGCGCACCACGCAGCGGCCATCGACGAAAACCATCTCCACATCCCGGCCCATCGCAGTATGCACGAGCGTGCCGACCGGGTTCGGCGCGGGCACCAGGTGCGGGCGGCGGAAATCGAGCACCACGAAGTCGGCTTTCTTGCCGACCTGCAAGCTGCCGATCTCGTCGGCGAGGCCCAGCGCCCGCGCGCCGTTGATCGTCGCCATGGCGAAAACGTGGTGGGGCTGCCAGTCCTCGTCGACGCCACCCACCTGCACGCGCGCAGTGGCGAGCGCCCAGCGCATGAGCTCCACCATGTCGGCATGCTGCGTATCGGTGGCGAGCGTCATGTTTAGGCCGGCGGCCTTGATTTTCGGCGTAGGCGCAAGGCGCCCGGAGGCCGCGTTGCACTTCGGGATATGGACCACATTTGCGCCGGCGCCAGCCATGCGCGCGATATCGTCGTCTTCCACGTAGATGCAGTGGCCGCACAGCAGATGCTCGTTGAGCAGGCCCGCGTGATCGAAGACCTGCACAGGCGTGCGACCTGTTCGCGCGAGCACACGCTCGACTTCGACCTTGCTTTGCGCCAGGTGCGTATTGACCACCGCGCCTCTTGCCTGGGCGGCCTGCGCAACTTTCGCCAGGAAGGGTTCGGAACAGGTGTCGGCCGCATGCGCCGCGAATTGCACGCGCACCCGTCCGTCCTCCTTGCCGTCCCAGGCCCCGTGCAGTGCAAGATTTCGCTCGAGCAAGCCGTCCCCCAGGGCGGCGTCGAACTGCCAGCGTCCGCTGTCGGCCACCTTCCGGAAGTCCACGTCGTGCAGGCGCACGCTCGCATGCACGCGCAGGCCGAGCTTCGCGATTTCCGGCACGCACGCATCCACGTGGACGAAGTGCTCGCCGATCAGCGTGGAGCCGGCCAGCAGGGCCTCCAGCGCGCCCAGGCGAGTCATCGCGATCGAATCCTCGGGCGTGAGGTCGAGCGCGTTCGGGATTCCTTTCGTGTAGGACGGCGCAAAGCCCAGGTCCGCGGCCACCCCGCGCACCATGCTGAGCGCGCTGTGGGTGTGTACATTGACGAAACCCGGCGTGACCACGCGGCCGGCGAGGTCAAGGTCGAGCGCGGCGTGCGCGTCCGAGGCAAGCGCCCCGATCCATGCGATCCGGTCGCCGATGACACCGAGGCTCGCATTGCGCACAATGGGCGCCGCGGGATCCGCGGTCAGCAACGTCGCGTTGCGGATCAGCAGGTCGAACCGCGAGGGAATGGTAGAGGCGCTCACTGCATCGGGAGAATCGAATGAACCACGAGTATTTCATGGATATGGCGCTCAAGGCGTCCGAGGACGCCTACCGCCTCGGGAACTGGCCGGTCGGCGCGGTGATCGTGCGCGACGGCGCCGTGGTCGGTGCCGGGCAGAACGAAATGAACACCCGCAAGGACATTACCTGGCACGCTGAAAACGCCGCGATTCGCGACGCGCAGTCGCGCCTGGGCACCACCGACCTGTCCGGCACGGTGCTGTACGCAACCATGGAACCCTGCCCGATGTGCGCCTGGTCGATCAGGATCGCAGGCATTCGGAGCATGGTCCTCGCGCTCCGGCATGCCACGCTCAGGCGCACCGACATGGGCACTTATTCGCTGGAGAGCTTCGGCCGCATGGTCGGCTGGGAGTTCGAACTGGTCTCCGGAGTGCGCGAGGCGGAATACCTCGCGCTCAGGAAGAAATGGGGCCGGGACCAGGTCCGCGCGGACGCCACTTAGCACTGAACGCCGCATGGCTTAGCGCAGGTGGCGCGAGATGCCCGCCAGGCGCTCCATGACCAGCCCGAGCACGATCGTCGCGGCGATCAGCACGCCCGAAGCCGCCGCCGCCCGCACGTCGAGGCTCGACTCGATGATGTGCCACATGCGGATCGGCAGCACTTCGCTTCTAGCATCGGACAGGAACAGCGAGATCGCCACGTTGTCGAACGAGGCCATGAAGGCGATGAACGCGCCCGCCGCAATGCCGGGCATCACGAGGGGCAGCGTCACCGTGCGGAACACGAACACCGGCCGCGCGCCGAGGCTGCGCGCGCTTTCCAGCAACACGGGGTCGAGCTGCATGAGGCTCGCGGAGGTCGTGCGCAGGATGTAGGGCGCGCAGATCGCCACGTGGCCGATGACCAGCGTCGTCGGCGACAGCCCCTGGTTCATGAGGTTGAACATCATCAGCAGTGCCAGGCCCAGCGCCAGCGTCGGCAGCATCAGCGGCGACATGAAGATCGAATCGAGCAGGCGCGCCCAGGCCTCTCGCCTGCGAGACAGCGCGAGGGCCGCGGCGACCGCGAGCACGGTCGAAACCGCGGTGGCGATCGCGGCGATCTTGAGCGAAAGGAGCGCTGCGGCAACGATTTCGGGCGAATCGTTCCACAGCGCCGCATACCAGCGCGGCGAGTAGCCCGGCGGCGGAAACTTGAGCGAGTAGGCGTTGGTAAACGACGTGACCAGAACGATCACCGTGGGCGCGATCAGCAGCAGCATCGCGATCCCGCCCAGTACGCCGAGCGCAGCACCGAACGACCAGCGCTCCAGAAGTGATCCGCGCGATTCCTTCGCCCCCACCCGCGGTTGCAGGACGCTAGGCATGCACGAACCCCTTGCTGCGCCGGCCGAGCACATTGGCCACGGTGACGACGACGAGCACGCTGACGAGCAGCGCCATCGCGATGGTGGCCGCGAACGGGTAGTCGTTGGCCTGGATCGCCTGTTGGTAAATGTAGAACGGCATGAAGATCTGCTGGCCGCCGCCGACCAGGGTCTGGGTGACGAAGGCGCTCGCGGCGGCGGCGAACACCAGCAGGCAGCCGGCCAGCAACCCCGGCATCGACAGCGGCAGCGTCACTTGGAAAAACGTGCGCCACCGGCCGGCGCCGAGCACCTGCGAGGCCTGCCGCAGGTTGGGGTCGATGTTGGAAAGCGCGGTAATCAACGGCAGCACCATGAGCGGCATCTCGATCTGCGCCAGGGCCACAGTGACTCCGCCCGGCGTGTACAGCAACTTGAGCGGCGCCTCGATCCATCCGTACGACTGCAAGAGCGTATTGATGATGCCCTGGCGTCCGAGGATGACGACCCAGGCGAAAGTGCGCACCACCGCGCTCGTGAGAAGCGGCAGCACGATCAACAGGATCATCACGCGCTGGAGCTTCGGCGGGGCGAGCGTGTAGAGGTAGGCGAGCGGATAGCCGATGAGGAGCGCGAGCAGCGTTGTCTTCGCCGCCAGCCAAAGAGTGCTGCCGAGGATGCCGAGGTTGAAGCCGTCCAGGAAGAACTTGGCGTACTGCGCCAGCCCCATCGCCTTCAAGTCGGTGCCTTGGTGCAGGCTGACGTAGCCAAGCATGGCGAGCGGCATGAAAACGAAAACCGCAAAGAACACGCCCAGCGGGAGCGCCAACTGCCACTCCTGAAAAATCGGCTTCATGCCGCGAACACCGACACTGGCGAGCCTTCGGCAAGGCGCAGCCAGACTGCATCGCCAATGCCACGACGTTGCCCGGCGTCCGAGCGGCCGGCCGTGAGCTTCACTTGCGTGCCGTCGCCGAGCACCAACTCGTAGATGACGGAGGGACCGAGCGGCAGCACCATCTCCACTGTGGCAGAGATCGCGCCCTCGCCCGCTTCGCCAAAGCATAAGTGCTCCGGCCGCACGGCGAGAATCGCGGCGCCATTGCGCGAGCACGGCGCGGCCGCCGGCAGGAGGAGCCGCCCCCCGGCGGTCAATTCGATTTCGAAGCCCGACTCGCGCGCCCCGAGCCTTCCCTTGAGCAGGTTTGCCGTCCCAACGAAGCCGGCGACGAACAGACTTTGCGGCCGGTCGTAGATGTGCTCGGGCGAGGCGAACTGCTCGACGCGCCCGCCGGCCATTACCGCGATGCGGTCGGCCATGCTGAGTGCCTCTTCCTGGTCGTGCGTCACCATGACCGTGGTGATGCCCAGTTCGCGCTGCAGGCGCTTGACCTCGATTTGCATGTCGAGGCGCAGGTTCTTGTCCAGCGCGCCGAAAGGCTCGTCGAGCAGCAGCACCCTGGGGCTCACGGCGAGTGTTCGCGCAAGCGCGACGCGCTGCTGCTGGCCGCCGGAGAGCTCGCGCGGAAAGCGCTTCGCATACGCTTCCATGCGCACGAGTGCGAGCATCCGAACGACGGTCGCCTGAAGGTCGACGGTCGGCGTCCCGCGCGCCCGCAAGCCGTAGCCGACATTGGTTTCGACCGTCATGTGCGGAAACAGCGCGTAATTCTGGAACACGATGCCCGCGCCGCGCTCGTTGGGGGGCAGCGCATCCACGGTCTCGCCGCCGATCGACACGTGGCCGTCGCTCTGTCGCAACAGTCCGGCCACGATGCGCAGCAGCGTGGTCTTGCCGCAGCCGCTCGGGCCCAGCAACGCGACGA
>CANKMT010000088.1 GCA_947482825.1 Betaproteobacteria bacterium | reverse complement strand
CGATCTGGTTGACCTTGATCAGGATCGAGTTGGCCACGCCCTGCTGGATGCCTTCGCGCAGGATTCGCGTGTTGGTGACGAAGAGGTCGTCGCCGACGAGCTGGACCTTGTCGCCGAGGCGGTCGGTCAGGATCTTCCAGCCTTCCCAGTCGTTTTCCGCCATGCCGTCCTCGATCGAGATGATCGGGTACTTGTCCGCGAGGTTGGCCAGGTAGTCGCAAAACCCGGCCGAGTCGAGGCTGAGGCCCTCGGAAATGATCCCGTAGCGGCCATCACGGTGGAACTCCGAACTTGCGCAATCGAGACCCAGCACCACGTCCTGCCCCGGCGTATAGCCCGCCTTGTCGATCGCCTCGAGGATGAATTCGATCGCCGCGACATGCGTGGGCAATTCCGGAGCGAAGCCGCCTTCATCGCCCACCGCGGTGGACATGCCTTTGGCGTCGATCAGCTTCTTCAGCGCATGGAAAACCTCTGCGCCGCAACGCATCGCCTCGCGAAAACTCTGCGCCCCAACCGGGATGATCATGAACTCCTGCATCGCCAGGCCGTTGTTGGCGTGCGCCCCGCCGTTGATCACGTTCATCATCGGCACCGGCATCTGCATTGCGCCCGACCCGCCGAAATAGCGGTACAGCGGCAGGCCGGATTCTTCTGCCGCGGCCTTGGCCACCGCCATCGAAACCGCGAGGATCGCATTCGCGCCCAGGCGCGACTTGCTTTCGGTGCCGTCGAGCTCGATCAGCGTGCTGTCGATAAACGCCTGCTCGGCGGAATCGAGGCCGGCGATCGCCTCTGAGATTTCGGTGTTGATGTTCTCGACGGCCTGCAGCACCCCCTTGCCGCCGTAGCGCTGCGGATCGCCGTCGCGCAACTCGACGGCTTCACGACTGCCGGTGGAGGCGCCCGAAGGCACCGCGGCGCGGCCCATCGCGCCCGATTCGAGCAGGACATCGGCTTCCACCGTAGGATTGCCGCGCGAATCCAGGATCTCCCGGGCGACCACATCGACGATTGAACTCATGATCGTTTCCTTGTTGTTCTCGTTCTATCGGCGCCGACCGCGCTAGGCGGCGACGCGCTGTTCTGCAAATCCCCTGCGTTTGACGGCCCGGTCCAGCTCGAGGAGCGTCTCCAGCAACTCCTTCATCATCCCGAGCGGCCAGGCGTTCGGGCCATCCGACAGCGCCTTGTCCGGGTCCGGATGCGTTTCCATGAACACGCCCGAAACCCCCGCCGCCACCGCCGCGCGCGCAAGCACCGGCACGAACTCGCGCTGCCCGCCGGAGGCCGTTCCCTTGCCGCCGGGCAACTGCACCGAGTGCGTCGCATCGAACACCACCGGGCAACCGGTCTCGCGCATGATCGCAAGCGAGCGCATGTCGGACACGAGGTTGTTGTAGCCGAATGAGGCGCCCCGCTCGCAGACCATGAGGTTGTCGGTTGCGCCGGCTTGGGTTGCGGCCTCCCTCGCCTTGTCGACCACGTTCTTCATTTCGTGGGGCGAAAGGAACTGGCCCTTCTTGATGTTCACCGGCCGGCCGGCCGAGGCCACCGTGTGGATGAAATCGGTCTGGCGGCAAAGGAAGGCCGGGGTCTGGAGCACGTCGACGACGGCGGCCACGGTTTTCACGTCTTCGGCCGTGTGCACATCGGTGAGCACCGGCACCTTGATCTGGCTCCTGACCTCCGCGAGGATCCGCAGGCCCTCGTCCATGCCGGGTCCGCGGAACGATTGGCCCGAACTGCGGTTGGCCTTGTCGTAGGACGACTTGAAGATGAAGGACATGCCGAGCGCGGCGCAGATTTCCTTGAGCTTGCCGGCCGTGTCGAGCTGCAGGGAGCGCGATTCGATGACGCAAGGACCCGCGATGAGGAACAGCGGTCTGTCGAGGCCGGCTTCGAAGCCGCACAGGTTCATGCTGCGACTACTGAGAGCGTCCCACCTGGGCTGATGCGCTTGGAGCGCGTGCGGTTCTTCTGCGCCGCCAGCAGGAATGCGGTGAACAGGGGATGTCCGGCGCGCGGGGTGGAAGTGAATTCGGGGTGGAACTGGCAGCCGACGAACCAGGGATGGTCGGCAAGTTCCATCATCTCGGGCAGGTTCTCGCTCGGGGTGCGGGCCGAAACCCGGTAGCCCTTTTCCTCGAGCTGCGAAACGTAGACATTGTTGACCTCGAAGCGATGGCGATGGCGTTCGTTGACTTCCGCCCCGTAGATCTCGTGGGCGAGCGTGCCTGCATTGACCGGGCATTTCTGCGCGCCCAGGCGCATCGTGCCGCCGAGGTCGGACTCATCGGTTCGGCGCTCGACATGCCCGGTGCGGTCCAGCCATTCGGTGATCAGAGCAACGACCGGGTGCGGCGTTTCCGGCGCGAACTCGGTGCTGTTCGCCCCCTCGAGCCCGCAGACGTTGCGCGCGAACTCGATCGTCGCGAGCTGCATGCCGAGGCAGATGCCGAGATAGGGAATCTTGTTCTCGCGGGCGTAGCGGATCGCCGCGATCTTGCCTTCGACCCCGCGCTTGCCGAACCCGCCGGGCACGAGGATCGCGTCCATGGCCTCGAGACAGCTCACGCCGCTTGCTTCGATCGACTCCGAGTCGATGTAGTGGATGTTGAGTTTCGACCGCGTGTGGATGCCGGCATGGATCAGCGCCTCGGACAGCGACTTGTAGGAGTCCGCGAGGTCCACGTACTTGCCCACCAGTGCGATGTCCACCTCGTGCTCGGGGTGCTCGAGGTCATCGACCAGCTTGATCCAGGGCGTCAGGTTGGCGGCCTTGGCCAGAATGTGCAGCTTGTGGCAGACAATCTCGTCGAGCATCTGGTCGTGCAGCATCGCCGGGATCTTGTAGATCGAATCGACGTCCCAGGCCGCGATCACGGCTTCCTTGGAGACGTTGCAGAACAGCGCGATCTTGCGGCGGTCGTCCTCCGGCAGCGGCCGGTCGGTGCGGCACAGCAGGACGTCGGCCTGGATGCCGATCTGGCGCAGCTCTTTGACCGAATGCTGGGTGGGCTTGGTCTTGATCTCGCCGGCCGAGGCGATGTAGGGGACGAGCGTCAGGTGGATGTAGCAGACGTTGTCGCGGCCCAGTTCCAGGCCCATCTGCCGGATGGCCTCGAGGAAAGGCAGCGACTCGATGTCGCCGACCGTGCCGCCGATCTCGACGATGGCCACCTCTGCCTCGCCTGCGCCGCGTTTGACGAACGCCTTGATCTCATCGGTGATGTGCGGGATCACCTGCACCGTGCCGCCGAGATAGTCGCCCCGGCGTTCCTTGCGGATCACGCTCTCGTACACCTGGCCGGTGGTGAAGTTGTTCCAGCGCTTCATCCGCGAGGACTGGAAACGCTCGTAGTGGCCGAGGTCGAGGTCGGTTTCCGCGCCGTCCTCTGTGACGAACACCTCGCCGTGCTGGAACGGGCTCATCGTGCCGGGATCCACGTTGATGTACGGGTCCAGCTTGATGTTGGTGACTTTGATGCCGCGCGATTCGAGGATCGCGGCGAGGGAGGCGGCGGCTATCCCCTTACCGAGAGAGGAAACTACGCCGCCTGTAACGAATACGTATTTGGTCATCCGGGGACGAATGCCGTGAAAGCCGAAGTTTACTCCTGTTTCGGCGTCGCTGAAAGATGGATGGCTTGATCTCAAAGTTCTTGCCCAAGCGCGGGTTGGCCGCGCAGCAGGAACGTCTTTGGATATTTCCCTTCGCCGCAAATCTTGAAAGAACCGAAGTCCTTGTACCAAGGGCCTTCCGGCGCCTCGGGCTCGGACTCCCGCCAGACTTTCAGCTTGTACAGATCCTCTGCTGTGATCTGGCGCTCGCGAACGCGGTCGAACAGGTGGTCACGCAGAGCTGGAGGTAGACCCGTCCACTGGATTCTCGGCATTACTCGCCGAAGGTCATGCGCGCAAGTTCTTCCTTGAGGCGCTTCTGATCCCCCGCATCGCGCGAATCCGCGAGACGGTCAACCACCTCGAGGAAGCGCTTCTTTTCCTGCTCCTTGGCATCGAGGCCGGACTCGATGAGTTCGATGATCACGCGGTTGGCGCTCGTCCGAGTCGTTGTCGCCAATGCCTTGACCCGACGCGCGACTCCGAGAGGAAGGCTTACGCTCTGACGAATGGTCTTTTCGGCGGTTGGCATGACGCGAGAATACACCTTATTGCACCATAATGCACCGATCAGGGCGCCATGCTCGCCGCCTTGATGGATTCCGTGCGGATCTCCTCGGTGAGTTGCGCCTTGTAGCCGGAGAACTCGGGCGTGGTCTTCATCGTGTAGTGGCGCGGGTGCGGCAGGTCGATTGCGAGGATGGTCTTGATGCGCCCGGGCCGCGCCGACATCACGGCGACCCGGTTGGCCATGAAGATCGCCTCGTCGATGTCGTGCGTGACGAAAAGGACGGTCTTGCGGTCGGTTTCCCAGATGCCCAGCAACAGTTCCTGCATCAGCGCGCGGGTCTGGTTGTCCAGCGCGCCAAACGGCTCGTCCAGCAGCAGCATCTTGGGGTCGTTGGCCAGCGCCCGCGCCAGCGCCGTCCTCTGCTGCATGCCGCCCGAAAGCATTTTCGGGAAGTGGTTCTCGAAGCCCGCAAGACCGGTCTTGCCGATGAAGTAATCCGCGATCTCATCCTGCTTTGCTCCCGGCATGCCCTTCTCGCGCAAGCCGAAACAGATGTTCTGGCGCACCGTGAGCCACGGAAACAGCGTGTACGACTGGAACACCATGCCGCGGTCCGGCCCGGGCCGGCCGACCGGCACGCCGTCGAGCAGCACACGGCCGGTCGTCGGCTGATCCAGGCCGGCCACGATCCGCAGCAGCGTCGATTTCCCGCACCCTGAGGGGCCGAGGATGGTGATGAAGTCGTTGTCCTCGATGCTGAGGTCGGTCGGCTGAAGCGCCTGCGTGGGCGCCCCGCCGTTGACCCCCGGAAAGACGCGCGACACCCCTTCGATGGCGAGCTTCGACATCAGAACGCCCAGGGGTACAGCTTGCGGTTGACCCACTTGAAGGCAAAGTCGGTCACGAGACCAATGACGCCGATCGTGAAAATGCCGAAGATCATCTGGCCCGTGTCGAGCATGCGCTGGCTGTCCATTATCATGTGGCCGATGCCGGTCTCGGCGCCCACCAGCTCGGCCACGATCACGTAAGTCCAGGCCCAGCCGAGGACGAGCCGCAGCGTCTCGGCGATCTGCGGCGCGGCCCCCGGCAACATCACGCGCCGCACGATGCCGGAGGCATCGGCCCCCAGCGTGTAGGCCGCTTCGACGAGGTCCTTCCGCGTGGATCCGACCACGCCGGCCACCATCAGGATCACCTGGAACACCGAGCCAATGAAGATCACAAGTAACTTCTCGGCCTCGCCGATCCCCGCCCACAGGATCAGGAGCGGGATGAAAGCCGACGCCGGCAGGTAGCGTGCAAACGAGATGAACGGCTCGAGGAACGCTTCGATGGGCTTGAATGCGCCCATCAGGATCCCGAGCGGCACCGCAACCATCGCGGCGAGGAGGAAACCGCCGACCACGCGAAACAGCGTGATGCCTACATCCTTGATGAACCCGAACTGCGCGAACAGGTTGTAACCGGTGACCAGTGTGTCGAGCGGGGTCTTGAGGAACATCGGGTCGATGAATCCGCCCCAGGTCACGAGCGACCAGAGACCCAGGAACAGCACGAAGAAGATCGTCCCGAGCGCGATGCGGGCGGCCTGGGAGACGGGTTTGAGGGGTTCGAAGATCATTGCGGTGCCGGGCTATCTTGGGATGTCGTTGTTAGCACAAACCCAATCTCGTGAATTTGCGAAATTTGGTTGTTTGCGCGTACGCGCAAACAAGGAAATTTCGCAAATTCACGAGACCCGGGAACTTCAAAAGCAAGGTGAGCCTCATGCCGGCACTCCCCTGCCTTGCTTTTCAGCCTACTGAAAACTCAAATCCACCATGTCCTTCGCCTTGATGTCCTTGGCGACCACGCGGTTGAACTTCAGCACATCGATGGCGAAGTTGGTGAACTGGATGTTTTCCTTGGCGTAATACTCCTTGTTCATCGCCCGGTCCTGCCATGCGATGAACGCGGCCGACTTGCCGAACTGCTCGCCGGTCTGCTTGACGCCGGTGCCCATGATTTCGTAGGCCTTGGCCGGCTCCTTCTTGATCATGTCCAACGCCTCGAAGAAGCTGTCGACCGCGGCTTTCACGACCTTCGGGTTCTTCTTGATGAAGTCGGTGCGGAACACCAGCGTGTCGACGACGACCGGATAGTCCTTCGAGGTCACGAGGATCTTGCCAGCGTCGGCCTTGGCGCGCACCGTCGAGAGGTACGGCTCGTAGGTGACCGCGGCGTCGCTCTGGCCCGCCACGAAGGACTGGGCCGCGGGCTGCGCGCCCATGGTGGTGCGGATCACGTCCTGCATGGTCATGCCGTTCTTCTGCAGGATGTACGAGAGCATGAAGTGCTGCACCGTGCCCGGGCCGTCGACCGCGACCGTCTTGCCCTTGAGTTCCTTGATCGAGTTGATGTTGTTGCGCACGACCACGCCGTCGCCGCCATTGGATTTATCGATCAGGAGCACCTGCACTGCCGGCACGCCCGCGGCCGTCCAGACGATGTGCTGGTCGACCGTCGTGGCCGCGGCGTTCAGCGCGCCGGAGGCCAGCGCTGCCGAGCGCTGCACCGGGGCGATGAAACGGATTTCGACGTCGACGCCGTTCTTTTTGAAGATGCCGCCCTTGTCGGCCAGCGTGAGCGGTGCAAACCCGGTCCATCCGCTCATGCCGAGGATGATTTTTTCCTGCGCGACAGCAGTCGTCGATACCGCAGCAGCGACCAGCGCGGCATTCAGCGCAACCAGAACCTTTTTCATTGTCGGACTCCCCGGGTTTTCCCTCGAAGCCGCCATTCTATGTGCGGCATGCTGCGCCACGCAATCAAGCCTGTCGCGGAGCGAAGCTCAGGCCGCCTGGCGTTGGCGGGTAACCGGGATGCCCTTGCGGAACGACCAGCCGCCGTTGAACCGCTCTTCGAACTCCCACGCAAGCGGCCGCGGCTGGTGCGATGCAAGCCACAGGCGCAGAAGGTGGCGCTTCTTCTCCGGATCATCGAAGTCAACATACTCCGTGCGTTGATGGAGCGTCGAGAGGTTGCACGCGATCTGGATGTCGCCAGGTTCCAGCGCAAAATCCAAAGCGATGCCCGGCGTGCGCGCGGCCTCGAGCGGGGCGAACAAGGCCTTGCGCTCCTCCTCGCCAAGCTCCTTTCCGGTGTACTGCGAGGCCTGCAATACCGTGTTGATCGTGTAGCGGCATGACATGAGAGCTTCGAACCAGCTGAAGATCGGAATCTTGTGGTCCGAGACCGGCGACACGCCGGCGCGATGCTCGCCCATGAGCGAGAAAATGTAGCCCTCGAACAATTGCGGCAGCGTTTCAGGATGCCTGGCCAGCAGTTCGTTGAAGACTTGTGCCGAACTCACGATCGACGACAGGCCTCCCGAGCGAGCTTGCCTGAGGCAAAGCAGCACGATCAGGTCGCTTTCGTCGTTGTGGAAGCGCAATTCCGAATTGGTGTCGTAGCCGCGCACATCCTTCTGGCCGAGCTTGGCGCCGATGTCGCGCACATGGCCGATGATGTCGCCGAATGCGTTTTGCGTGATGCTGTTGCCGAAATGGCTGCCGACGCCGGAAAGCAGGAGTTCGGCATCCTGCGCGCTGTAACGTTCGATGGGCAGGCCCTTGATCAGGAAGAATCCGAGGCCTTCGTTCACTTCGTTCGCGATCTTCCCGAAGGTCGCGGCCAGCCCCGACAGCGGAAAACTTCCGCGCGCCAGCTTCGTCGCCGGCTGGCCGCTGGCGCGTGCCGCCGCCAACGCAGCGTCGATCTCGCGCAAGTCGCCCTCGTTCAGTCGGTAGGTCCACTCCTCCGGGCACTTCGCCAGGTCCTCGCCCCGCCACGCGGAGCGATCGACGACCGGTTCCAGGTGAGCATTTGCCATGACCGCGCCTATTGCTCGACCTTGATTCCCTGCTCGGCAATGATCTGCGCCCAGCGTGCCCTCTCGGCATCGATGCGGCTCACGAACTGGGCCTGCGTGTTCGGAATATAGACCAGGCCCTGCTCGGCGAGGAACTTCTGCACCTCGGGCATCTGCGACACAATTGTGTATTCCTTGTACAGACGGTCGGTGATCGCCTTGGGCGTGCCGGCGGGTGCGATCAGCGCATACCAGGTCACCACATCGACCTCGGGGTAGCCGGCTTCCGCAAGCGTCGGCACGTCGGGCAGTTGCGGCACGCGCTGCGGCGTGGTGACGGCGATCCCGCGGATGCGGCCGCCCTTGAGCTGCGGCAGCATGAGCGGCAAGGTGTCGAACATCGCGTGGATCTGCCCGTCGATCATATGCGGCAGCGACTCGTTGGTTCCCTTGTACGGCACATGCACCATGTCCGTGCCGTCTTTCTTCTTGAACATCTCGAAGATCAGGTGTTGCGCAGTGCCGACCCCGACCGAGGCGTAATTGAGCTTGCCGGGCTGCGCCTTGGCCATGGCGATGAGGTCCTTCACGCTCTTGGCCGGCGAATTGGCCGGCACGACCAGGACCAGCGGCGACGCCGCGAACATGGTGATCGGGACCAGGTCCTTCTTCGCGTCGTACGGCATGTTCCTGTAGAGGTTCGGGAAGATCGTCAACGGTCCGAGGTTGCCCATGCCGATCGTGTAGCCGTCGGGCGCGGCGCGCGCCACTTCGGCCACGCCGATGCGCCCGCCCGCGCCGGCCTTGAAGTCGGTGACCACGGTCTGTCCGATCGCCTTCGAGACGCGGTCGTTGAACGTGCGCGCGATGACGTCGTTGAGGCCGCCTGCAGGCCAGGGCACGACGAATCGAATTGGTTTGGCTGGCCACTCCTGTGCGGCAACGGTCGTGGCGGCAAAAACGCACAGGGCGGTGAAGAGCAGGCGAAGCATGGAAGGATCTCGGATTTAGCGATCCGGGGAGGATACATCCCTGTCGAAGCCTGCGAAAATGCAAGTTCGCAAAGCGTGATACATCCGACCTTATGAAAACGATCCGCGTCGACCACGTCGGCAGCCTGCTGCGCCCCGAAAGTCTCAAGGCCGCGTTCATGCGGCATGCCACCAACCAGATGCCGCGCGAAGAACTCGAATCGGGGCAGGATGCCGCGATTCGCGAAGTCGTCGCCAAGCAGGAGTCGCACGGCCTGCCCGTGGTCACCGACGGCGAGTACCGGCGGCTCAACTGGCAGGTGAGTTTCTCGGACGTCGCCGGCTGGGACATGTGGAACACCTCGTGGATGAATTTCCGCCAGAACCCGGAAAACCGCGCACCCTCCGAGACTCCTTTCCAGAAGGGCGAGGATGCGGTCCTCTCCTTCCAGACGCCGGTCACCGAAAAGTTGCGCCTCGTGCGAAGTTTCCCGCTGCACGAGTACCGCTTCGCCGCCTCGGTCGCGAAACGGCCGGTGAAGGTCCCGATGATGGGACCCGATCGCGTCTGCCAGATGTGCGACATCGCCGGATCGCGCGCGATCTACGCGGACGGGGATGCGTTCCTTTCCGACGTCGTCGCGATCCAGCGTCAGATGGTCGTCGAATTGATCGATGCCGGCTGCACGCAGGTGCAACTCGACGAGCCGAGCTACACCGGCTACGTCGATCCGCCCACGCTCGAGCGCCTGCGCTCGCGCGGCGAGGACCCGATGAAGAACCTCGATCGCGCAATCGCCGCGGACAACGCTGTGATCGCCGGGCTCAAAGGCAAGGCCACCTCCAGCCTGCACATCTGCCGCGGCAACCGCGCGAGCATGTGGCATCGCGAGGGCAAGTACGACGAAATCGCCGAGCGCCTGTTCGGCAGCCTGAAATTCGACCGCCTGCTGCTCGAATACGACACCGAGCGCGCCGGGGGCTTCGAGCCGCTGCGCTATGTGCCCAAGGGCGTCACCGTGGTCCTCGGCCTCATCACTACCAAAGTCGGCAAGGTCGAGACCGTGGACGAACTCCGGAAACGCATCGACGACGCAAGCCGCTTCCTCGATATCGGCCAGCTTGCGCTCAGCCCGCAATGCGGCTTTGCCTCGGGCATCGCCGGCAACCTGCTGACCGAAGAAGAGCAATGGGCCAAACTCGACGTGATGATCGAAACCGCTCGCAAGGTATGGGGGAACGCATGAACGCAAACGCAAAATCGGGACCACGCACGGTCCGCGCGCCAAGGGGAACGACGCTTTCGGCAAAGAGCTGGCTTACCGAAGCCCCTCTGCGCATGCTCATGAACAACCTCGACCCCGAGGTGGCCGAGCGGCCGGACGAACTCGTCGTCTACGGCGGCATCGGCAAGGCGGCGCGCAACTGGGAGTGCTTCGATCAGATCGTCGCCAGCCTGCGCGCGCTCGAAGGCGACGAGACTTTGCTCGTCCAGTCGGGCAAGCCGGTGGGCGTGTTCAAGACGCACGCCGATGCACCGCGTGTGCTGATCGCAAACTCCAACCTCGTGCCTCATTGGGCGACGTGGGACCACTTCAACGAGCTCGACCGCAAGGGCCTGATGATGTATGGCCAGATGACGGCCGGCTCGTGGATCTACATCGGCAGCCAGGGCATCGTGCAGGGCACCTACGAAACCTTTGCCGAGGCCGGCCGCCAGCACTACGGCGGAAACTGGAAAGGCAAATGGATCCTGACCGGGGGCCTGGGCGGCATGGGCGGCGCGCAGCCGCTTGCAGCGACGATGGCCGGCGCCTCGATGCTCGCGATCGAATGCGACCCTACGCGCATCGACATGCGCCTTCGCACCGGCTACCTGGATGAACGCGCCAATACGCTCGACGAAGCCTATGCGATCCTGCAGCGTGCCGAGAGCGAAGGCCGCGTGGTGTCGGTCGGCCTGCTCGGCAATGCCGCCGAGTTGTACCCCGAAATGCTCAAGCGCGCGCGCTCCGGCGGCATGAAGCCCGCGCTGGTCACCGACCAGACCTCGGCGCACGACCCGGCCAATGGTTACCTGCCAGAGCACTGGTCGCTCGAGCGCTGGAAGGACCTGCGCAAGAAGGACCCGGAAGAAGTTGCCGTGTCGGCACGCGAGGCCATCGCCAACCAGGTGCGGGCAATCCTTGGCTTCCAGGGCATGGGCATCCCCTGCGTGGACTACGGCAACAACATCCGCCAGGAAGCCAAGAACGTCGGCGTGAAGAACGCCTTCGACTTCCCCGGATTCGTGCCCGCCTATATCCGGCCGCTGTTTTGCCGCGGCATCGGGCCGTTCCGCTGGGCCGCGCTTTCGGGCGATCCGGAAGACATCGCGAAGACCGACGCGAAGGTGCGCGAACTGTTTCCCGAGGACCGCCACCTCAACCAGTGGCTCGACATGGCCGGCAAGCGCATCCACTTCCAGGGCCTGCCGGCGCGCATCCTGTGGATCGGGCTGGGCGACCGGCATCGCGTCGGGCTTGCGTTCAACGAGATGGTGAGGAAAGGCGAACTCAAGGCGCCGGTGGTCATCGGCCGCGATCACCTCGACTCGGGCTCGGTTGCGAGTCCCAATCGCGAGACCGAATCGATGAAGGATGGGTCGGACGCGGTGTCCGACTGGGCGATGCTCAATGCGCTGCTCAATTGCGCGAGCGGCGCAACCTGGGTGTCGCTGCACCACGGCGGCGGTGTCGGCATGGGTTATTCGCAGCATGCAGGCATGGTTATCGTGTGCGACGGCACGCCGGCAGCCGATGCGCGCATCGGGCGAGTGCTGTGGAACGACCCGGCCACCGGCGTGATGCGGCACGCGGACGCAGGCTATGAAGAGGCCATCGCCTGCGCGAAGGAAAAAGGCCTCAACCTCCCGATGATCCGGTAATGGCGGCCGTAGCCCTGCCCCTCGGGCGCGACCCGCTCACGCTAGCGGCGCTCCGGCGGATCGCACGCGAGGGCCCGAGGATCGCGCTCGACCCGGCGTGCCTTGCTCAACTCGAAAGCGGCGTTGCCACGATCGAAAGAATCGTTGCGATGGGCGAGCCCGCTTACGGCATCAACACCGGCTTCGGCAAGCTCGCGCAGACGAGGATCTCGCGCGAGGACCTCGTGAAGCTGCAATCCAACCTGATCCTTTCGCACGCGGCCGGCACCGGCCCGCTGCTCGCGGACGAAGCGGTACGCCTGATCCTCGTGCTCAAGATCGCGAGCCTTGCGAAGGGTCACTCCGGCGTCCATCCGCAAACGATCGAGGCGCTGATCGCTCTTTACAACCATGGCGTGTATCCGTGCATCCCGTCCAAGGGTTCGGTCGGAGCCTCCGGCGACCTCGCACCGCTCGCTCACCTTTCGGCAACGTTGATCGGTGTCGGCGAAGTCCGGATCGAGGGGCGCGTGGTTCCAGCCCAAGAGGGGCTCGCGAAAGCAGACCTTGCGCCGCTCGCGCTGCGCCCCAAGGAAGGCCTCGCCCTGCTGAACGGCACGCAGGTTTCGACCGCGCTCGCGCTCCTTGGCCTGTTTGCCGCCGAAGACGTCTTTGCCGCTGCGGTCGTCGCAGGCGCCCTTTCGGTCGATGCGGCCATGGGGAGCGACACGCCCTTCGACGAACGCATCCACGCCTTGCGCGGGCACGCGGGCCAGATCGCAGCCGCAAAGCGCTATCGCGAGCTGCTCTCGGGCAGCGGTATCCGCGCTTCGCACCTCTCGGGCGACGACCGCGTACAGGACCCCTATTCGCTGCGCTGCCAGCCGCAGGTCATGGGCGCATGCCTCGACGTAATGTGCTCGGCCGCAAGAACACTCGAGATCGAAGCCAATGGCGTTTCCGACAACCCACTGGTGTTTCCGGATACCGGCGAAGTGCTCTCCGGCGGCAACTTCCACGCCGAACCGATCGCGCTTGCCGCCGACACGCTCGCCCTTGCAATCGCCGAGATCGGAGCGTTGTCCGAGCGGCGCATCGCGCTGCTGATCGATGCGAGCATCAGCCGCCTGCCGCCCTTCCTCGTCGAGCACGGCGGCGTGAATTCGGGCTTCATGATCGCGCAGGTCACCGCAGCCGCGCTCGCCAGCGAGAACAAATCCCTCGCGCACCCGGCAAGCGTGGACAGCCTGCCGACTTCGGCCAACCAGGAAGACCACGTGAGCATGGCGACGTTTGCCGCGCGGCGCCTCGGGGACATGGCCGACAACACCGCGGGCATCGTCGCGATCGAACTGCTCGCCGCCGCGCAAGGCGTGGACTTTCGCGCACCGCTCAAGACTTCCCCGGCGTTGCAGCGTGCCATGGCGGCGATCCGCGAGCGGGTTGCGTTCTATGCAGAAGACCGGTACTTCGCGCCGGATATCGAGGCGATCAAGGGCCTCGTGGCGCGCGGCCACTACACCGCCGAGGCCTGCGGGCTCCTACCCTCAGGCTAGAATCGGCGCATGGATCTCTACAAGTTCAGGCAGGGCACCCGGCCCCTGCTGGTCTCGATGCCGCACGTCGGCACCCATATTCCGGATGCGCTCGCCCGCCGCATGATGCCGATCGCGCGCACCGTGCCGGACACGGACTGGCACCTGGAGCAGCTCTACGATTTCGCGGACGGCCTGGGCGCCTCGGTCCTTGCCGCGACACATTCGCGCTTCGTGGTCGACCTCAACCGTCCGCCGGACAACGCCAACCTCTATCCCGGACAGGACACGACCGGCCTGTGCCCGATCGACACTTTCGCCAAACAGCCGATCTACCGCATGGGGGAGGAGCCCTACGACACCGAGATCCGCCATCGCGTCGGCACCTACTGGAAGCCCTACCACGCGAAGCTGCAGGAAGAGCTCGCGCGCATCAAGGCGCGACACGGCAGCGCGCTGCTCTGGGATGCGCACTCGATCGCTTCCCACGTACCGCGCTTCTTCGCAGGCCGCCTGACCGATTTCAACCTCGGCACCGCGGACGGAAAGTCCTGCCGCTCAGAGATCGGCGCGAGAATGCTCGAGATCGCGCAGGCTGCGCCGGGCTACACCTCGGTGCTCAACGGGCGCTTCAAGGGGGGCTACATCACGCGCACCTACGGCACGCCGGCTGACGGCGTGGAGGCAGTGCAACTCGAACTGTCCGAGATCACCTACATGGACGAGCCGCCGCCGTTCGGCTACCGGAAAGACCTCGCGGGCGAGGTGAAACCGCACCTGCGCCGCATGCTCGAGGCTTTCCTCGGATTTCATACCGAGAACAGCGACTCCTGACATTTTTTTCCGAAACCCCGCAGCCCGCTTGGCTCTCCAGCCAACTTACTGACAATAGGCCGGGACGTTACAAGCCGATTTGCGCCTCGGGACTGTATGTCGCGCGATACTCGGTCTGCGGGAATTCGAGCAAGAGCACCTCGACACCGCTCGTTCCCGCCGCGACTTCAAACGCGGAGTCACTGCTTGAGACCCACAAGCAACTCCATTTCGGATATTCCACCCCATTGGCGAGCAAACTTCCCCCGGTCACGAAGAAGAACTGCCCGCCTCCGCGAACCGGGCCGGCCGCCGTCAAGCGCTGTTGAGGCGGCACCCGCAACACCTCGACCGTCGGCCCTTCCGGGTCCACGTTGATCGCCTGCGTTTGCGGCTGCGCAAGCGTCGCCAGGTCGCCTTCCGGCATCGCTTCGAGCGGGGCCGATTGGTAGTGCTTCTTGGGCCCCGGCTTCATTTTGTCGCGCGACTCGTGCACGTATAGCGGGCCGTTGTCCATCATCGGACGCAGCGTGAGGTACCAAAGACCGTCATCGCCCGAGGAAATCGGGCCGTAGCCGGTGTAGGCGCCCGCGTAATGCACGGTGATCGGCGCGACGGCGCTGCGCCCGACCGAACCGCCTCCGTTGATGACGACCTGGAACTGATTCTGCTCGTGGAAGTGCGGAAGAACCACCTCGTTGGCCCCCTGCTCGACCAGAAACGCCTGCGGCGAGGGAAAAGCTTGCTGGGGTGAACGCAGGTAATAGCTCTTCCAAACGCTGGTGCCGTTGGGGAGCACCATGTGCTTGCGCGTGGCAAGCATCTGCTCGTAGGTCGCGCCTGCGGTCATGAGGGGATGTCTCCGGTGCAACAGGTCATTGAATTCACTTGGGACGCTCCGTCCGTCGGGAATTTCGATGCTACCGTGTGGCGTTTCGGCGTGTCAATTCCCGGTTGACCCGTTTTGTATAATCTTTATACAATCAGGTCTGAATGGTCGCCACCCTGGCCGCCGCGACACCCGTACCGCCAACCCCGCAGACATCACGTATGAGCCCGGATGGTCTCGATATGGAGGGCAACACGCTCCTCCCGGAACGCATTGCCAGCACGCTGCGAAAGGCGATCGTGGGCAGTGTGCTGGCGCCCGGTGCGCGTCTGGAGGAACAGAACCTCGCGAAACGCCTTGGCGTCAGCCGGGTCCCGCTGCGCGAAGCGTTTCGCGTCCTCGCCGGCGAAGGCCTCGTAGTGATCCAGCCCAATCGCGGCGCCGTGGTCAGCGAACGCTCCGAAGGTGAGCTGCGCGAGCTTTTTGCGGTGCGCAGCATGTTCGAATCCGAGGCGGCGCGCCTGCTTTCCCGATCGCGGCCGCAGGCCGTGCTCGAAGCCCTCGAGGTGATGATCGCCGACATGAAGAGGGCCGTGCGAGCACGCAATTACAATGAATACACGCATATCGCCGCACAGTTCCACGACCTGATGGTGGCGGAATGCGGCAACCGCCTGATCGCCCAACTTTATGACCGGATCCGCACCAACCTGCGCCGCTATCAATTGATGATGGCCGACCTGCCCGGCTCACCCGCCAAGTCGATCCGCGAGCACGAAACCATCCTCGCAGCAATCCGGACAGGCAGGGCGGCGGCGGCGGCGCGCGCTGCGGAGATGCACGTTGGCGAACTGGTACGGCGTTTCGAGCAGAACTCCCGCAACCCCAGGCGCGCTCCCGCACCGCCCCGGATCCGGGACACACGGTCCGGATTGGCGCTAAAGAACAGAACGCAACTCACAAAGAAGGATTGATATGGCGGAACCTGCTGCCTTGCCCCTGGCCGGATTGCGCGTCCTCGACCTTTCGAGAGCATTGGCCGGCCCGTTTTGCGCCACGATCCTGGCCGACCTCGGTGCCGACGTCATCAAGGTCGAGCCCACGCCGGCAGGCGAAATGGTGCGCGGCTGGGGCCCGTTCGCCGAAGGCATCAGCGTCTATTACCTGAGCATTCACCGCAACAAACGCAGCCTCGCGGTCAATTTCCGCGATGAAACCGGGCTCGAACTGATTCGCTCGCTGGCCGACAAAGTCGACATCGTCATCGAGAACTTCAAGCCCGGCGCGATGAGCGACATGCAAATGGACTACGCCACCCTGGCCGCGCGCAATCCCCGACTCATCTACGCATCGATCACCGGCTTTGGCACGACCGGTCCCTACGGCGGCTGGCCGGGCGTTGACCAGATTGCGCAAGGCATGTCCGGACTCATGAGCCTCACCGGCCACAAGGAGACCGGGCCGGTGCGAGTCGGTATTCCGATCGGCGACGTCGTTGCGGGCATGTGGGCGGCGCTCGGCGTGCAGGCAGCAGTCATTCAGCGCATATCGACCGGGCGCGGCCAGCTGGTCGAAACCTCGCTCCTGGCAGGCCTCATCGGATTGCTAACGGTGCAGGGCCAGCGCCAGTTGTCGCTCGGCGACACGCCTGGCGTGGCCGGCAACGACCATCCGGTGGTCTACCCCTACGGCATGTTCGAAGCAAGTGACGGCCCGTTCAACATGGCGGCCGCGACCGAAGATATGTGGGTCAAGCTGTGCAAGCTGGTCGGCCACGAGGAGTGGGCCGCGCACCCTGATTACAAGGACAACGCGGCACGCAGCCGCAACCGCACCGCCTTGAAGGCAAAGCTCAACGCGATCTTCGCAACCCGCGGCAAGATGGACTGGACGCTCGACCTGGTCAAACTCGGACTACCGGCCGGCCCGATTTTCACGCTCGATCAGGTATTTGAAGATCGGCATGTCAATGAAACCGGCATCGTCGAGGAAGTCGAGCACCCGACGCTTGGCACTTTGCGTCTGGTGGCGAGCCCGATTCGCATGGCCGGCATGGGCGGCCGCTCGGTGCGCAGCGCGCCCCCCCTGCTCGGCGCCGACAGCCGCAAAGTGCTCGCCGAGTTCGGGATCCCGAAGGCACGCATCGATGCGCTGGCCGCGGCCAAGACGATTCTTTGTTCAGGGGAGTGACCCGCATGCTCGCGCAGCAAAAAGCCACCGACCTTGCCTATCTGGCGCTGGTCGTCGATGACCCCGAAAAGAGCGCCGAGCACTTTGAGAAGGATTTCGGCCTGCCGCGCCGCGACTTCAAATGCGGTGCCTCGAGCGTGCCACTGATCTCCGTCGGCGCAACCGCCATGGCGCTGTTTGGACCGGCCGACCCGTTCCTCGGACCGAACCCGAAAAAGGGTGTGCATCACCTCGCCTTGTGCGCTGCCGACCCGCAAGCCGCTGCCGGCGCCACGGGCCTTCCGACCACAGGCAACCTGTCGAAAGGACTCGATGGCAAGGCGCAAATCAGCTTGGACCGGGAAGCCACGAACGGCGTGCGAGTGCGGTTTACCGAGCCGCTCGATCTGGCGCCGCCCCGCTCCGACCTCGTCGAACGCATCGATCACATAGGGGTTGCATCGGCCGACAACCGGGCGGCCCGCGCGACCTTCATCGACCGGCTCGGGTGTGTCTACGAGAGCCAGCAGACCGACAGCGAAGTGGAGACCATTTCCGAAAATTTCACCTCGGATACCCATCGGTACATTTTCCACACCCGGCCATCGCGCCTGGTCGGCAGCATGCGGGTGACGTTCATCACAGTCGGCGATTGCGAGCTCGAGTTCCTCCAGGATCTGACTGCCGATGTAGGCGCCGACGCCGCACGGCATGACGCCGCCGGCGATACGCGCGCCGACCGCAGCGCCATCGCACGCCATATCGCTTCGCGCGGCGCCGGTTTGCACCACCTAGCTTTCAAGACGCCGGATATCGACGCGACGTTGGGTCGGCTCGGAAGGACGGGTTACCGACTCATCGACAAGACCGGTCGCCCGGGTTCGCGCCGCGCCAGGATCGGGTTTCTTCACCCCGCCGCCCTCGGCGGGGTGCTGGTGCATTTCGTCGAGCGCGAGGAGATCTGATCATGGCCGGCTATGCGCTGAACTACCTGGCCCTCGCGGTGCGCAACGTGGAGCCCGTCTGCCGTTTCCTTGGTGATTCGCTTGGATTGTCGCGCACCGATGTCGCCCTGCAAGGGCGCTCGATCCCCTTCTTCGGCATCGGCAAATCGGCCCTCGCGCTATTCGACGTGGATGACCCCTATCTGGACGAGCCGCGGTTTGCGGGCGTCCATCACATGGCCTTGGCTGCGCCAGACCCGGCGGCAACGGCGGCACAGCACGCTTTGCCCGTCTCCGGTCACGGGGTCGGCCCTGACGGCAAGCGCTTTGTGGCGATCGCTCCGTCCGCGACCGTTGGCATTCGCACCCGCTTCATCGAGCCGCTCTCCATCGCGTCCGTCGAAGCGCCCGCCTATAAGATCGATCACCT
>CANKMT010000087.1 GCA_947482825.1 Betaproteobacteria bacterium | reverse complement strand
TCCCCCCTCTGAACTGGTCGTGACCACGGCCCTACGCCAGTGCCTGCCGCAATTTCTCTTGGATACCGCAGAAACCAATTCCTTCGCCAAATTCATCGTCGATCGGCAAGACCCTCATAAAATGGAGCTATTCCGACTCACTGGATAAGGAATAGTCGGTACTCATGAGGTATTAATGAGGTATTAATTCCAAGCAGATGTTCGTACAGCGCTGTATCTTTCATCTTAAAACTCGCAGATCATGGTCATGGTACAAAACCCGTATTCTGCTTCATTGTGGCAAGTTGGAGATGGGGCTGGGGTGAAGGAAAAATCACAGTGAAATCGACGAAAAACCTAAGCTTTTAAATCTCACGTGCCCAGAAGACAAATTCAAGATTCCAAACTAGGGCTCTACAAAGCAACGACTGGCACTACAAAAAAGGGGCAGGTCAAGGTGGGCAATCGGAAATCTCAGTTCAGTAATCCAACCAGGCCAGCGAAAGTTCCGCGCGCTCCAAGAACAAAGCGGGCTGCATCGAGAGAGGAAACTTATGGTTGAGACACCCAGGTTTATGCAAGGTATCTATCGCTTCGGGGGCGAGGGGTTGGAGAAGCCCGTCCGCCTTGAGCCGCCCGTCAGCTACCGGGTTCCCGCGGACCGCCGGGCGCAGTTTATCTACGGCCGAATCGGCAACCCCAATCCTGAGCTCGTCTATTTGCTGCTCACGCGCAATGAGAAGCCGATGCGTTATTTCCCCTGCGGCGCTATAGCTGCCATGAACATTCCGCTCTTTGTCATCGAGGATATCTGGCCTGATAGCGAGCTTGAGATCCTGATCGGCGCGCCCGCTGGGCTCAAGGGCTTGGTGATGATCGATTTTGGCTTTATAGAGATTTGATCCTTGAGCGAGAAGAAGGTTTTGGTCGTGATCGGCAACGGCATGGCCGGAGCGCGCGCCGTGGAGGAGATTCTGGCGCGCGGCGGCGGCGGGATATTCCGGATCACGATGTTTGGCGCCGAATCCTGTGGCAACTATAACCGCATCCTGCTCTCCAGTATTCTCGATGGCACCTATAGCGAAGACGCCGCGACCCTGAATCCGCTGGCCTGGTACGCCGAGAACGGCATCAAGCTGTACGCCGGTGTGCGCGCCGTGGAGATAAAACGCTTTGCCAAATTCGTGCTCGGCTCCGATGGCACGACTGAACCCTACGACAAGCTTATTCTCGCCACCGGCAGCCGCCCCTATATCCCTCCCATCGAGGGCTTGGAGCTTGCCGGAGGCAGCTACAAGCCCGGCATCTTCGGCTTTCGCTCCTTCGAAGACTGCCGGCGCATTACTGAGTACGCTCGCGGCCGGCGGCGCGCCGCCGTGATTGGCGGCGGGCTGCTGGGCCTGGAATGCGCCCACGCACTGCATGCTCTGGGGATCGAAGCGCACGTCATCCATCGTTCCAAGCACTTGATGAACCATCAACTCGATTCGCCCTCAGGGGCGATTCTCCAGTCACTTCTGGAGAAGCGCGGCGTCCATGTCCATCTGCCGAAGAACACCACCCGGGTACTGGGCGATGAGCGCGTCACCGGCCTCGCCTTCGCGGATGGCCCAGACCTGGAATGCGACCTCGTGGTGTTTGCCACCGGCACGACGCCCAATACTGAACTGGCCGTCCACAGCGGGCTGTCGGTGGGGCGCGCTATTGTGGTGAACAATCAGTTGCGTACCGACGACCCCAATATCTATGCGGTGGGCGAATGCATTCAGTATCGGGCGCAAGTTTACGGCTTGGTGGCGCCGGCGTGGGAGCAGGCCAGGGTCCTGGCGGAGCACCTTACCGGGTCAAATCGGAAAGCCGCTTACCATGGTTCGAGGATCGCCACGCGGCTCAAGGTGGCTGGCGTCCAGTTGGCCTCGATGGGTGTGATCGAGCCCGAAGAGGACCACGATGAAGTGGTGCAATTTGCCGAACCGCGTAAGGGCACCTACAAGAAGCTGATCATCCGCAACGGGCGATTGATTGGCGGCATCCTGCTCGGCGACGCGGGGCGGGCCGCCGAACTGCTCTCCGCCTTTGACAGCAGCTGCGCTCTCCCGGCAGATCGCTTGAGCCTGCTCTTTGATATCGGCGCGCCGGCGGCGGTCGGGTTCGATCAGGTGCCGCTCGACACGCAGATTTGCAGTTGCAGCAATATTCGGATGGGGGCACTCCTCGATTGCGTCAGAAACGGGCTGCGCACCCCCGAAGCCGTGATGGAGGCTACGCGCGCCGGCAAGGCTTGCGGTTCCTGCGAGCCGGTCGTCCGCGAGATCGTCGGCTGGGCCTGCGGCCAGACCACGGCACAGGTTCCCAAGGAGTTGCCGGGCTCCGACGGCGAACATCGGCTTCAGCAAAAGTATGGCACTACCGTACAGGCCCTCGCATTTTACAAGCACCGCATGCTGACCTATCTGAATCCTGGCATGCAAGCCTTCATCGCGCGCCAGGAAATGGTGTTCGTGGCAACCGCGGACCGCAAAGGGCACGCGCACTCCTCGTTTCGAGCCGGGCACGCGGGCTTTGTCAAAGTCCTCGACGAAAAAACGATTGTTTACCCGGAGTTTCGCGGCAATGGCGTGATGTCGACGCTGGGCAATATCTCGGAGAATCCGCATGTCGGCCTGACCTTTATCGACTTCGAGACCGACCGCATTGGTCTGCATGTCAACGGCGGCGCCCGAATCTTGGAGAAGGATCAGATTCAGCAACTAGTGAAGGGCCACCCTGCCGCCGACTTGGTGCTGGGCGACCCCGTGCTCACGCGGCTTATGGGCGGCGACGGCGGAAGCGTGGAGCGCTGGCTGATGGTCTCCGTGGTCGACGCGTTCGTGCATTGCTCCAAGCACATTCCTCGCATGCGAAAAATGGAAACCGAAATTACCTGGGGAACCGACGATGTCCGCGCAAAAGGCGGAGACTACTTCGGCGCCGCCGCCAGCAAGGAAGACCGCATTGACGCGCCACCCGTCGCTAGATTGTCGAACCAATTTCCCGGCGCCGACTGGTCCATCTTTGGGTCAGCGCCGTCACAAACAGAAGTCCAGCAGCTATTGCGGGAAGCCAAGATTGGGCCGCAGCACACTCACATCAAATCGTTTGTGGCCATCGGCGCAACGGTGGCCGATGCTGCGGGTGTGGCGACACTTACACCCGAGAAACGGTCAATACTCGGCTACGGCGTGCTCATTGCTGTAGCGCTGTTTGTTGTGCAGGCGCTTATCGGCATCAAATGGTCGTCGCCGGGCTGGATGCAGTCGACGGCCGCGAGCATCATCACCGGCTTGGCATTGGTGCTGCTATTTGTTGTGCAGTGGAAGCTTGCGGTTGTGCGATGGCAGGATCGACAGCAGGAGCTTTCCAATACTTATTGGATCCACATTTGGTTGGGACCGGTGATTTTCGGCATGCTGCTTCTGCACACCAGCCATTTCGGCTTCGCCTTGAGCTTTTGGCTAACCGTGTGCTTTGTGGCGAGTCTTGCCAGTGGTGCCTTGCTCGAGGTCAGTGCTGGCAGGCAAAAATCCGATAGGTCCAGGCAACTCCTTCTGGGAAGCCACATTGCAATGTCCTGCATCGCGACTGGCTTTGCAGTTGCGCACGGCATAATGTCAGTATGGTTTTCCTGATAGGACGCCGGGATGCACTTATGGCGGAGCGTCATAACGTATGACTCGTGAAGGCAAGCTGAAAGCCGCGTATTACTTTTTCGGCACCGTGGTCGCGCTGTTAGGTTTCGCCACCACGATGATGGCGGATTGGCAACATATCTATGCGAAGGGCCCGGCTAATACCGGGCACGCGAAGCTGACCTGTGTCGAATGCCATGTCGAGTCACCCGGCACCGTTCGCCAGCAACTGCAGGCCAAAGCGCACTTCTGGTTGGGCATGCGCAATACCGACGTGGAGTTTGGCCACGCCAAGGTTGGCAATCAGCAATGCGATGCCTGCCACTCTCGCGATCAGGATTCACACCCGGTACATCGGTTTCTTGAGCCGCGCTTTAAGGAGGCGCGTGCAGAACTTGGTGTTCAGTTGTGTGTCTCCTGTCACCGCGAGCACATCGGTGTTCGTGCGACACTGCCAGAGACGGCATGCTCGTTCTGTCATAACGACCTGAAGCTAAAAGCAGATCCGATCGATGTGCCGCATCACGTCCTGATTGAAGTAAATAACTGGGCGTCCTGCCTGGGTTGTCACGACTATCACAACAACCACCGCCGTACTGTGCAGAAGTCGGTGAAGCAGGCGTATTCGCCATCGGTCATCAAGGCATACATGGATGGCGGTCCCTCGCCCTACGGAACAGAAAAAAAATATCCGACCAAAGAAGGCAAGTGATGGCGCAAATTCCGAACGTTAAGCATTCAAAAAGTATTTTGTGGGCTGGTATTTTTCTGGTGGTGGGCATCTATTTATTCGCACAGCGCCCAACGCCGCTTGTTGATAGTGAAAGCGCAGGCCGTGTCATCCCGGTAGAAAAGATGTTTCGCATCGTCGCCGCCGAAAATAATGCTGCACGCGAACTCTATACCAAGAACATCGTTGGCTACGGCATGAAAGTGGGTTTGGGTTTCAGCGAAAAATGGCGTGAGGCGGACGTCGCCGCTGGCCCGCTGCCCGCATTGTTTCTGCGCGAGGCAGCGACATCGATACAAAAATCCAGGATTCCGCTAGGACTATTCCTCGGATCTGATTTTCCGATTGCCCGGTCGAATAACTTTGGCAGCGCGCAGGCGGAGCGATTCAAGATGATGCGTGCCTCCTCGAAACCGCAGTTTTTTTATTCCCCCGACATCAAGCTTCAAGTGGCCATGTTTGCTGATCTCGCCGTCGCACCGGGGTGCGTCACCTGTCACAACGAACACCCCAAGAGTCCAAAGGTCGACTGGAAGTTGGGTGACATAATGGGTGCCACAACGTGGTCCTACCCGAAGGATAAAGTGACACTAGAAGAAATGGTGCAAATCATCTCAGCCTACCGTGGCGGCGTGGTTGATGCCTATGAAGCTTATCTTGCTAAGGCCGCGAAGTTCTCGAAACCACCAGAGGTAGGCGACCGTTGGCCGGAGGATGGCTATTTCTTGCCTTCAAAAGACGTGTTCGTCAAGGAATTCGAACGTCGTGCGTCGGGCAATACGATTAGCCTGATACTGCAGGCCAATAGCCTCTTGAAAGTACCGGATTAAGGAATCCGAGCGCGACGCAGCGCCTCACCGCGCTGGTGCCGCGCCCGCGCCTGCATCTGACACGCTTTCACGGCGTACTGGCGCCCAATGTCGGGCTGCGTGCCGCGGTCGTGCCGGGCCCACCGCTGAATTTCAGGCAGCCTGATACTCAAGGCGAGAACGGTTCTGCAACGGTGCCGACGATCCCGCACGGCCTGCGCTTTCGTGTGGTGGTCAGAGTGCGTCGAAATCGGCCTCGACGGGCCGACGCAGCGACCGATAAACCCGTGCGAGAGGGGGGCACGAAACACCGCGCAAATTGATCGCTTCTCGGTCTGGCAATACCGAAACACCGCGCAAATTGATCGCTGCTCGGTCTGGCGATACAGTCGTGCATGGGGAAAAAGGTGGTGAATTTCCTATACACCCCTCAGGCGCGTGGCGAGCGCAAGGATTGCGAGCGCCTGGCAAAAGTCTGCCATCGGATCACTTACGCCGGAGAGTGATTCTTGAGCCAATCACGCAGCGCTGCATTCATGCGTGTCTGCCAGCCGGGGCCAGCGTCACGAAAGGCAGCGAGTATGCCTCGGTCGAAACGAATCGTAGTCGACTCTTTGTCACTCCCTGCAGGCCGTCCGCGTTGCTTGCGGTATGCCTCGATGCCGGCATGCATTTCGTCCCGCGTCAACGGCCGGTCGTCCTCGTTCTTGCCGTCCCAGACATACGGCGCCCCGGCACGCACCTTCGCCACATTGGTCCTGCTCTCGCCGCGCTTGCGAACGGCGCGTGTCTCATTGGTCGCCATTGAAGTCCTCTTCGAGCCAGCCATGGTAAGCGCTCCTTTCCTCTTCACTCGCCGGTCGGAAACTGAAAATTCGCAACGCATCATCGCGTGCCACATGCACCACCGTCAGTACCGCCAGCACATCAAACACCTAAGCGAACGACTGCATTCGTCGTTCGCCACCGCGCACGCTACCGACGTCTAGGCGATAGTGGCTTTCCAGCACCATCGGGGCATCGACGAAGTCCAGTCCGTGCTTTTCGAGATTGGCTTGCCGCTTGGCTTCGTCCCAGACAGGCTGCGTGCTCATCGACTTTATCGTAGTAACAAAAAATAAAGAAGTCAAGGCTCAGCCTCCCCATCCTGGGGTCGATGTTCTTCAAGGCGAGTGCGGTATTCAATACTATTAATTGACGCCATATATGACGTCTTTGTTATATATTGACATCACAAGGGCGTGAGCTTAAGATGCATTTATGACAAGAAAAGCGACCACGGTCCGAATTGATCCCCCTGCGCAGGCGGCGTTGGAAAACCTGAGCCGGCTGCTGAAACGCCCAATGAATCAATTGGTCAACGAGGCCGTGAAAGACTTCGTCGACCGACGCAGCAGGGAAGTGGAACACGATCTTGAGGCCGCTCTGACGAGCCTCCGGGCTTATCGCAAGCGCGACCCCCATTTCACGAAGGCCATTGCCGCTATCGCACGGGCGGAGGCGCGCTTGGGCAAAAACGATCCAGCCGAAGGAAAAGTGGTCATAGGCAAGCTGGTCAACGGACAACTGGTCGATGAGCATGCAACCGCGGGCGCCAGTCCGCTGCAGGCAGAGGTTCGCCGGTTGTTGAATGCCTCCTGATTGGGATGCCGACAGTCCCGAGCTGATCCGAAATATCGTCCAGCTCCTCGAGTCGATCGAGCAGGACGCGCTCCAGCGCAATCCACCGACGGTCGAAGCCACCCGGCGTTGGCAATCCGAGATCATGCAAGGTCTCGAGGCGGACGCCCCGAAGTATGTCGGCGCATTTCGCGGCGAAGCCGGCTTGGAAGACGTTCAAGTCCACGTCGATTGGACTTTCGGCGTCGCCGCTCACGCGGTTGCGGGCGCACTGAGCGTCTTCGAGCGGCGCCTGCAATTGGTCGTGTCCCATCTGGACAGGTTGATTGCGCCCGGCACCGAGCCGAATAGCGATCAGGCCAGCGTCGTTATCGATCTATGCGCTTGGGCACACGCAGAGTGGGTGCGTATCCATCCGTTTGCCAACGGCAATGGTCGCACCGCCCGTCTGTGGGCCAACAGCCTTGCGCTGCGCTATGGTTTGCCGCCGTTCTTGAATGTGCGTCCACGGCCGGGCAGTGACTACGAGATTGCCTGCGCGAAGGCGATGCAGGGGGACTGGGAACCTACGGTGGACGTATTTCACCAGCTGCTCGAAGACTTTCTCTCAGGATCTTATGACGAGCCGGACGGACTCTAGTCTTGTCGACCTCATGTGGGACAAGGTCGGCATTGTTCGCGATGCCTTGCCGCTAGCCGAAGCCGGCCACCAACTCGGGATCGCGATGAACCCGGTGGCGTTCACGCGCGTCAAGCTGGGGCAGGCGCCGGTCGTCCGCCATCCACCAGAGCAGGATGTGCGTGTCGAGGAGAATCTTCACGGGAAGATCGGACCCTTGTTGAATTGCCTGAGCAGCTCGTCGGGCAGCGGGGCGTCGAAATCGCCCGCGATGCGGATCTTCCCCTTGAGCCGGCCGGGCTTGCGTTTCTTCGTAGGCGTCGCCTCCAGCGGCATCAGCCGCGCGGCGGGCTTTCCGGCGATCGCGATGATGATTTCCTTGCCGTTTGCCGCTTCCTTGACCAGGCGCGAAAGGTGCGTCTTGGCTTCGTGAATATTGACCTGTGACATCGCGCCACCTCGAGTGGACTCAGTTGGTTCAATTAGCGTAGCAGAGTCGGGGGCAGACGCTGTTGAAGGATGTGGCCTAAGCAGCAGCAAGCTCATTACTGCCATTTTTGGTCCGATCCCCGCGCCTTTATTGGCTTTCCAGCCGAAATGCTGCCATCGGCCGGATCGGGTCCTAAGGCCAGAGCGGCAAACCTGCGAGCCCCGCAGTCTCCGCTTGCCCGGTCATCAGGTTGGCGTTTTGCATCGCCTGGCCGGCGGCGCCCTTGCCGAGGTTGTCGATCGCGGCCACGGCCACGATGAGCCCTGAGTCGGGGTTCACCGCATACGAGATGAAGATCAGGTTCGAGCCGCTGGTCCACTTGGTGTGCGGGCCGCGCCCCTTTTCGGTCGGCATGATCTTCACGAACGGCTCGCCCGCGTACATGGCTTCGGCTGCGGCGTAGAGGCTGGCGTTGTCCAGTTTGCCGCGCGGCCGGGCGTAGCAGGTCGAGAGGATGCCGCGCGTCATCGGCACGAGGTGCGGTGTGAAGGCCACGGTGGCCTTGCGTCCCGCGAGGTCCGACAATGTGCGCTGGATCTCCGGCACATGCGTGTGCCCGCCCAGGCCATACGCGAACAGGTCCTCGTTCGTTTCCGCATAGCCAAAATCGCTCGAGCCGCCGCGGCCGGTTCCGGTGACGCCGCTCTTCGCATCGATGGCGATGCCTTCGGGCTCCACGAGGCCTTCCTTCACCAGGGGCGCGAGCGCGAGCAATGAAGCCGCCGGATAGCACCCGGGGTTGGCGAGGCGCGTGGTCTCCACAACCTTCGCACGCTGGCCGGGCAACTCGGTGAGCCCGTACACCCAGCCCTCGACATAGCGGTGGTCGCCGCCGACGTCGACGATCTTCGTCGAGGCCGGCACGCGCGACAGCGGCTCGCTCGATTTCCCGGTGGGCAGCGAAGCGAAGAGCAGGTCCAAGCCGGCGAGCTTTTCAGGCACGAACGACTCGATGACGAGTTTTCCGGTGGGCAGGCCGGTGAGCGCCGGGAAGCGCTGCGCGAGCGTCTGGCCGACGGTGCTCTCGCCGCTTGCGTAGACGACTTCGAACGCCGGATGGCCGATGCAAAGCCGCAGCAACTCGCTGCCGCCATAGCCGCTGACGCCTACGATTCCGATGCGGACCTGCTTGCCCACTCGCGTTTCTCCTAGCCGAGGTGCTTCGCGAAGAACTCGAGCGTCCGCGAGCGCGCGAGCTTGGAGGCTTCGGCGTTGAAGGATCCACGCTGGTCGCAGTTGAAGCCGTGGCCCGCTGGGTAAAAGTGCGCCACGATTCCCGAGTGCTTTGCGACCGCGGCCTTGGCCTGGTCCGGCGTGGGCGACTGGTCCTGCTCGCCGAAGTTGCACATCATCGGGACCTTGGGACCCTCGTCGGCGAAATTCGGGATGCCGCCGCCGTAGTAAGGCGCCGAACAGGCGAGGCCCGCGGTGCGCGCCGCAGCCACCCACGCGACTGTGCCGCCCCAGCAATATCCGACGATGCCCACCTTGCCGCCCCCCGAGGCTTCCTTGACCGCGGCATCGACGTCCATCATCACCTGCTTCCAGTCGAGCTTCTGCATCACTTCCAGGCCGGCCTGGATTTCGGGCTGCGTGTAGCCGGTGTCGTAGTTGCGCTGCACGCGGTCGTACATGGCCGGGGCGATCGCCAGGTACCCATCGGCTGCGTAGCCGTCGGCCACCGCCTTGATGTGGCTGTTGACGCCGAAGATCTCCTGGATCACCACCACCGCGCCGCGGGGCTTGCCCGCAGGCTCGGCGCGGTAGGCGACGAGCTTGTGGCCGTCGGCGGTGGTGAGTTCGATCATCTTGCCCATGCTGAATCCTCCTGAAGTTGGGTGTGCGCACCAGGCACAATAGGCGGCGCGCAGGGACCGATATTCTAGCCGCCTGGGCGAACGGTCGCGGGTAGAATTCCGCCATGAAGAAAACGTCCGGCGATCCGAGTGCCCTCGCCGCGGTGATCGAGTTCCCGCGCATGCGCGTCGGGATCTCGGTAGAGAGCGAAGCGGTGACCGGCATTCGATACCTGCCGCCGGAAACTGCCCTGATGGCGCCGGAATCCAATTTGGCCGAGCGCGCGGTTCGCCAGATCGAACGTTATCGCGACGATCCGGATGCCGTTTTCGGTTTGCCGCTACACCCATCCGGCACGAACTTTCAGCGCGACGTCTGGCGCCAGATCAGCGCGATTCCACGCGGGCGCGTTCGCACCTATGGCGAGCTCGCGCGGCGCATTGGGGGCGAAGCGCGCGCGGTCGGGCAAGCGTGCGGTGACAATCCGTTCCCGATCGTAGTGCCCTGCCATCGGGTGGTGGCCGCCGATGGGCTCGGCGGGTTCTCGCACCATGTCGATGGCTACCTCCTGGAAGCCAAGAAGTGGCTCCTCAAGCACGAAGGCAATCTGCAGATGTACGAGACCGGGCAACTGTGGCGCGAGGCAAGCGAGGCTCGCGAATAGCCGTGACAACGGACGAAGCCGCGGCGGTGGTCGATGCTTTCTGCGACGCGCTTTGGCTCGAGGACGGCTTGGCGAAGAACACCCTGGAAGCGTATCGCCGCGACCTCAATTTGCTCGCGGCATGGCTCGGCCGGTCCGGCAAGGGGAGCTTGCTGGAGGCGGCCGAAGCGGATCTCCACGGGTTCTTCGAGTCCCGCCATCTCGCCATCCGGCATCGTGCGTCTTCCGACGCGCGCATGCTCTCCAGTCTCAAGCGCTTCTACCAGTACTGCCTGCGCGAAAAGCGCCGCGCATCGGACCCGACTCTGCGCCTGGATCCGCCAAAACGCGTGCCGCGGTTTCCGAAGACGCTTTCGGAGGCCGATGTCGAGGCGCTGCTCGCCGCGCCCGAGGCGGGTTCGCCGCTCGGCCTGCGGGACCGCGCGATGCTCGAAGTGCTTTATGCCTCGGGCCTGCGCGTGTCGGAACTGGTCGGCATGAAGACTTTCGAGGCGAACCTCGAGGCCGGCGTGGTCCGCGTCATGGGCAAGGGCTCCAAGGAACGTCTCGTGCCGCTGGGCGAAGAGGCCGTCGAGTGGGTGAAGAAATACCTTGCCGAGGCGCGCCCCAAACTGGTCGGGAAAAAAGGCGGAGACCAAGCGCTTTTCGTCACCGGGCGCGGTGCGGGCATGACCCGGCAGGCGTTCTGGCACGCCATCAAGCGCCACGGTGCGAAGGCGATTCCCGGCAAGGCGATCTCACCGCATGTGCTGAGGCACGCGTTTGCGACGCACCTGGTGAACCACGGCGCAGACTTGCGGGTCGTGCAGATGCTGCTCGGGCACGCGGACATTTCGACCACGCAGATCTACACGCACGTGGCGAGGGAGCGGCTGAAGAAACTGCACGCCATGCATCATCCGCGCGGATGAACGCGTGATGAAAAAACCCAGTCACAGCGAGACGCCCGCTACGCAGTTCCTGAGGAAGAATGGCGTGGCGTTTTCCGAACATTTTTACGAGTACGTCGAGAAAGGCGGCACATCGGTGTCCTCGGAGGCGCTCGGCGTGCCGGAGCATTCAGTCGTGAAGACCCTGATGATGGAAGACGAAGCACGCGCGCCGCTGGTCGTTCTGATGCATGGCGACCGCAAGGTGTCGACCAAGAACTTGGCGCGCCAGGCGGGCCGCAAGCGGATCGAACCGTGCCAGCCCGAGGTTGCGCAACGCCATTCCGGTTACCAGGTTGGCGGCACTTCTCCGTTCGGCACGCGAAAGAAATTGCCGGTGTTCATGGAGCGATCGATCCTAGAGCTGGAGAAGATCTGGATCAACGGCGGACGGCGCGGCTTTCTCGTCTGCTTGGCGCCCGCGGAAATCGTCCGTACGTTGGAGCCGACCCTGGTCGAGGTCGCGCTGGAGGATTAGCTAGGAAGGGGTAACGGGGGAACCTGGGTTCCCCTGTTCCGATCGTCTTTCTATTTGGACGCCGACCAGGCCGGTGTTCTTCAGGATGCCGAGTTTGGCCGCGCTTACTTTCACGAAGGCTGCGCCGAACTCATCGAGCACGATGCGCGCGATGCGCTCGGCCAGCGTCTCGATGAGGTTGAAGTGCGTCCCGGTCACAAGTTCGCGAATCCGGATCGTGACTTTTTCGTAGTCGATGCAGTCGGTGACCTTGTCGCTTTCGAACACCGCGGTATTCGCGATCCCGATCTCGATGTCGAGGCGCAGCGTCTGCGGCACGATGCGCTCGCGCTTGTGGAAGCCGATGAGGGTTTCGACGCGGAAATCGCGGATGAAGATGTGATCCATGGCGAATCCATTATAGGGCGGCGTAATTTGGTGCGCCGGGTAAAATGCCGTCACGATGAATGAAGCCTTTGTCCCGACCCTGGTCGTATTGGGCGCCTACCTGATCGGCTCGGTGTCTTTCGCGGTCGTGATGAGCCGCGTGTTCGACCTGCCCGATCCACACACTTACGGTTCGAAGAGTCCGGGGGCGACCAACGTGCTGCGCACCGGTAACAAGGTCGCGGCGGCGCTCACGCTGGTCGGTGACGCGGGCAAAGGCTACGTCGCGGTCGCGCTGGCCAAGCTGATCACCGGGGAGGAGATCGCGACGAGCCTGGTCGTTGCGCTGGCCGGGCTTGCTGCTTTTGCCGGCCACCTGTTTCCGGTCTTCCATCGCTTCCGCGGCGGCAAAGGCGTGGCTACCGCGGCTGGCGTGCTGGTCGGTTACGACATCTGGCTTGGGGGCGGAACGCTCGCGACATGGCTGATCATGGCGGTGTTTTTTCGCATCTCTTCGTTCGCCGCGCTCACGGCTGCGATTTTCGCGCCGATGTATGCGTTCTGGCTGTTCGGCATCCAGCCGGTCTTGTGGGCAGCGATACCGATGTCGCTTCTGCTCTTCGTGCGCCATCGGGCCAATATCGAGCGCCTCTTCGCCGGCACTGAGCCGCGCATCGGGGAGAAGAAAAAGCCCGAACCCGAAACGACCCAGGAAGCGAGGTAACGACGGAACGTCAGGTACTGTTGTTCCTCAGACTTCCGCCAGATCCCATCGCGGGCGCACGCTGAACACAAGGTCGGCCGGCGGTAGACCGCTCTTCCAACGCAGCGCCGCGGCGAAAGCGATCATTGCACCGTTGTCGGTGCAGAGTTCCAGTTCCGGATAGAAGACTTCGAAACCTTCGCGGCGCGAGGCTTCATCCAGCCCTGCGCGCAGTTGCCTGTTTGCGCCCACGCCGCCGGCGACGACCAGGCGGCCGAGATTGGTCCTTTGCAGGGCGGCGACGCACTTGGTGACCAGCACCTCGACGATCGCCTCCTGGAATGCGCATGCAATGTCCGCTCGCGTGGACGCGTCGGCAGGTTGCTTGCGCACCAGCATCGCGACCGCGGTCTTCAAGCCGCTGAAGCTGAATTCGAGGTCGCCCGAGTTGAGCATCGGCCGCGGCAGCTTGAACCGCCCGGGGTGCCCGGTTTCGGCCAGTGCGGAGACCGCGGGACCGCCTGGATAGTCGAGCCCCAGCAGCTTCGCGGTCTTGTCGAACGCTTCGCCTGCCGCGTCGTCCAGGGTTTCGCCGAGCAACTCGTATTGGCCCACCTCGGTCACGCGCATTAGCTGGGTGTGACCGCCGGACACAAGTAGTGCGACGAAGGGGAACGCCGGCCGGTGCTTCGAAAGAAGGGGCGAAAGTAGGTGTCCCTCCAGGTGATGGATGCCGAGCGCCGGCACGTCCAGCGCAAAGGCCAAGCTCTTGGCAAAGGCCGCACCAACGAGCAAGGCGCCGGCCAGACCCGGCCCCTCCGTAAAGGCAACGGCATCCAGGTCCTTCAGCTCGCGTCCGGCGCGGGCCAGCACCGCACGCGCTAGAGGCACGACGCGCCGGATATGGTCGCGGGAGGCCAGTTCGGGGACCACGCCGCCATACGCTTGATGCATGGCGACCTGCGAATGCAGCGCATGCGACAGCAGGCCGGCTTCGCTGTCGTAAAGGGCCAGACCGGTTTCGTCGCAGGAGGATTCGATGCCGAGGATTAGCATGTCTTTGATTTAAAAAGAAAGTGTAACTTCTCGCCGCGCGCAGTGTGAATCAGCGCGGTTGCGCTTGTCCAGTCGGATGTCCGTGCGCCGAGGGAAAAGTGGCGCGAAAGGGTGTTTTCCCGTTAGAATCCGCGCCTTTCGCCAAGGCCGCAAGCGTTCAACGAGGGGTTATGCCGACTATTCGACTTAAGGAAAACGAGCCGTTCGAAGTGGCCATGCGCCGTTTCAAGCGCACCATCGAGAAAACCGGGATGCTCACCGAGCTGCGCGCCCGCGAGTTCTACGAGAAGCCCACTGCCGAGAGAAAGCGCAAGCTTGCCGCGGCGGTCAAGCGCAATCACAAGCGCCTGCGCAGCCAGATGCTGCCGAAAAAGATGTACTGAGCAAGGCTCGGGCTGCAGTTAACGATGGGCCGCGATCGCGGGACGAGGAGTCCGGTCGCGGCTTTTTCATTTCCGGAATCGACTCATGACGCTTAAAGCACGCATCACCGAGGACATGAAGGCCGCGATGCGCGCCAAGGAGCCGGCGCGCCTTTCGGCGATCCGGCTGCTGCTCGCGGCCATGAAGCAGCGCGAGGTCGATGAGAGGATCGAGTTGTCCGACGCCGATGTGATGGGGATCATCGAAAAGATGATCAAGCAGCGGCGCGAATCGATCGTGCAGTATGAAAAGGGCGGCCGGGCGGACCTCGCCGACGCCGAGAAATTCGAAGTTGGCGTGCTTTCGGCCTACCTGCCGCAGCAGATGCAGGAGGCCGAAGTGGCGGCTGCAATCGACGCGGCCATCGCACAGTCCGGCGCAAAGGCGATGCCGGACATGGGCAAGGTGATGGCAATCCTCAAGCCGGCGCTTGCCGGTCGCGCCGACATGGGCCGCGTTTCGGGGCTGGTCAAGTCCAGGCTCGGCGGCTGAATAAAATCGGGGACAGACCCGGTTTTTCCATGGAAAAATGGGGTCCGTCCCCATGATCCCAGACTCGTTCAAGCAGGATCTGCTCAATCGCGTCGACATCGTCGATGTGGTTTCGCGCTACGTGCCGCTTAAAAAGGGCGGCGCAAACTTCCAGGGCCTGTGCCCCTTTCACACCGAGAAGTCGCCGTCTTTCACGGTGAGTCCAGCCAAACAGTTCTATCACTGCTTTGGCTGCGGCGCGCACGGCAACGCGATCGGCTTCCTCATGGCCTATGCAAGCATGGGCTACGTCGATGCGGTCAAGGACCTGGCCGCGGGCGCGGGCATGACGGTGCCCGAGATGCAGCGCAGCCCCCAGGAGATCCAGCGGCACGAGCGAGAAACGGACCTGTACGGTGTCATGGAAAAGGCGATGGAGTTCTATCGCGCGCAGCTCAAGGAATCAACTGAGGCGATCGCCTATCTCAGGGGCCGCGGGTTGACCGGAGAAATCGCCGCACGCTTCCGGATTGGCTATGCGCCGGATGACTGGCAGGCATTGCAAGCCGCATTCGCCGCCTATGACGACAAGAGCCTTGCGGAAACAGGCCTGGTCATCGACAACGACGAGGGGCGGCGCTACGACCGCTTTCGCAACCGCGTGATGTTCCCGATCTTAAGCCAGCGCGGTTCGGTGATCGGCTTTGGCGGCCGCGTCATGGGCGAAGGCGAACCCAAGTACCTCAACTCGCCGGAGACCGCGCTGTTCGAGAAGGGCCGCGAACTCTATGGCCTCACCCAGGCGCGCGACGCGATCCGGGCGGCCGGGAGAGTGCTCGTCGTCGAGGGCTACATGGACGTGGTGGCGTTGGCGCAGTTCGGCGTCGGATATGCGGTCGCCACGCTCGGCACCGCGACCACGCCGGTCCACGTAAACAAGCTGTTGCGCCTGGCTGACGAGATCGTGTTCTGCTTCGACGGCGACAAGGCCGGGCGCAAGGCCGCATGGCGCGCGCTCGAGGTAAGCCTGCCGCTCGCGGTCGACCACAAGCCGATGCGCTTTCTCTTCCTGCCGGCCGAGGACGACCCGGACAGCTATGTGCGCAAGCACGGGCAGGAAGCCTTCGAGAACCTTGCGCGCGAAGCGCAGACGCTCTCCGGTTTCCTGTTGGGTGAACTGCGCGCGCAGGCTGACCTGTCCACGCCGGAAGGGCGCTCCAAATTCCTGACCGAGGCCAAGCCGCACCTCCAGAAAATCAACGCGGCGGGTTTGAAGCTTCAGTTGCTGAAGGAGTTCGCGGCCCAAGCCGGGGTGTCGCAGGAAGAGGCCGAAGCACTCATGGAACTGCGCAACGCAGGCGCGCGGACGTATTCTCGCCCGGCGCCCGCAAGGGCTGCCGCGCCGCTGATTACCTCGCAGGAACAGAACCTGCTCCGATGTGTCCTGGCCAAGCCAGCGCTTGCGGGGACCCTCGATTTCGACCTGCTCGACGAGCACTTGGCCGAGTCTGCCGCGCTGCGCACCATCGCCGCCTGGCTGGAAGTCGAGGAGGCGCCGAGCGAAGCGATGTTGGCCGAACGTCTGCGCGGGACGGAACACGAACCCGTGATCGCGCGCGCGCAGACGGCGATGCTGGCCCATGGGCCGGACGCGGAGTCCGCCGACCACGAGTTCAGGCAGGTCGTCCTTTCCCTGCACATCAAACACAAAAACGCCGAGATCGAGGTACTCAAGCGCGAGGCGGCCACGAGGCCGGAACTCGGGGCCGAACTTATGCGTCGAACCAAGGAGTTGGCAGAACTCAAAGGCCGGAGGATGTAGGGCCTCTTCTGCTATAATAGAGGGTTCCCTTTCCCGAAAAAGGTCGGCCCATTTCCGGGCGGACTCCGTCCGGGACACCAGCGCGAGGCAGGAATGGCCAGAGACAAGCGTAAATCCGTGCCCAAGAAAGCGGTTGCAGCCACGAAAAAAGTCAAACCCGTCAAGCCTTTGAAAGCTGCCCGCGTCTCCAAGGCAGCCAAGGCCAAGCCGGGCAAGGCACTCGCGCGTCGCCCGGCGACAAAGAAAAAGGCTGCGGTTTCGAAGCCGGTGGCCAAGAAACTGCACGCCAAGCCGGCGAAGAAGCCCGCGAAAAAGCTGGTTGCCAAGCACGCGCCTAAAAAGCTGCACGCGCCTGTCAATGGCAAGGCCGCAAAAAAGCTGGTCGCGCCGCCAAAGCCGATCGTTGCCAAGGTCCTCCTCAAGGGCGGGAAGAAGACGTTGCCCGAAGCCGTGGCAAAGTCCGAGCAGCCGGTCGCCGGCGCAAAGGGCGCGGGAAAGGCGACCATCAAGAGCACCAAGGTGGCGCTCGAGTTGCTTGAAGCCAAAGTCAACCTGGGACTCAAGAACGGCAAGGGTCGGCCGGGCCGCAAAGGGCGCAAAGAGAGCTTTCTCGCCAACTCGCCGGAGCTTCCGAAAGAGGATGCCGAGACGCGCCGCATGCGGCTTCGCAACCTCATCAAGCTCGGTAAGGAGCGCGGGTTCCTGACCTACGCCGAAGTCAACGACCACTTGCCGGACGACCTGGTCGATGCCGAGCAGATCGAGTCGATCATCACCACGTTCGGGGACATGGGCATCCAGGTCTTCGACCAGGCGCCAGACCAGGAAACCCTGCTCATCAACGAAGCCGCACCCGTTGCGACAACCGATGAAGACGTCGAGGAGCAGGCCGAGGCGGCCCTCTCGACGGTCGACTCCGAATTCGGCCGCACGACCGATCCGGTGCGCATGTACATGCGCGAGATGGGCTCGGTCGAACTCCTCACGCGCGAGGGCGAGATCGAGATCGCCAAGCGCATCGAGGCAGGCCTCAAGCACATGATCCAGGCGATCTCCGCCTGCCCGACCACGGTCCAGGGCATCCTGGATCTGGCCGAGAAGGTCGAGAAGGACGAGATGCGCATCGACGAAGTGGTCGACGGGCTCATCGACCCGAACGCCAAGGACGATTTCGACCCGAAGAAGGCCGAAGCCGCCGAGGCAAAGGACGAAGACGTCAGCGAGGAAGAAGCGGACGCGGACGACGACGGCGCCATTGCGGCGGCCAACCTGCTCATCCTGAAGACCGGCGCGCTGGAAAAATTCGCCCGCATCCGCCGCCTGTACGAGAAAATGAAAAAGGCGCTCGAGGCCAGGGGCTCGAAGGACAAGGACTACCTCAACGCGCGCGACAAGATCTCCAACGAGCTGATGGCGATCCGCTTCACGGCGCGCACCGTCGAGCGGCTGTGCGACAGCCTGCGCAGGCTGGTCGAGCAGATACGGTCCCATGAGCGCGAGATCCTCGACATCTGCACCCGCAAGGGCGGCATGCCGAGGCAGCATTTCATCAAGGTGTTCCCGGGCAACGAAGGTTCGCGCCGCTGGCTGACCGCCGAGATCAACGGCAACCACGCATGGAGCGTAGGGCTGGTGAGGCTTGAGCCTTCGGTGATCGAGCTCCTCGGCAAGATGGTGGCCGTGCAGCAGAAGATCGGGATCTCGCTCAAGGACCTGAAAGAGATCAACAAGCAGATGTCCACCGGCGAGGCCAAGGCCCGCCGCGCCAAGCGCGAGATGACCGAGGCGAACCTGCGCCTGGTGATCTCGATCGCGAAGAAGTACACCAACCGCGGGTTGCAGTTCCTCGACCTGATCCAGGAAGGCAATATCGGCCTGATGAAAGCGGTCGACAAATTCGAGTACCGCCGCGGCTACAAGTTCTCGACCTATGCCACCTGGTGGATCCGCCAGGCGATCACGCGCTCGATCGCCGACCAGGCGCGCACGATCCGCATCCCGGTGCACATGATCGAGACGATCAACAAGATGAACCGGATTTCGCGCCAGATCCTGCAGGAGACCGGTTCCGAGCCCGATCCGGCCACCCTCGCCATGCGCATGGAGATGCCGGAGGAGAAGATCCGCAAGATCCTCAAGATTTCCAAAGAACCGATCTCCATGGAGACGCCGATCGGCGACGACGACGATTCGCACCTCGGCGATTTCATCGAGGACTCCTCGACGATGGCGCCCTCGGACGCGGCCACCTACTCGAGCCTGCGCGACGCGACCAAGGAAGTGCTCGACACGCTCACGCCGCGCGAGGCCAAGGTGCTGCGCATGCGCTTCGGCATCGAGATGTCGACCGACCACACGCTGGAGGAGGTCGGCAAGCAGTTCGACGTGACGCGCGAGCGCATCCGCCAGATCGAGGCGAAGGCGCTCAGGAAGTTGCGCCATCCTTCGCGCTCGGAGCGGCTAAAGAGCTTCCTCGACCAGGAAGGCTAGGCGGCTCAAGGCACCCTCGCCCCCAACGCGGGCCGCCCTGGAATCCGGGTGGCCCGTTTCATTTCCGGACACCAAATGAAAAGCATCGACTACTACTTCTCTCCCGTTTCCCCGTGGACCTACCTGGGCCACGCGCGTCTTGCCGTGATCGCCGCGCGTGCCGGTGCGACGATCAAGGCCAAACCGGTGGACTATGGCCTCATCTTCCCGGTGTCCGGCGGACTGCCGTTGGGCAAGCGCGCGCCGCAACGCCAGGCTTACCGTCTGGTCGAGCTGGCAAGGTGGCGGGAGTTCCTCAAGCTGCCCCTGACGATCCAGCCGAAATTTTTCCCGGCCGATGGGACGCAGGGCGCTTACCTGGTTGCGGGTGCGGACGAGGCGAAGCGGATGGGCATTGCCGGGGACGTTCTTTCGGCGGTTTGGGTGCGCGAGGAGAACATCGCGGATCCAGCCTTGCTTTCGGCAATCGCCGCGCGACAAGGTGTGAATGACCTCCAGTCCACCCTTGCTAAGGGCAAGCTCGCCTATGAGGCCAATACCCAGGAGGCGCTGGCGCTGAACGTCTTCGGCGCGCCGACCTACGCGTACAACGGCGAACTGTTCTGGGGGCAGGACCGGCTCGATTTCCTCGAGCGCGCGCTGGCACGCGGTTGACAAGGACCAAGGCGCGATCTGCAATAATTCGCCCGCAGGGCCGTTAGCTCAGTCGGTTAGAGCAGAGGACTCATAATCCTTTGGTCGTTGGTTCGAGTCCAACACGGCCCACCAAATTAGTGAGAGTGGTTACTCTTTTGCTAAATCAGTCCCCGGACTAGTCCCCAAACTTGCAGCGGCGCTGCAGACCGCTTCCGTAGTGCTACTTGTAGCGAACCTACCTCTGCGCCCTGCGCCACTCCCAGGGAGGAACAGGCTCAGGATCGGCCCATAGACCGCGCTTGGC
>CANKMT010000086.1 GCA_947482825.1 Betaproteobacteria bacterium | reverse complement strand
ACGCCAGCAAGCAGCGGACTGCGCTTACCTTAGTGCCAGAAGAGGCATAGCCATGTCATCCGACCCGAATCCCGAGCAAGAGCGGCAACTCCCCAAAGCTGCCAAGAAGCCACTGCCACTGTGGGCAGCTCTCGCAATCGCCCTCGGCCTGATTCTCCTCCCGGGACTCGTAGTGGGTCCGTTGCACGCGCCATTCATAGTGTTGTGGGCCCTCTGTGCGCTTGCCCTCTCGTTCAAATCCGAGTTTGCGCAGGTTCGCAAGCAGAGGCTACGAAACTTGGCCATCTACCTGGTCGCGGGAGTCCTGACTCTCATCATCTACGGGCACAGGATCGACGCGGCACAAACCAGGGGAGAAACGCTCGTGTCAGCCATCAAGGCCTATCGCGCAGAAAACAAGACCTATCCCGCCAGCCTCGAAGTATTGGTCCCGAAGTATATCGACCGCATCCCGGTCGCGGCGTATGGCCGTTATTACTACCATTTGAATCCGGCCAAGGACGGGCCGTTCTTCTTCTTCGTGACGATCCCGCCGTTCGGCCGCAGGGGCTTTTGCTTCGACGAAGTCGCCGAGTGCGTCGGGAATCTTGGAGGTATCGCCGCTAAGGACGGGTGGTACGACTTCGACTGACTACTTCGGCACCCTGATCCCGTCGTAGAGCCAAGCCATCGCCTGTCCCGGCGGCCCGGCGGAAGGCTCCGCAAGCCACGCATTGCGCAACTCCCGCAGCACGCCGGACACGTGAAACACGTCGCCGTAGAAACGCGCCGTGGTCTGCACCCGCGCCGTCCGAAGGTACCGCTCGTCCTGGTAGCGCTTGAACGCGCCCTCGATATCCCCGCCGGAAAGTCCCACGCACGCGGCCAGCACCACACCGTCTTCGGTCGCCATGTTGGCGCCCTGCGCGAGGTACTGCAGCATCGGGTGCGCCGCATCGCCAAGCAGCGTAACGCGGCCCTTCGACCACTCGCGCACCGGCTCGCGGTCGCAAAGCACCCACATCTTCCAGGCCTCGATCTTGGCAAGAAGGGCCAGCACTTCGGGGCGCTCGCCTGAAAACCTTTCGTGCAGTTCCCCGGGATCGCCGAAGGTATTCCAGCCTTCGTCGTACTTGTCGCTATGGAACACGGCGACAAGGTTGTAGAGCTCGCCGCGTCGCAAAGGGTAGTGCACGAGGTGCGTCTTCGGGCCGGCCCAAAGCACCACGTTGTTCTGCCAAAGGCCCTCGGGCACGTCCTCGCGCTTGAGGACGGCGCGGTAGGCGATGTGGCCTGAAACGCGCGGCTTGCCGTCCCCCAGCATTTGTTCGCGAACGCGCGACCAGAGGCCGTCAGCGCCGATCAGCGCGCAGCCCTCGATCTTCTCGCCATCCTCCATGTGCAGCACGACGCGATCGCGCGTTTTATCACTGCGGTCCTCGTAGCGCAGCACCTTCCTCGAGACCGAAAGCTCGATGCCCTTCTCGGCCTGGCAGGCCTCCAGGTACACCTGGTGCATGTCGGCGCGATGGATCACCGCATACGGATAGCCGCCGAAGCGCGCGCTGAACGCCTTGCCGCCGACCGGCACGCGCGTGATCTCCTCGCCGGTCAGCGCATCCATCATCACCAGGTTCTCGGGAAACGCAGCCAGGCCCTTGATCGCATCGGTAAGCCCGAGCACCTCGAACATGCGGAACACGTTCGGTCCGAGCTGGATACCGGCGCCGATCTCCTTGAACTCGGAAGACTGCTCGAACACGCGCACCGCGTGGCCGTTGCGCGCGAGGGAAAGCGCCGCGGCCAGGCCGCCGATGCCGCCGCCCGAAACGAGGAAGGGAAGGCTGAATTTCATGTTCGACCCGCTTTGGCTATGAGGTCGGGGCCGCTCTCCCCGCCGGAAGGTGTGCCGCGCAGTTTACCCCGCGGCGCCACCCGGTTCGCAGAGCCGATTCGCTACGGCGGGTTTGCCTGCCGCCCCCCCTCGCGCATAATTGCGCCTTCGTTCCTTAACGGCATCCAACTCCATGCAGACCACGTTCATCGGGACCGGCATCATGGGCGTGCGCCAGGCGGCCAACGTGCTGGCCGGCGGCTTTGCGCTCACCGCGTACTCGCGCTCTCCGGAGAAGGCGGATCCGCTTGTTGCCAAGGGCGCGCGGCGCGCCGCGAGCATCGCCGAGGCCTGCCGCGACGCGGATGCGATCATCACGATGGTCAGCGCACCGCCGGACGTGGAGGAGGTCTATTTCGGCAAGGGCGGCGTGCTCGAATCCGCGAAGTCCGGGGCCTTGCTCATCGACATGACGACCTCGAGCCCCAAGCTGGCCGAGCGCATCCATGCCGCGGCCCAAGCCAGGGGACTGCGCGCCCTCGACGCGCCGGTCACCGGCGGCGAGCAGGGCGCGGCCGAAGGCACGCTCACGATCATGGTCGGCGGCGACAAGGCGGATTTCGATGCCGCGCAGCCGCTGCTCGCCAAGATGGGCAAGACGATCGTCCATTTCGGCGCCGCGGGCCAGGGCCAGCGCGCCAAGCTCGTGAACCAGGTCATCGTCGCGCAGAACGTGCTCGCCGCAATCGAGGGCCTGTTCTTCTCGCGCAAGGCGGGCCTGGACGGCGAGCTGATGCTTGCGACGCTCCAGACCGGCACGGCCGATTCCAAGGCGCTGCGCATCCAGGCGGCCAAGGCCTTCCGGGGCGATTTCACCGCGGGGTTCTATCCAAAGCACCTCGTCAAGGACATCACCCTTGCGATGGAAGAAGCCGACGCGCTCGGCATCGACTTGCGCGGCCTGAAGACCGTTCGCGCGCGCTGGCTCGAGCTGCTCTACAAGTTCCCGGAAGCGAAGTCCATCCAGGACCTCGCCCGACTTTACATGTGAGTGATCAGATGACCGCCAAGAAAGTAAAGACCAACGGCGTAGAGACCGCCTACCGCTTCGACGGGCCCGAGGATGGCCGCGTCGTCCTGATGAGCAACAGCCTCATGTCGAATTACACGATGTGGGACTGGACCGTGCCGGCACTCGCCGACAAGTACCGCGTGCTTCGCTACGACACGCGCGGGCACGGCCTATCCGGCGTCACGCCGTCGCCCTACACCCTGTCGCAACTTGCCGACGACGCGGTTGCGCTGCTCGATGCGCTTGGCATCAAGAAGGCGCACTTCGTCGGGCTTTCGATGGGCGGCATGATCGGCCAGCAGCTCGGCGCGCGTTACGGCGATCGCGTGCATTCGCTGAGCCTTTGCGACACCGCATGCGAGATGTCGCCGCGCAGCGTCTGGGAAGACCGCATCGCCATGGCGCGCGAGAAAGGCATCGCCGGGATGGCCGATGCGACCCTCCAGCGCTGGTTCACCGCGCCGTTCGCCCAGCGCGCGCCCGGGGACATCGACAAGGTGCGCGCGATGATCCTGGGCACCAGCCTCGAGGGGTATATCGGCTGCGGCAGCGCGATCCGGGACATGTCGCAGTCCACGATGCTCCTCAAGATCAATGCCCCTACGCTCGTACTCACCGGCCGCCAGGACCAGGGCACCACGGTCGAGCAGGCGACGGTGATCCATCGGCTGGTCCACCGCTCGAGGATGCTCATCATCGAGGACGCGGCCCATCTTTCGAACATCGAGCAGCCCGAGCAGTTCAACCGGGTAGTGCGCGGATTCATCGACGAGGTCGACAAGACCCTCTAGCCGTATTCAATCCCCAGCCGCACTCAACCTCCAGCCCCCGCAAACCACCCCGAGAGCCCGAACCCATGCCCGCAGCCCAACGCATCACCGGCGTCCTGTCGCCGGTCGTCACCCCTTTCCGCAAGGACCTTTCGCCCGACACCGATCGGTTCGTGCGCCACTGCAAATGGCTCATGAATCACGGCTGCTCGGGCCTCGCGGTATTCGGCACCAACAGCGAAGCCAATTCGATGTCGGTGGACGAAAAACTCGAGTTACTTGAGGCGCTGGTCAAAGGTGGCGTGCCGGCCTCGGCGCTGATGCCGGGCACCGGCGCATGTGCGCTGACCGACTCGGTGAAGATGACCAAGGCCGCGGTTAAACTGGGCTGCGGCGGCGTGCTGATGCTGCCTCCGTTCTATTACAAGGGCGTGTCCGACGAAGGCCTGTACCGCAATTTCGCCGAGATCATCGAGCGTGTGGGCGATGACCGCCTGCGCCTGTACCTGTATCACATCCCGCCGGTGTCGAACGTCCCGATTACGCTGCCCCTGATCGAGCGGCTTCTCTCGAAGTACCCGGGCATTGTCGCCGGCGCGAAAGACTCCTCGGGCGACTGGACGAACACCAAGGCGATGCTCGATGCATTCGCCAAGAACGGATTCGACGTCTTCGCAGGCTCGGAGGTGTTCCTCCTCGACAACCTGCGCAACGGCGGCAAGGGCTGCATCACCGCCACCGGCAACGTGAACCCCGGCCCGATCGACAACGTATTCCGCAACTGGCGCGGGGCGGACGCGGACAAGCTGCAGGCCGGAATTACGGCCACGCGCAACATCGTCCAGAAAGTGCCGATGATCCCGGCGCTCAAGGCGATCGTTGCCCACTTCGGCAACGACCCGGCATGGAAGACGGTGCGTCCGCCGCTCACGGAGCTCTCGAGCGCCCACGAAGCGCAGGTGATCACCGAGCTGAAAACGGCAGGGTTCTCGATGCCGGGTCTCTGAGACCCTCGCCACCAACCATTTGCCTAGCGCTTCTTGCGCGCCTTTCCCGGTTTGCCGGCGGCAGGAGCATGGCGGTACTCCGGGTCCTTTTCGATCTTCTGTTCCAGGTGAGACAGACGCCCCGACTGGAGCAGCGCGCTCCTCATTTTCTCGGGGATCACCGCCGAATTGAGCGTGCCGTCCTCGTTGATGCGCGCGTAGACCCGCGTCGCCTTGCCCTCCGTAACGGGAGCGCCGGTCACCGCGTTCATCGCCTTGCAGGTCCAGTGCAAGGTGCGCTCGCCGAGCTTGGCAAGCGAGATCGTCGTCGCAATCCGGTCGCCGTAGGCCGCCGGCCCGATGAAGCGGAAATGGATCTCCCCCATCACGAAGGTGGTGCGATCCTGGCGGATCATCTGGTCGATCGGGAAGCCGATGGTGCGGAAGAACTCGTGCTCGGTCTCGTTGAACCATGCCACGATGCGCGGGTAGTAGACGAGGCCGAACGGGTCGGACTCGCCCCAGTGAACGGTGATTTCCTTCGAGTACATCGCTTCGGCCACTATGTGCTCCCCCAGGTTCCGAGCGCGAATTTTAGCCGTTAGAATCAGGCCATGATCGATGCGTCTATGAACTGCGCGGGGAACCGCGAATGAAGACCGCGCTGGTGACCGGCGCCGGCCGGGGCATCGGCCTGGCCACGGCCAAGGCGTTTCTCGGCGCAGGCTGGCGCGTGCTCGCGCTCGACAAGGACTTCAGGCCGTTCGACGCAACTGGAAATGTCGAGCGCGTTCAGTATGACTTGACGAACATCGCTGGCATTCCCGCGCTGGTGGCGGGCCTGGGCGAGATCCACACGCTCGTCAACAACGCCGGCGTCCTGTATTGCGACCCTTATGAATCGATCCCCGAGGCGCACAAGCGCGAGATCCTGGCGGTCAACATCGAAGCGCCTGCCGCGCTGATTGCGGCGCTTGCGCCGCAGATGGTTGCGAGGAAGTCAGGGCGCATCGTCAGCGTAGGCTCGGTGGCTGCATTCACCGGGCACCCGGACCTCTGGTATGGCATCACCAAGGCCGGAATCCTCAACCTCACAAAGAGTTGGGCCTCGCAGTTGGGCAGGCACGGCGTGCTGGTCAACGCCGTGGCGCCCGGGCCGACGCATACCGAGATGTACGAGCAGCTTCCCCAGTCGCGCAAGGACATGGTGAGCCGCACGGTGTATTCCGGCCGCGCCGCCAGGCCGGAAGAAGTCGCCGCATCGATCCTATGGCTCGGGACCGCCGCGCCCGAATACGTCAACGGCACCACGCTGGACTGCAATAACGGATCTTATCCTCGCTAATACATGGGGTTACAATCCAGGCTGCCGCCTGACGCAGTTTTGCATCTTGTCCTGTGGGTTTGCGCCAAAATCACACCATGATCTTCGACTGCTCGATGCAATCCACCCGGTGGAGATGGTTGCACGCCGCCGTGCCCGGCTTGGTGTTCGGCGCGCTTGCGATATTCGCGGCTCAACCGGCGCTCGCGCAATCGTCAAATGTCGAAATGGCGGCGGAACTCGGCGGTCGCATCATTGGCGCAGCAAAGGCCTGCGGCCTGAATGCCGAGCGCATTCGCAGGACTTCCGAGCGCCTGATGTCGGTAATGGACTCGAATGTGTCGTCGCCGGCGGAAAGAGAGGCTGCAAGAACGCTGTTTCTAAAGTCCCAGGGCCCCGGCGCGGAAGAAGTGCGCGGTGAACGTTCCAAGTGCCAGACCGTCCATGTCGAGTTCAGCGAAATGGAAATCAAGCTCGGGCGCGCCCCTGCTGCCGACCCCGATCGCGTCGCGGTCAAGCGCGGCGTGCCGGCGCTTGGCTCGTTGAAACCCGAGGCGGCCACGACCCGCAAGCAGTAGTCACGTCCTCCCTTGCGGCCTCGAACCCGCGGCGACCGTTACAATGCCCCTCGGTTCACGGAGGGGGAAATCCAATGGCATTCCGCAACGCAGTACGCCTCGCAACCGGCATCGTCCTCGCGGGCATGCAGGCGGTCGCGGTGGCGCAGTCCTGGCCGGCCAAGTCGATTCGAATCGTCGTTCCCTTTTCGCCTGGCGGGATTGCCGACAACAGCGCGCGTACCGTAGCCGACAAGCTCGGCGGGAAGCTCGGCCAGTCGGTTGTCGTCGATAACCGTCCCGGCGCTGCCGGCAACATCGGCGCTGAGTACGTCGCCAAGAGCCCGCCCGACGGCTACACGCTGTTGCTCGGCTATGACGGCACCATCGTCGTCAACCCTCACGTCTACGCGAAGACGGGCTTCGATGTGCTGCGCGATTTCGCGCCGGTCACCAAGCTCGGCGACGCCGGCGTAATCGTGGTCGCCCATCCCTCGGTGCCGGCCAGGGACCTGCGCGAACTGATCGCGCTGGCCCGTGCCAAGCCCGGATCTTTCTCGTACGGCTCGGCCGGGACCGGCAGCAGCGCGCACGTCGCCTGCGAGATGCTGAGCCAGCGCACCGGCACCAACCTCGTCCATGTGCCCTACAAAGGCGGCGGGCAGGCGATTGCGGACACGGTGGGCGGGCAGATCCCGTTGACCTGCACCGCAGTGGCCGGCGCCCAGCAATTCATGAAGACCGGGCGGCTCAAGGGACTCGGCCTGTCCAGCGCGACGCGGGCCGCGGGTGCGCCGGACGTGCCGACTTTCATCGAAAGCGGCCTGTCCGGCTTCGTGGTCGACTCATGGGTGGGCATCCTCGCGCCAACCAATACTCCGCGCCCGATCGTCGATCGTCTCCAGGCCGAGATCGCGGCCGTCCTGCAAATGCCCGAGGTGCGCGAGCGTTACTCGGTGCTCGGCATCGAGCCGGTGGGCAACAGGCCGGACGAATTTGCAGCCCAGATCCGCGCCGACCTCGCGCGCTGGGGCCCGGTCGTGAAGCAGGCCAATATCCGGATCGAATAGGCTGTGGAGACACTGCGCAGCCTCCTCGCGGCGAAGGAATTCATCGTCGCTCCCGGCGTGTACGAGATGTTTTCCGCCCGCATCGCCGACCGCATGGATTTCAAGGCGCTGTACATGACGGGCTACGGGGTCTCGGTCTCGCACCTCGGACTCGCCGATGCGGGACTGGTGACTTACCGCGACATGGTGGACCGCGCGCGCACCATCGCATCGGGCATCTCGAAACCGCTGATCGCAGACGCCGACACCGGTTTCGGCGGCCTCATCAACATCCGCGAGACGGTGCGCGGCTACGAAGCCGCCGGCGTGCAGGCCCTGCAGATGGAAGACCAGGAGATGCCGAAAAAGTGCGGCCATACGCCCAACCGGCGTGTCGTGCCGCTCAAGGACATGCTCAAGCGCATCGAAGTCGCGCTCGACGCGAGGCGCAGCAAGGACTTCCTGCTGATTGCCCGCACCGACGCGCGCACCGCGCATGGCATCGACGAGGCCATCGCGCGCGGCAGGGCCTTCGCCGAGGCCGGCGCCGACATCGTGTTCGTCGAGTCGCCGGAATCGGAAGACGAGTTCAGGCGCGTCGGCGATGCGCTTGCCGGGAAAGCGTGGCTGCTCGCCAACATGGTGCCTACCGGGCGCTCGCCTGAGATCGCGCGCGAGAAACTCATCGAATACGGGTACTCGATCGCGATCTATCCGAGTGCGGGCATGGCCGCGGCGTGCGCGGCGCTCGAGGCCGCATACTCGCATTTGCTTGCGCACGGAAGCACGCAAGGCAGCCCGGTACCGGCCTGGGACATGCACCGGATGCACGACCTCGCCGGTTTTCCCGATGTCTGGGCCTTCGAAAAAAAATACGCGGAGCCGTGATGGGGCAAACGCTCTTTGAAAAGATCTGGGCCGAGCATGTGGTCGCCGACCTCGGTGGCGGCGCCAACCTGCTGCACGTCGACCGGCACTACCTGCACGAGCTTTGCGTGAGCCGCGGATTTCCGACGATGCACGAACGCGGCCTCGCAGTGCGCAACCCGGATCTCACGTTCGCCGCGCCGGACCACGTGATCTCGACTGCGCCCGGACGCACGGGCGGGGCGTTTCCGTGGTCGATCAAGGTCATGGACATGCTGCGCATCGAGACCCGCAAGGCCGGTATCCGCCTGTTCGACATCGGCGAGGACGGCCAGGGCATCCTGCACGTGATCGGGCCCGAGCTCGGCCTCACGCTCCCCGGCACCATGGTCGTCTGCGGCGACAGCCACACCTGCACGAACGGGGCACTCGGGGCACTGGCCTTCGGCATCGGTATCAGCGAAGTCGTCCATATCCTTGCGACCCAGACGATCGTGCAGAGAAAGCCGAAGACGATGCGCGCCACTTTCGAAGGCGCGCCTGCGCGCGGTGTGTATTCCAAGGACCTGATCCTCGCCTTGATCGGCAAAATCGGGGCAGCGGGCGGCGCCGGATATGCGATCGAATACGCGGGCAGCGCGGTACGCGCACTGGAACTCGAAGCGCGCATGACGCTCTGCAACCTGTCGATCGAGCTGGGCGCCAAGATCGGCATGGTCGCGCCCGACGACAAGACCTACGCCTATGTCAAAGGCCGCCGCTTCGCGCCTTCGGGTGCGCAGTTCGACGCGGCGGTCGAACACTGGAAGACGCTCCCCACCGACCCCGATGCGAAGTTCGACCGCGAAGTCTCCCTCGACGCCTCCGGCCTCGCCCCGCAGATTACCTGGGGCACCAGCCCCGAAGACGTGATCGGCGTGGATGGCAGCATCCCGCAGCCCGGCCACGTCTCGAAGACCGAGGCGCTGGCTTATATGGGCCTGACGGCCGGAGCGAAGATCGAAGGCACGAAGGTGGATCGAGTCTTCATCGGTTCGTGCACCAACTCCCGCGTTTCCGACCTTCGCGTCGCGGCGGACATTGCGCGCGGGCGCAAAGTCGCAAAGCACGTCGAAGCCTGGGTCGTGCCCGGCTCGGTGGGCGTCAAGCGCGAAGCCGAAGCCGCGGGGTTGCACGAAGTCTTCCTCGCCGCCGGCTTTCAGTGGCGCGAGCCGGGCTGCTCCATGTGCGTCGGCGTAAACGAGGAATGGGCGGCGCCCAAGGCGCGTTGTGTGTCCACGTCCAACCGCAATTTCGTCGGCCGCCAGGGGCCGGAAGTCCGCACGCACCTCGCCAGCCCGGCGATGGCCGCCGCCGCGGCGATCGCCGGCGAGATCGCCGACGTGCGCAAGATGATGAGATGAGCATGGAAAAATTTACGCAGCTCAATGCCGTGGCGGCCTACTACCCGCGAGCCAATGTCGACACCGACCTCATCATCCGCGTCGAGCGCTGCGCCAAGGTGGAAAAGGGCGGCCTTGGCGCCTATGCGTTCGAGATGGCGCGCTTCCTGCCCGATGGCACGGACAACCCCGCGTTCCCGCTGAACCATGAGCCGTTTCGCCGCGCGAAAATCCTGGTCGGCGGCATCAACTTCGGCTGCGGCAGTTCGCGCGAGATGGCGGTGTGGGCGATTGCAGGTCTCGGCATCCGTTGCCTGATCGCTCCCTCCTACGGCGAGATCTTTTTCGGCAATTGCTTCCAGAACGGCCTGCTGCCGATCGTGCTTGCCCAACCCGTCGTCGAGAAGCTGGGCGCCGCGCTGGCGGCCGACCCCGCACACGCCACCCTGACCGTAGACCTCGCAAGGCAAAAAGTCGTCACGCCCGCAGGCGAGGAAATCGGTTTCGAGATCGAACCGCTCAGGAAGCGCGCCCTGCTCGAAGGCCTCGACGAGATCGGATTGACGCAACTGCGCGAAGCCGAGATTGCGGAATTCCAGCGCAAGGATCGCGCGAAGCGGCCCTGGGTGTACGTCTGAAAGGTGAACTTTATTTTTGTTAGACCTAATAAATACGCGGCTCTTCAGCCAACAAATATACTGATTTTGATATTATCAACAGCGTAGTCAGGGGCTATGGCCGAGCCACCACCCCGCAACCCCGGGCGAGTCTTCGGGTTTGAACCGCCAAGCGGCGCCCGCGCCGGTGTCGTCCCAAAGCAAAGTGTGCTCCGGCAGATCGAAGATCGTAGAACCGTCGGACCAACGACCGGGCACCGCGGTGAAGAGCGCCCGCACCCGGAAATCCTCGTCCCATGGTGCATCCAGCGCAACCGCCCGCATGCCGCCTCGCCCGCCTTTCGTCATCAGGTTAAGGTCGCGCGTCGGGCCCTCGAGCAGGCGACAGGCAGGCGCCGCCGCGCCTTCGAAGCGCAACGGCGCCTCGCCCACGACTACGCGCCGCTCGACGCCTTCAAGATCAAGCGCCACTCCGGCGCCGGTGACCACTGCGAACCAACGCATCACACCGGGGAACGCCGAGAACGGGCCATCGGCCGAGATATCGGCCATGCTGATGCGCATTTGCCAGTCCCGGCCGGGCGGCCACACTAGGAGTTCTCGCGTACTGCCGCCCCCATTACGCCAGGGCTGCGGCGGCGTCCTCCCCGCCTCGACGGTCCTGATCGCCAGGGGCTAAGCCTTCGCCTTGCGGTTCTTCTCGAGCTGCGCATCGACCAGCGCCACGACCTCGTCAAGGACCGGCGAACTCATGCCCTTCTGCGCGGCCACCGTGCGCACCAGGCGATCCACACGCTCGATGTTCGGGGCGCCGCCAAAAAGCGCCCGCGCCGCAGACGACGGATTTGCGAGGCCTTGCGCGGCAGCCGCGTACTTCTCGAATGGCACGAGATCCTTCTCGTTTGCGCCCAGCGAGACGCAAAGCTTGACCACCCAGTTGTAGACCGCACGCGTAGCCTCGATATCGGAGTGCACGGCCTCTTTGATCGGGCGCATGCCGTCCTTGGTGATACAGCGGTAGTTGCCCGCCATCAGCATCGCCCACTTGGCCAGGGGCACGAAGACCGACTCATGCACCTTGAGCTTGACCGGCAACTCGATCTTCTTGCCGCCATCATCGAAGCGCACCGCCTCCACGTCGGCTTCCAGTCCGCGAAGCAGCGCCGTATGCGCGTCCGAGGCGAAGCGCGCCGACTTGAAGTTGGTGGGCAGCCGCACCTGCAGCACGTTGACTTTTTCTTCCGGCGGGCGAAACGCCTGCGGATCGGGGCTGCACAGCGTCATGGTCGCCGGATCGAAGCTGTCCCAGACCTCGGGGCTGGCATAGCAGTCGCGGCAGGCTTTCGCATCGATGCCGGGCACGCGCGAAAGATAAGGCAGCGGCGGCATGTTCATGATCGACATGCAAGGCACGCGCGACTTGGCGACCGCGTCGAGCAACTCGCGAACGCCGGGTGAGCGGTATTGAGGCTCCTGCATGGCGAGCACGACGAGGTCGTAGTCGCTGGGATTGGCCGACGCCGGCCCGCCTGCGGTGAGCTTGCCGGGCGCCCTGCGCGATTCGAGCTGAACCAGCCCTTCGCGGCCCTTTACCGGAATGCGCACGATGGCGCCTTCCGAATTGAAGAGCTCGGCTTCGGCCGGCAGGCAGATGAGCTTGACGTTGTGCCCGGCCAGCAACAGCTTGATTGCAAGGAGCGACCCGTAGGACGCGCCCATGATGAGGATGTTGCGTGGTGCGCTCATTTTGATTTGTCTCCGGCTTTCTTGTAGTTGTGCTCCCATGCTATGCAATGGCTTCTCAGCACGCAAGACCGTTTCCGCATGGTCGAAGGCGCGTGCTGCAACGCAACGAATTTCGTGGCGAACCCGGCGAGCACGCGCGCATGATGCGCGCGATCACTTGACGCGATAGATCTCTTCGTCGAAATTGCCGCGCATGACCGAGAGCGAGGCGCGCTTGCCGGTCGAGAGCGACGTGAGCACCGCCTTGTCGGTGCCTTGCTCCCAGAGGATCTTGAACACCTCGCGCTCTTCCTTGCCCTTGCGCACGATCTTCTCGCGCGCCTCCGAGACCGGCTTGCCATAGCGGCGCTTGAGGAAGTCAGCCACCGGATTGAGGTTGCCGCTGTCGAAGCGTATGTCGAACCCGCGCACCGAATCCGCTTTGAGATAGAACGTAACTCGCGCTTCGACCCCGGCAAACGGCGCCTTTGCATCGTCGCAACGGCGGTCGGCGGCATCGGATTTCCACTCGAGGGCTTTGCAATGGATGCCGGGGAACGCCTTCCTGACCGCCGCCTCGTTGTCGCCAAGCTTGACGCTGTTGGCGTCGAACGCGCCGAAGGCGATCGCCGGGACAAGCGCGAGAAGCAATGCCAGGCAGCGCATCACTTGCGCAGTTCCCTGTGCCTGAAGCATTGCGCGACGTGATCGTTGACCATCCCGGTGGCCTGCATGAATGCGTACATGATGGTGGTGCCCACGAATTTGAATCCTCGCTTCTTCAGGTCCTTGGACAGCGCGTCGGACACTTCGGTTCGCGCCGGCACCTCGGCACGGTCCTTGCGCCTGCCCTGCAGCGGCTTGCCGCCTACGAATCCCCAGATGTACGCGGCGAACGAGCCGAACTCCTTCTGCACCAAGAGGAACGCCTGCGCGTTAACCACCGCGGCCTCGATCTTGGCGCGGTTGCGGATAATGCCCGCATCCAGCATGAGCTTCGCCTTCTTCTTCGCGTCATGGCGCGCGACCCTGGCGGGATCGAACCCGTCGTACACCTTTTGGTAGTGCCCGCGCTTGGCAAGCACGGTGTCCCACGAAAGGCCCGCCTGCGCGCCTTCGAGGATGAGGAACTCGAACAGCGTGCGGTCATCCCGGACCGGCACGCCCCACTCGCGGTCGTGGTACTCGACGGCCAGAGGGTTCGACGGCCAGTCGCAGCGCTTCTTGTCAGGCGACGGGGACATTGCGCGCAAATCCGGAATGAAGGGCAAGCATGCGCTCGCGCCAGGCGGCGACCGGATCGTCCTCGGCGAGCACGTTGAAAGGGCTCATCACGCGGGCCCACTGGAACACCGAGAACACGATGTAATCGGCGTAGGCCGGGGATTCGCCGCAGACAAACAACTGTCGCTTGAGTGCAGCGCGCAACGGATCGAGCGTGCGGCCGAGCCGCTCGGCCGCCTTGTCGCGACCGGCGAGCGTGTCCTCGAGCTTTGTCTTGAGGATGCCTTCTATCATCGTGCGGAAGTACTCGCGGTCCGCCGGATCGACCCGTTGGTGGATGTCGGTCACGATGACCGGCAGCATCGCCGGCACCAGAGTGCGGTCGGCCCAGATGTTAAAGGTCTGGCAAAGCCCCTGGCCGATCGAGCCGCCGAAAAGCGAAGGCGCCTGCGGGTAGGCTGATTCGAGGTGCTCGGCGATTCTCCAGGAATCGCGCACGACGGTGTCGCCGTCGCGGAGGATCGGCACGGTCTTGCCGCCGGAAAAGGCGATCGCGGCCTTGTCCGACATCGGCACCGGATGCGATTCGAACGGCAGGCCCTTGTGGGCGAGCGCCATGCGCGTGCGCCATGAGAACAGGCTGTAGAGCCGCCCGCCGGCGCCTTTCAGTTCGTACAAGGTGATCATGCGTGTCCCAGGATTCGCGCCGAGTATTTTACCGGGTGCATCCCCCGTCGCCGAATGTTCGCCTCCGCACATGCAACGGGCCGCTGCGTCGGGCAAGATACCGGCTGGCGTGCCTGCCTTCCGTGGGCCGCCATCGACCATTGGAAGGCCGCAATGACGATTCCGGACCCGCATGACGGGCGGTCGCTTGAAACGAAAGCTTTCCTCTGGCTGCTGTTGCTGGCGACAGTGGCGTTCATCTGGATTCTCGTACCGTTCTATGGGGCGATCCTGTGGGGGACCGCCGCAGCGCTCGTATTCGCTCCCCTGTACCGCATGCTGGCCGGGGCTTTCGGTGGGCGCACGACGCTTGCGGCCCTCGCGACGGTGGCGATCATTTTCGCGCTCGTGATCCTCCCGCTGATCGCGGTGGGCGCGATGCTGGTGCAGGAGGTGGCCGGCCTCTACAAGGGCATGCAGACCGGCGAACTTAGCGTCGCGCGCTACATCCAGCAGTTCCTCGACGCGTTGCCGGCCTGGGCCACCGGCCTGTTGGAGCGGTTCGGGCTCGAACAGCGCGGCGTCCTGCAGGAAAAGCTGGTCGCGGCGATCAACAGGTCGAGCCAGCAGCTGGCCACGCATGCGCTCGGCTTCGGCCAGAACACTTTCGCGTTCGCGGTCGAGTTCTTCCTCATGCTCTACCTGCTCTTTTTCCTGCTGCGAGACGGCCCGCAGCTTGCAGGGCGCATCAAGCAGGCGATCCCCTTGCGCGAAGACCACAAGCGCGCGCTCTCGAGCAAGTTCACGACTGTGATCCGCGCAACGGTCAAGGGCAACGTCGTGGTCGCAACGATCCAGGGCTCACTTGGCGGTCTGGCCTTCCTGACCCTGGGTCTCCACGCGCCGGTCCTCTGGGGCGTGGCGATGGCGTTCTTTTCGCTGGTGCCGGCGGTCGGCGCGGGGTTGGTGTGGGTCCCGGCCGCGCTCTACCTGATCGTCACCGGCGCGGTCCTCAAGGGCGCGATCCTGGTTGCCTACGGCGTGCTCGTGATCGGCCTGATCGACAACCTCCTGCGGCCGATCCTCGTCGGCAAGGACACCCGCCTTCCCGACTACGTGGTCCTCCTTTCCACGCTGGGCGGCATGACGCTCTTCGGGATCAATGGGTTCGTGGTCGGCCCGCTGGTGGCCGCGATGTTCATTGCCGTGTGGCACATCCTCGTCGAGGAGCGCAGCGCGGGGCGCAACTGAGGCCGCAGCCTACGCCCAGGCCGCCTTCTTGGTTCCGGGCGGCCCGTCCTTTGCCTCATGCGATGGCGGGCGCTGGGCGATCTTGCCCGCCACCCAGTCCGCCCGATCCTGGACGGCTAATCGGTAAGCCTGGTCCCGGCCCGCGAGATAGGGCTTCGGCCAGGCCTGCCCCATGTGCTGGTACCACGCCGAGGCGTGCAGCGTGAAATACGGGTCCGAAAGGTGCGGGCGCGCCAACGCAACGAGGTCCGCGCGCCCGGAGACGACGATGGTATTCACCTGGTCGGCATTGACGATGTTGCCCACCGCCATGGTAGCGATGCCGACTTCGTTCCTGATCTTGTCGGAGAAAGGCGTCTGGTACATGCGGCCATAGACCGGCTTCTGGTCAGGGACCACCTGCCCGGTCGACACGTCGATGAGATCGGCCCCGGCGGCCTTGAAAAAACGCGCAAGGGCCAGCAGGTCGGTTTCGGTCAATCCGCCCGGCGCCCAGTCGGTAGCAGAGACCCGCACCGACATCGGCTTCTGCGCCGGCCACACCGCACGCATCGCCTCGAAGACTTCAAGCGGAAAGCGCGCGCGATTCTCGATCGAGCCACCGTATTCGTCGGTGCGCTTGTTGGTCAGCGGGGAGATGAAGGAAGAAAACAGATAGCCGTGGGCCGCATGCAACTCGAGCATGTCGAAACCGGCTTCGTCGGCGTAGCGCGCGGAACGCTCGAAGTCCGCGACGATCTTGTCCATGTCTGAACGCGTGAGCGCGCGGGGCGTGTGCGAATCGAGCGCGTAGGGTAATGGTGACGGCGCGACCAGATCCCAGTTGCCGGATTCGAGCGGGTGGTCCATGCGTTCCCAGCCGAGCTGGGTCGAGCCCTTGCGGCCGGCATGGCCCAGTTGCAGGCAGAGTTTCGCTTTCGATTGCGCGTGGCAGAAGCCGACGATGCGTTTCCAAGCGTCGCGCTGACCTTCGTTCCACAGCCCGGTGCAACCCGGCGTGATGCGCGCCTCGGGCGAAGGGCAGGTCATCTCGACGAAGACGAGGCCGGCGCCGCCGATCGCCCGGCTCCCAAGGTGCACAAGGTGCCAGTCTCCCGGCAGGCCGTCTTCGGCCATGTACTGGTCCATCGGGGAGACGACGACCCGGTTTTCGAGGGTCATGCCACGGAGGCGGAACGGCGCGAACATCGGCGGGGGCGGGTTTTCGGGGTCGACGCGCCCCTCGGCGTCCATGCCCTGCGCCTTGACCTTGCGCGCGAACCATCGCGTGACGTCGGCGAGGAACTTCTCGTCCCGCAGCCGCACGTTCTCGTACGTGATCTGCTTGGAACGGGACATCACGCCGAACGCGAACTGCGGCGGGTCCATGCCCCAATACCGCTTCATGTTCTCGAACCAGGCAAGCGACACGTCGGCCGCATGCTGGGTCTTTTCCACGTCCTCGCGGCGCTGCGCATCGTAATAGGCGAGGGAGGACTTCACGTCGATCCTGCGTCGGAACGCCTCGAAGAGCGCGATTGCGTCCTCCATGGCGAGCTTGGTGCCTGAGCCGATGGAGAAATGCGCAGTGGCCTTGGCGTCGCCCACGAGCACGACGTTGTCCATGACCCAGGTCGCATTGCGGATAGTCGGGAAATTTCGCCACAGTGAGCGGTTCGCCGTCAGCCGGTGTCCGGCGAGTTCGTCCTTGAAGATGCCTTCGATGGTCGAAAGCATTCCGGCCTCGTCCATGGATGCGAAGCCGGATTTCTCCCAAGTGTCTGCGCCTGTCTCGATCACCCAGGTCGAGGCGCCTTTCTCGTACTGGTAGCAATGCGCCAGCACGATGCCGTGCGGGGTCTCGCGGAAGAAGTACTTGAACGAGTCCATCGGCCGGGTCGATCCCAGCCAGGTGAACTTGTTCGGGCGCAGGTCGACCACGGGCTTGAAATGCTCCTTGTGGGCCTCGCGCACGCGCGAGTTGATGCCGTCGGCCGCGACGATAAGGTCGCTGTCCGGGAAATCCTCGACGCCGCCGACTTCCTTCTGGAATTCCAGTTTCACGCCAAGGCCTCGTGCGCGATCCTGGAGCAGCTTCAGAAGCGTCATCCGCGAGCAGCCGCAAAACCCGTTTCCGGCGCAGCGGATGGTTTCTCCCTTGTAAACGACATCGACATCGCCCCAATAGGCGAACGCGCGCCGGATTGCCTCGTACGAGGGCACGTCGTAGTCGCGGAAGGTGCCTAGGGTCTCGTCGGAAAACACCACTCCGAATCCGAATGTGTCGTCGGCGCGATTGCGCTCGTACACGGTGATGTCCCATGTCGGCCAGTTCTTCTTGGCCAGGAGCGCGAAATAAAGGCCGCCGGGACCTCCGCCGATGATGGTGACTTTCATGCGCGCCCCTTATCCAGCCTTGCTAGGCAGGAACCACTGCCATGGCTTCGATCTCGAGGCGCGCCGCGTCCTCCACCAGCGCGCCGACTTGCACGACAGCCATGGTGGGAAAGTTGCGGCCCATGAGTTCCTTGTATGCGGCCCCGACTTCGGCGCCGGCTGCCAGATACTCTTGCTTGTCGACCACGTACCACGTGAGCCGGACGATATGCTCGGGGCGTCCGCCCGCCTCGGCGAGCACCGCGAGTATGTTCCGGAGCGTCTGGCGGAATTGCCCGCCAAAGCTTTCCTCGACGAACTCGCATTGCGCGTTCCAGCCGATCTGGCCCGCGATGAACACGAGTTTTCCTCCCTCGGTTGCAATCCCGTTGGAGTAACCGCGCGGCCGGGCCCAGCCCGGGGGTTGCAATACCTGCATCATGTCTCGACCCTCAAAAAATCGGGGCCAGGGTCGCATATTCCGCAGAACGAAATAATCGAACCTGGCCCCATTTAATTTCTTAGTTTGAAGCGCTGGAGTTTGCCGGTTTCGGTGCGTGGGAGCGCATCGACGAACTCGACTGCACGCGGGTATTTGTAGGGTGCGATCGCGTTCTTGACGTGGTCCTGGAGCATTTTCGCGACGGCTTGGGTCTTCTGGTAGCCGGGTTTGAGCACTACCCAGGCTTTCACGATTTGGCCGCGCTCCTCGTCGGGAACGCCGACCACGCCGCATTCGGCGACCGCCTCATGCGCCAGAAGGGCGCCTTCCACCTCGGGGCCGGCGATGTTGTAACCGGCCGAAACGATCATGTCATCGGTGCGCGCCTGGTAGAAGAAATAGCCGTCCTTGTCCATGGCGTAGGCGTCGCCGGTTACGTTCCAGCCCTTTTGCACATAGACCTTCTGGCGATCATCGGCGAGGTACCGGCAGCCGGTCGGGCCTTTCACTGCGAGCCTGCCAACCACGCCAGGGGCGCACGGATTGCCCTTCGCGTCGAGCACGGTGGCCTTGTAACCCGGAATCGCATAACCGGTCGCGCCTCTGCGCACACTTTCAGGCGTATGGGAAATGAAGATGTGGATCATCTCGGTGGCGCCAATGCCATCGATGATCTCGATGCCTGTGGCTTTCCTGAACAGTTGCCGGGTTGCGTCCGGCAGGGCTTCGCCCGCCGAGACACACGTCCTCAGGGACTTGAGGTTGTGGTTCTTCGCGATCTGCGCCATCTGGCGATAGAAGGTCGGGGCGGTAAAACAGACAGTAGCCTTGAACTTCTGGATCGCTTCCAGCAGCCCGTCCGGCGAAAGCCTTTCGAGGAGCACCGTGGAGGCGCCAAAACGCAGCGGGAAGCAAAGCATGCCGCCAAGGCCGAACGTGAAGGCGAGCGGCGGCGTACCGCAAAAGACGTCTTCCTTGGCCGGCTTGAGGCAGGAGCGCGGGAAACAATCGCACATCGCGATCACGTCGCGATGAAAATGCACCGTTCCTTTGGGCGTGCCGGTGGTGCCCGAAGTGAAGGCGATCAGCGCCGGATCCTCGGCCGAGGTGTCAACGTTGCGGAAGCTGCCCGCCTTGGTCGCACACAGGGACTCGAGTGAACCGGCATCATCGTCGTACCAGTACTTGATGCTCTTCAGTGTCGGGCAGGCGAGTTGCGTCGCCACCAGTTCCGCTCCGAGGCGCTTGTCGCAAAGCGCGTGGGTGACCGCGGCCTTGCGAACGATCTCGGTGAGCTCCTTGGCGCGCAGGAGCGGCATTGTGCCCACGACGACGCCGCCGGCCTTGAATACGCCGAACCAGCAAGCCGCCATCATCGGGTTGTTGGGACCCCGCAGGAGTACGCGGTTGCCGGGCTTGAGCCCCATGTCCTCGACCAGCACGCGCGCGATCCGGTTCGCCTGCGCGAGCAGCTGACCATAGGTGCATTGCCCATCAGGGGCGCGAATCGCCACGCGGTCGCGCCAGCCGCGGGCGAGCGCGCCGTCGAGCAATTCGGCCGCGCAGTTCATGCGCGCCGGGTACTTGAGCTCGGGCAGGTCGAAGATCAACTCGGGCCAGTCCTTGCGCGGCGGCAGGTTGTCGCGCGCAAAAGTGTCGACATGCGAGGTGTAGTTCATCGGCTCTTCCCGCCAGGGCCCTTGAGCATTTCGCGGGCAATGATGATCTTCTGCACCTCGGTGGCGCCTTCGTAGATGCGCAGCGCCCGCACCTCGCGGTAGAGCCGCTCTACGGGATGGTCCTTTTTGACGCCAAGTCCCCCAAAGATCTGCACCGCCGCATCGACAACCTTCTGTGCGGTTTCAGTGGCGTGCATCTTGGCCATGGCCGCTTCGCTCGTGACCCGGCGCTTTTGGACGTCCCTCGCCCAGGCCGCGCGATAAGTAAGCAGCGCACCGGCCTCGATCCCGGTGGCCATGTCGGCAAGCTTGGCCTGCGTCATCTGGAAATCGCCGAGCGTGTGGCCGAACATCCGGCGCTCGCGCGACCGCGTGAGCGCCTCGTCGAGCGCGCGCCTCGCGAACCCCAGTGCCGCGCCTGCCACCGTTGTGCGAAAGACATCGAGGTTGCGCATTGCGAGTTTGAATCCTTCGCCCTCCTTGCCCAGGAGATTTCCGGACGGCACGCGGCAGTTTTCGAAACGGAGTGTTGCCATCGGGTGCGGTGCGATGATTTCTATCCGGTCGGCAGCCGAAAATCCCGGTGCATCCGCATCCACGACGATGGCGGAGATGGCCTTCGTGCCCGCCGCATCGCTCGTGCGCGCGAAGACCACGTAGAAGTCGGCGATCCCGCCGTTCGAGATCCATGTTTTCGTTCCATCGATCACCCAATGGTCGCCGTCCCTGCGCGCGCGGGTGGACAGCGCCGCAACGTCCGAGCCGGCGTCAGGCTCGGACAGCGCGAGCGCGGCAATCGACTTGCCGGCAGCCACCCGCGGAAGGTATCGCTTGCGCAACGCTTCGCTGCCCTCGAGGGCGATCGGCCCGCTGCCCAAACCTTGCATCACAAACGCAAAATCGGCCAGCCCGGCGTGATAGGCAAGCGTCTCGCGCAGCAGCGCGATGGAGCGAACGTCGAACTCGGCACCGCCGGGTACGCAGTACTCCAGGAAGCCCGCCTGGCCCAGGTCGGCCACGAGGCGCCGGCAAACCTCGTCCGCGTCTTCCCCATGCGCGTATTCGAGGCTTGCGGCCCACGAGTCCGCCTTATGGGCGAGCGCCCCATGGCGCGCCTCGAAGAAAGGCCAGTCGTAGTGCGAAAAACGATCCATAGCGGCCCTAGTC
>CANKMT010000085.1 GCA_947482825.1 Betaproteobacteria bacterium | reverse complement strand
GTTTCGATGACGGCGCGCGACGCGCGGTTGCATATCGCAAGGATCCATTTCAAGAAAAAGGAGTACTCCAAGGCCTGCGAGTGGGCCCGGGGCGCCAAGGCCAACAATGACGATCTCCCGCCGGATTTCCTCGAGGACATGTGCAAGCTGGGCGGCACGGCATCGGGCGAGCCGCCGGCCGACCTCGCGAAGGACAGGCAGGTGACGGCGGCCATCCGCTCGAACCGCGCGAGCCGCAAGAAGCGCGCTTGACAGTTCGAATCGCGCGCCTCGGCACCCCGCGCGCGAAAGGCGAGGGCCTGCGCATCGGCACCGTTCGGCGCCCGCCGCGCGGCATACCGAAGAGCGAGTTTTCTTCGGGCAACTGGTACGACGTCTGGTACCCGAACCTCGCGCCTTCGACTGAACTAGTCAAGCAAGCGCTGGATGCCGGGGACGCGAAAGCGTGGGCGGCGTTCGTGCGCAAATTCCGAGTAGAGATGACGCAAGCCGCCGCAAGCCGGACCCTGGACCTGCTGGCGGCCCTGTCGGCGAATGCGGATTTTTCGGTGGGTTGCTACTGCGAGGACGAGGCGCGCTGCCACCGCTCCGTGCTGCGCTCGCTACTTGCCGAGCGCGGCGCCAAGGTCGTATAGACCAACGCGGCTGGCTTTTGGTCGGAATTCGGCTCCGGCTCCTCTCTCGCGGTTATCTGGCGAAATGCAGGGATACGCGATTCCTGCCGTTTTCCCTGTCGTAGCTGACCGACGCAGGCAACGAGCAGATGAGTACGCGACCGATTCCGCCCACCCTGGCGTTCGCCACCGCCTCGCCAGCCGCGTCTGCTTGGATGGCCGTGGGATCGAAGGCGGGGCCATCGTCCTGATATTGCACGTCCAGGCCCTTGCTGGTGGGATTCGCGGCAATCCAGACGTATAGTTTGGTAGCTGCGATGGATGAACCGATGGCTTCGCCGTTTCTGCGCACGGCATGAGTTGCGGTATTGGTAAACAGCTCTTCGATCACCAGTTCCAGCTTCCTGACCTGCTCATCGGGCAACGAAGCGGCAATTCCCGCGTCGCGCACGCACTGGATGGCACGGTCAATGGAGTCCATTTCGGCGGGAAAGCGGTGACAATGTGTGGGCATGGACAGGCTGGACTATCAACTGAGGGGGAAGAGAATGGGGATCTCGCAATTCGGGTGGACAGTGCTCTCTGCCGCAATGTTAATTTCGGCAGGCGCGACGACGTCATGGGCGGCCGATTCGGGCAACGAGGCGGGAACCGTGAAAACTGCACGCGGGATCGTCACCGTCGAGCGCCAGGGCGCGTAGCTCGCCGCGGCTCCCGGTTTCAAGGTTCTCGCATCCGATCGCGTACGGACCGGACCTGAAAGCGCCGTGGGCATCACCCTGCGGGACAGCACTTCGCTCACGGCAGGTGCCAACACCGTTCTGACGCTGGACCGGTATGAGTTCAACTCGACCACGCATGCGGGCGCCATGCAGGCGTCCCTGCAAAAGGGTTCGCTCGCCGTGATCTCGGGCAAGCTGCCCAAAGCCTCTCCGGACAGCGTGCGCTTCCAGACCTCGTCGGTGACACTGGGCGTGCGGGGCACATCGTTCATCATCGAGTCGGCAGGAGAGTAGCCATGCTTCCCGCGATTGTATTTGCAGTAGTCGCCGCCTTCGCCTTGATGTACCAACCAGAGCTTTCGAAGCCCGTGCCCGAGGTCGAGGTGGTGGCGGTGGCGCCGCCCGATCGTGTCGTCCTGCTGCCCGACGGCAACGGTCAGGCCGGCGTCGTGATCCTGCGTTCGAGTTCCGGCGCCGAGCGGCGCCTCGACACGGCCTACCTCGGCGCCGAGGTCGCCCGCGATGGCGCGGTGAGCGTCGGCCCTCAGGGTCCGGCCGCAGTGCAGGCGCGCTACGGTGAATTGCTTTCGGCGCGACCGGCCGCCCCGCTCTCCTACATGGTGTACTTCCCGCCCGGCGGTAACGCGCTCACGCCGGATTCGATCGCGGTCCTGGCCGAACTCAAGGCAGAACTGGCGCGCCGGGCGGTGCCTGAAGTCGAGGTCATCGGCCATACCGATCGCGTCGGTCGCGTCGAGGCCAATGACGAGCTCTCGCGCCGACGTGCTGAGGCGGTCAAGACACTGTTGGTTGCGGCGGGTTTTCCGGGAGACCAGATTCAGACCTCGGGCCGGGGCGAGCGGGAGCCGCTGGTCCCAACCGCCGACGAGGTGGCCGAGCCGCGCAACCGGCGCGTGGAGATCAGCGTCCGCTGACGCGCTCTGCATCAATCCCGCACCCTAGGGCCGTGCCACGTGATCGCAAGCAGCGTCAGGTCATCGGAAGGTACGGCGCCCGCCACGAAGGCGCGCACGTCTTCGCGCACCGAGGCGAGGAGACTTCCTGCGCTGGCGCGCGCGGCGGCGCTGGCGACAACCGCATCAAAGCGCCCGGCGCCATAGGGCGACAGGTCGCGGTTCATCGCTTCAGTGACGCCATCGGTCACGAGGCACACGGTATCCCCGGGATGCAGCTGAACATCGAGGCGCGGGTAGTCGAAGCACTCGAGCATGCAAAGCGGCGGACCGCCGTCGCCGTCGGCAAGTTCGAGGCCGCCCGACGCCCGCAGGATGCGCGGCGCATCGTGACCGGCGATGGCCAGTTCGAGGGCGCCGGTCCCGGCATCGAGCACGCCCGTCACCATGGTGACGAACAGCATCTCGGGATTCTCGCGCGCAATTTCCTTGTTGGCCGCGGTCAGGATGGCGGCGCCCGCCTCGCCACGCAACGCCACGCTTTTGGCCAAGGCCTTGGTCACGGCCATGAAGAGGCTCGCCGGCACGCCCTTGCCGGACACGTCGCCCACCACGAAGAACAGCCGTCGATTGTCCAGCATGAAGAAATCATAGAGGTCGCCGCCGACATCGCGTGCAGGTTCGAGCAAGGCCGCCACGCTAAAGCGCTTTTCATCGGTAAATGCCGTTGCCGGATCGGGCAGCGTGCCCAATTGGATGCGGCGCGCAGCGGCCAGTTCACCGGCCACCTCGGCCGCCGCCTCGCGTTCGCGGTGAAGCGCGGCCTCTGCGACACGCCGCTGGCGGTCGGATTCGATGAATGCGCTGCCAAGCAAGCTGCCCAGCACGATGTTGAGGCTGGCGAACGCGCCCGCAGCGTCCAGCAGCAAGCCCATGAACTTGAACGTCGCGAAGCCCGCGCTGAACAGCGCCACATACAGGATGATGGCAAGGAAGGTTGCGAGGCGCGGGCGCAGCGGGGGTACCGCCCAGATAAGGAAGGCGCCTCCCGCTATGAGCAATAAGGTCTCGAGCCACGCCATCCAGCGCGGCCGCAACAGGATGTTGCCGTCGAACAAGCTTTCCAGCAGTTGCGCCTGGATCTCGACGCCCGGGACCTGTTCGCCCAGCGGAGTCAGGCGGTTGTCCACCAGACCGAAGCCCGACAGGCCGATCAGCACCAGCTTGCTCCGGAACGCATCGGCAGGCACCTTGCCGGCCAGGAGCGCCGCGGCCGACACGTAGCGCGCGGAATCGGCCTTGCCGAAGTGCAGCCAGATTTCGGCGTCGGGCTGCGTGCTCACCGCGAGGTCGGCCACGCGCACGCGACTGATCCCCAGGGGGCCCATGTCCACTTCGGCGGCGGGTGAGTTTGTCGCAACGCGCAGCATTTCGATGGCGAGCGATGGCAGGAGTGCGTCGCCGACGCCCATGACCAGCGGTATCCGCCTTACTACGGCGCCCTGCAGATCCACGGACAAGAGGCCCTGCCCACGCGCCGCCGCCTGCAGTTCCGGCAGGCTGGCCAGGACAAAAGGGTAGCGGCGCACGTTGGCGAGCGCTTCGGAGTCGCTCCCGCCGTTGATGCGGATGGGCGTGGTTCGGAGGCCGCGCGATGTAGTCAGCGTCTCGTTGTCGAAGCCGGCCGCGCCAAGCACCGTGGGCGTCTCGCGCAGGGCATCGGCCAGCACGCGATCGTGGTCCGGCAGCGCGGCGAGCGCGCGGCGAAGCGCTTGCCGGCTTTCGGGCAGGCGCGCGGCCATCCTGGCGGGCGAAGTCTGGTCGGCCTCGGGCATGTAGATATCCAAGCCGATCGCGGCGGGATTCATGCGCCCGATGGCGCGTATGAGTTCGGCGGTGCTGTCGCGCGGCCAGGGTCACTGCCCGACCTCCTTGAGGCTGGCCTCGTCGATGTCCACGATGACCACGGGCGCGGAGTCGCGCGCGCGCGGGAACACCGTTTGGTACTTGTCGAAAAGCTCGAGCCGGGCCGACTTGAACGGGGTGCGCTCCGGGAACTGCGCGATAAAAGCCAGTCCCAGCAGCAGGGCGGCCGCCATCGGGCGTCCATCGCCGGCCTGGAACAGGCGGCGGAGCAGGGCAAAGGCGCGTCTCATCATGCAATGCCCGAGGGGATCGCCATGGCGTTGCGCCTAGAGGACGATCTCCAGGCCATCCCACGCCGACAGCACTTCGAGAGCGGACGCTTCGCGGGTGATTTCCTCGAATCGGCGCGTCTCGGCGAGCACGCTGTCGATGCGGCTGTCGTCGTAGGCGGGTTCGTGGTGGAACATGCAAAGCCGGCGCGCACCGGCCATCTGGCAGAGTTCGACGCCGAAGATGTTGCTCGAGTGGCCCCAGTCGGCCTTGACCGAGACGGCGTCGGCGAGCGAATACATGGCATCGAAGATCACCAGGTCGGCATTGTGGAAGAAATCGACGAAGAGCTGCGTTTCCTCGGCATTCTCGAGCCGATGCTCGGAGTCGGTCGAGTACACCACCGATTTCCCGGCGCGCTCGAATCGCCAGCCGTACGAGTCGCCGGAATGGTGCTGCTTCAGGTTGCGCACGGTGATGCCTGCAACGCTGCGCGTCTCCCCGGGTGCGATGACGTCGAACTCGATATTCGAGGCAAGCAGCGAGAAATCGACCGGGAATGAGGGCGCAGCCTGCTGGCGCTTGAAGGCGAATTCGAGTTCGGCATGGCACCCGTGGATCACGATGCGATTGCCGGGGATGTACACCGGCGTGAAGAAGGGGAACCCCATGATGTGGTCCCAGTGCACGTGCGACATGAACACGTGATAGGTCTGGGGGCGGGTGGGGCCGTAGCGCTCCATCATGCGCTGGCCGTAGGCGCGCACGCCGCTGCCCATGTCGCACAGCAGGTGCTCGTTGGCCGCGTCCTCGTTGCCGGTTTCGATCTCGACGCAGCTCGAATGCCCGCCATAGGTGCCCGACACCGAAAATCCCAGGTCGTCGATGAAACGCTCGATCTCCACATCGTTGCCCGGAAATTCACCCGTGGCCGCGCGGTCGCGCGCCACCCTCAACGCAGCGCCGATCTTGGCGCGCACGTCTTTCGCGGTGATCGATACGGGGATGGAGCCGCGGGTGCCCCAGAAGCGGACTTTCATCCCTATGCACCCAACGCGATCAGGCCGTCGTCGACCGTGTCGTACACTTTGAAGACGAGATGGAAGCGGCTGATCTCGAGCACTTCGCGAACGGTTGGCTTCAACGCGGCGATGGCGACCGTGCCCTTCTGCGCGGTGACCGAGCGCGCAATCAGCATCAGGGCGCGCAGCCCCATGCTGGAGATGTAGTCCACGCCGGAGAAATCGATCAACAGCGGACCGCCGTTGATCGTGCAGGCGGCGACGTGGGGTTTCATCGCCTCCTGGAAAAGCGGCGCCTGCGCGTGATCGATGCGCCCCTTGGGGGCGACTACGGTGATTGCGTTGACCTGCCTGCTGCCGAGTTCCATGTTCGCTCCGTCGCTACGGCCCGGGCGGCGCGACGCCGGCGCCTTCGATCCGGTGGCGGGCCAGGGCCTGCGCCACAAACCCCGAAGACTTCATTTCCTCGATGAACGTGCGCAAGTAAGCGGCGCCCGCGGTCCGCTCCCGCGGCGTGCCCATCGCCTGGTTGATCACCATGAAGCGCCCGGGGAGCATGCGCACGCCGGGAACGCGCCTGGCGTCCATTTCGAGCTGCTGGCGCACGCCGGCAGCCACCTCGAGCTTCTGCGCCATGAAGAGATCGACCACTTCGGGTGACGTTGGCGCGCGCACCAGCGTCGCCTGCTTGATCTCGCGCATGAGGAAGAGGTCGTAGGCGCTGCCGCGGCCCACCGCGACCCGGATGCCCGCGCGGTCGACTTCGGCGTTGTCGCGGATCGGGGACTCGTTCCTCACAAGGTAGGCGCCTTCGATCACGACGTAGGGCGGGCTGTAAGCGATGTCCACTGCGCGCGCCGGGTCGATGGCGACAAAGGCGATGTCCCAGCTCTTCGTCCTGACGCCATCGACCACGCGCCCCGCGGCGGCGTAGGGCACGAGCTCGACCGCCACGCCCAGGCGTCGCGCAAGTTCGCGCGAAAGGTCGACCGAAACGCCGCGCAACTCGCCGTTCGCGGGATCCTTGGAGGCGAGGATGGGGTTGCCCAGGTTGATCGCGGCGCGCATCTTTCCGTTCGGCCCGAGTTCGCTGATCGCCTCGGGCGGCGGCAGGCTGGCGCAGCCGGCGGCGAAAGCGAGGGCGCCTAGGACGAGTGAACGGCGGGCAATCACGGCACGCAGCATTTCAAACCCTCCGCGAGGTGTAATCCTCGGCAATGTTGTCTTCATAGTAGGCGGCTGCATTGGGCGAGGCTACGAATCGGCGGTGCGTTTCGTGAGACACGCGCAGGTACTGCAGCACCTCGCCGTTGCTGAACTCGATCTCGAGCACCTGGCTGCGCTCGTCGTAGCCGATCGAGCGGATCTTCGCGGAGTTGAGGCGCTTTCTCTCCACGTTACTTCGACAACGCCGCCGTCCACGGCGAGCGCACACCGCCGGCCTCCACCGTGCCTTCGATCGAGGCGCCCTTCACCTGGCCGGTAAAGTTGAGCGGACGGCCGCGCTCCACCGGCAGGCGGAAGGAGATCTTTTCGCCGACGAGCTTCGGATCTTCGATGGGCACTTCGCGCCCGCCGACCCTGGCCATGCCGCCGATCTTCTGCATTTGCTGGCTCAGTTCGAACGTGACCGGCTGCTTCGCTACCTCCGGCGCGACTTTCGAGGTCCACTGGCCCGCGACCTTGGCCGGGACCACGTAAAGGAAGATGAGCGTAGTGGTGACGCCGCTGATCTTGATCTTGTCCTCGAGGTCGAAGTGCTTGGTCTCCTCGGGAATCCAGTCCGCGAGGCTGTAGTCGTGCGAGATGATGCGCGTGCCGGGCCTGAGCTCCGTCTTGAGTTTTTCGGACAGCATGTTCACGGTATTCGGCAGAAGATACATCGTGAGCACCGTGGCCTGCGAGATGTCGGTCTTGAACAGGTCCTGCTTCAGGAATTTCACCCGGTCGGCGAGACCTTCGGCTTTTGCCGCCTCGTTCGACAGCTTGACCAGGTTGTCCTGGATTTCCACGCCGAAGCCGCTTGCGCCGTACACCTTGGCCGCCGTCAGCACGATGCGGCCGTCGCCCGAGCCCAGGTCGATCACGAAATCCCTGGGGCCGATGCCCGCGATCTTGAGCATGTCGGCCACGACGCTGACCGGGGAAGGCACGTAGGGACCGGCGTTGATCTGCTGGGCGATCGCGGCCGCCATGAAAAGCCACGCCACAAGCACGCAGGCGATGCGCGCGGCGAAAGCGGGGACGACTTGATGGGAAATCTGCAGGACCATGGGGTGCTCTTTCCTAGGAAACCGGTTCGGCGTGCTCTACGTTGACCTGCACGCTCCTGAGGCCGTTGTACTCGTTGATGCCAAGGCGGTACGCCGCGCGGATCCTGTTCCGGCCCGATTCTCCGAGCGGGGCGCCCGCCGAATTGAACCAGATGGCCTCGATCCGCCGTCCGTCCTTTGCCAGCCGCAACTTCGTGTGCTTGCCGCCCACGATGCGTTGCGACTCGACTTCGAATGTATCGCAGAACACCGGCTGCGGAAAGCCTTGGCCCCAGATCTGGTCTTCCAACATCTGGGCGATGTCGAGAGTGAAATAGGCGCTTTCGAGCTCGCCGTCGGTTTCGATCGTCTTATCCAGCGCGGCCGGCGCGATCATCTCGCCTGCTGCGGCTTCGAACGCGACGGAGAAGCGATCCAGGTCGCGCTCGCGGATCGAAAGCCCGGCGGCCATCGAGTGGCCGCCGAAGCGCAGGATCAGGTCCGGCTCGCGCTTGGACACCAGGTCGAGGCAGTCGCGCAGGTGCAGGCCGGAGATCGAACGGCCGGATCCGCGCAGGTTTCCCGCGATGCCGCCTTCGGTCGCACGCGCGAACGCGATCACCGGGCGATGCAGCTTGTCCTTGATGCGCGAGGCGAGGATGCCGACCACGCCCTGGTGCCAGGTCTCGTGGTAAAGCGACACGCCGGCGCCGGGCGTTTCGGGGAGTTCGGTGACTGCGGCCAGCGCCTCTTCGAGCATGCCGCCCTCGATGGTGCGGCGCTCGCCGTTCAGCCGGTCGAGTTCCTGCGCACAGTTCGCAGCGCGCGCCGGGTCGTCGGTGATCAGGCACTCGATGCCCAGGCTCATGTCGGCAAGGCGCCCGGCTGCGTTCAGGCGCGGACCCATGATGAAGCCGAAGTCGAAGGCGCTCGCCTTGCGTGGCTCGCGCCCGGCGATGCGCATCAGCGCGACCAGCCCCGCCTTGCCCTTGCCCGAGCGCAGGCGCTTGAGGCCGTGGCCGACGAGGATGCGGTTGTTCGCATCGAGCGGCACGACGTCGGCCACCGTGCCGAGCGCGACAAGGTCGGTGAGCGCGGAGAGGTTCGGCTCTTCCTTGCCTTTGAACGTTCCCCGATCGCGCAATTCCGCGCGCAACGCGAGCATCACGTAGAACATCACGCCGACGCCCGCGAGGCTCTTGCTCGGGAAAGTGCAACCCGGCTGGTTCGGGTTGACGATGCACGCGGCCGCCGGCAACTCGGCGCCCGGCAGGTGATGGTCGGTGATCAGCGTGGCGATGCCGAGCGAATTGGCGCGCGCCACGCCCTCGACGCTGGCGATGCCGTTGTCCACGGTGACGATCAGGTCCGGCTTCTTTGCGGCGGCGAGGTCGACCAGCTCAGGCGACAGGCCATAGCCCAGCTCGAAGCGGTTCGGCACGAGGTAGTCGACTTGCGCGCCGAAAGCACGCAGCGCGCGGATCCCGACCGCGCAGGCCGTTGCGCCGTCACAGTCGTAGTCGGCGACGATCAGGATGCGCTTGGCGTCGCGGATCGCGTCGGCGAGCAGGCGCGCGGCGTCTTCGGCGTGGGCCAGCTGCGAAGGCGCAAGCAGGCGGGCCGGGTCGGTTTCCAGTTCGGTGGCCGAGCGGATTTTTCGCGCGGCGTACACGCGCGCGAGCACCGGGTGCATGCCTGCGCGCATGAGGGCGACGCGGTCGGCTTCGGAGTAAGGGCGGGTGAGAATTTTCATTTCAGAAGTCGATTACTGCCAAATTCGGCCATGGGTCCGCGCCAGCATTGGCTTTCCAGCCAAAATGCTGCCATCTCCATCGCGAGAGAAAAGATAGGACTGGTATTGGAGGAACTCTTCAGCCTACAAATCGGTGTATTTCTTGCTGTTGCCGCGTGCAGACTCTACCGGATACTTCAGCGCATTCACTTCCAGCTTCATCCTCGTTGCGTCAACGAGGTTCACATCCAGCTTGTCGGCCAAGATGACGAGGTAAAGCAGGACATCCGCCATTTCCTCGCGAACTTGGGCGAGGGTAGTCGACGGCAATGATCTGGATTCGGCCTCCGTAAGCCACTGGAAACGTTCGAGCAGCTCGGAGGCTTCGACACTGAGGGCGATAGCGATATTTTTGGGGGAATGGAACTTCTCCCAGTCCCTTTCCGCGGCAAAGGTTCGCAGCTTGTTGCGCAGTTCCAGCAAGCCATCGACGCGATCCGAGGGCGTGTCGGCACTCATGGTTTGATCCCGGTCTTGTTCGTCGGCATGTCTTCATTCTAAGGCGAAGGTTGCCCGACCGTCCGGCAATGCCTGACGTGGTCTTTGCACAGGTGTCGACACGTACCCCCGCTCTGTGCGCCTGCGAACGGACGCGGCACCCGCCATACCCTAAGTTGCGCCCATGAAAACCGCGCTGCCTGCCACCAGACAGGTGCATGCGCACCTTGTCACCGGAGAGATCATGAACTCAGCATTGCGAAAAGGCGCCCTTGCGCTGGCTACGGCACTCCTCGCGACCCACGCTTACGCGCAGGTCACACTGTTCGAGGACGAAGGATTTGCCGGGCGCTCCGTCACCGCCAATAACCAGATCGCCGACATGGAAAAATACGGCTTCAACAACCGTGCCTCCTCGGCGGTGGTGAAGGGCGTTCGCTGGGAGGTTTGCGACGAAGAGCGCTTCGGCGGCCGATGCGTCGTGCTGCGCCCTGGCCGCTATGCGTCGCTAAAGGCTATGAGCCTGAACAACCGCGTGTCTTCGGCGCGCAGCCTGCGGGCCGATGCGCGGGTGCAGGACAATCGCTACGCTCCCCTGCCGGTCGTGGCGCAGGCGACTTTCTATGAACAAGACGGCTTCGCCGGCCGCTCTTTCGCCACGGCCCAGCCGGTGGCTAACTTGCGCCGCTTCGGCTTTAACGATCTCGCATCATCGGCGACAATCGTCGGCGAGCGCTGGGAAGCCTGTGAAGAGCGGCGCTACGGCGGCCGCTGCATGGTCTTGCGTCCGGGCCGGTATCCGACGCTTGCTTCGACGGGATTGAACAACCGGATCTCGTCGGTCAGGAATCTGGCCACCACCGCACGGATCGAAGATGCACGCTATGCACCGGTGATTGCCGCGGCCCCAACCGCCAACGCGGACTATCGCCGCCGGCGCGATGAAACGATGTACGAGGGAACGGTCACTTCGACCCGCGTCGTGGCGGGCCCGCCGGAGGAACGCTGCTGGTTCGAGCGCACCGAGGGCACCGCCGAGAAGGGAAAGGCGAGCATCCCGGGGGCAGTGATCGGCGCGGTGCTCGGCGGCATTCTCGGCCATCAGGTGGGTGGCGGAAAAGGCCAGGACATTGCAACCGCCGGCGGCGCAGTGGCCGGCGGCGTGATCGGGGCCAATGTCGGCCGCACCGCCGGGGCGCCGCCGGTCGCGCAGGACACCAAGCGCTGCGAAAACGTGCCGAGCCAGACGCCGAGCTACTACGACGTCACGTACACATTCCGCGGAGTCGAGCATCGCGTGCAGATGACCACGCCGCCGGGCCCGACGATTCCGGTCAACGAGCGCGGTGAGCCGCGGGCCTGATTTCGAGATGGCCCCCAAGGGCGATCAGTCGTCGTCCTTGATGAATCCGATTCGTCGACTTGGCGGATCGGGCGGGGGCTCGAGCAATGGCAAGAGCTTCCTGTAGACGTCCCTAAGCGCGGTGTCGTGCTCGAGCAGCGACTGGTCGATTTCCGCCAGGCGTTTGAGGATCGCGGTATTCGCGGCGACCTGCTCGCGCATGCGGACGAAAGCGCGGATGACGAAAACGCTCATTTGCACGGCGTGGTCGCTCCGAAGGATGTTCGCTGCCATGAGAGCACCGTGCTCCGTGAAAGCCCAAGGGAGATAGCGGCGCCCCCCTTTCGAACTGATCACGAGTTGTGGTGAGTTTCTAAATTTCTTATTCGGATCAGCATCTTGCGGTTTTGAGATAACAGATTGTGATCTCAAAGCCGCAAATTCCAAGGTAGTCGTTTGAAAGGCGAAATCGTTCGGGAAGCGCTCAGTATTGCGCTTGAGCGCCTGGACAAGCGCGCTTGTGGTCACGCCGTAAAGTTGGGCCAGATCGGAATCAAGCACGACCCGTTGACCGCGAATACGGATGATCAAAGGTTCGATTCGATCCGGTGCGCGAGGGAGCCGAATCTGCTTCTGCTTGAGAATCATCCGTAGTCAACTCGCTCGACGCCATACGGTTGACACCAGGTACAGCATTGCCGCCTTGGCGATCCTAACGGTCGGACCAATACGCCAGCGGCCTCGCCCTGCGCCAGAAATGGCGCTGGTCATTGCGCGTGGTTTCGAAAGCCACCAACTCTCCGCTGTCGGGCACCAGCACGGTCACCATGCCGATGCGGCCGGACTTGAGCGCCGCAAGCAGCGGCGCGAACCAGCGTTTTTCGAGTTCGACCAGGCGCTGCTGCCACGATTCGAAATCGCTCATCGCAAGCGGCAGGCGCAACGCATCCAGTACCGCCAGTTGCCATCCGTCCTCGGGCAAGCGCGCGAGCCACTCGTCGGCGTTCTGCGGGAGCGTGCGATGCCGCAGGCCGGCGGATTGCGCGTAGCCCAGCGCAAGCGGGTCGTTCGCGGTCACCGACTGGAACGGCGCGGCAGTCCCTGAGGGCAGCGTACCCGCGCCCCACAACCACACGCTGTTTACTACCGGCTCGCCGCGCGCCTCGCGCGCTTCGTTGACCGGGTGCTCGTGCAGCACCATCTGGATTTCATTCAGGATCGAGTGCCAGCGTTTCGAGCCTTCGCCGGAGGGCAGGTGGCGGTTGATGTCCTTGCCGGCCACTTCGGCGGGCGTCTCGGTGCGAAGACCCACCGCCGCCAGAGATTCGAGCCGCACGCACCAGCGCTCTGCGCTCAGGGGGTAGAAGGTGAGCTTGCCGCTGAAATGGCGGTTCAGCGATTCCGCCAGCGCCTCGGCCTCGACGGCCGTCAAACCGAAAGCCAACGCCGGCACGAGAACCAATTGGTCGCGGTTGAGGCGCAGGTGTGCCGGGTCGGCGCGCATCCATGCAGCCTCGCCGGCCGCGCCGCCGAGGGCCGCCACGGTGAGCGCACCTGCCGCGATTTCGGCTTCAGCGTCGGCGTCGAACGCCTGCGCCAGCCATTGCTCGAGCGAAGCGGACTCATCGGTGGTCCGGCGAGCGCGCGCAAGCAGCAACTCCAGTCCAGGCAGCCGGAGGTCGCCGAGGGCTTCTGCAAAGCCTTCCATTTCGTGCGGCATCAGCGCCGGCACGATCAATTCGCAGTGCACGCGACCTCGATCGAATTTTCGCGCGTGAAAGCCGGCAGTTCCACGACCTTGGCTCTCGCGCGGCCGGCGAGGAACTTCGTGAGGATGCCGAAGTGGTCGTGATCGAACCGCGCGCGGGGCGGGCCCTCGATCATCGACGTCAGTTCGTCTTCCGATTTAGCCGTGCCCAGATAGCACCAGTTGTGCACTACGTGGATCTCGGTGGCTTCGCGTTGCGCATCGTTTTCGACCAACCCCACCGGGCCGCGATAGGGCCAGGGCGGCAGTTTCAGGCGCGCCAGGGCGGCCGCGACGCGCGCGTGGTGCGCGACAAGGCCTTCCTTGCCGGCGCAGACGCCGGCGCACCTTTCGACCTGGTGGCGGAAACATGCGCCGCCGCGCACCGATTTCTCGTGGCCCAGAGTCTGCAGGCACAGGCCGTGCTCATCCGCGAGGCCGCGCAAGGCCGTCATCGCCGAGCGCTTGGAGCGGAACAGGCCGTGCATGAACGGCAGGCTGCCGCTTTCGATTTCCTCCGCGCCCGCGAGGCGCAGCGCGCGGTGCGGCGCTTCGTGAGGTGCGAACACGAATGTGAAGAGGCCGCCGGAGCGGCGCAGCTTGCGGTTGAAGGCCGGCGAGAGTTCCTTGACGAGGTCGGCTTCGCGCAGCAGCGCGCCGAGTTCGCCGCAGGTGCGCACGGCTTCGATGGAGCGAACCTGCATCGCGAGGTTCGCCTCCTTGCCTGAGCGCACGCTGTCGGAGAAATGCGCCATTACGCGCGTGCGCATCGTGATGCTCTTGCCCACATAGAGCGGCGCGCCGGACTCACCGTAGAAGATATAGGCGCCCGGCGTGTCGGGGATCGCGTCGATGGCCGCGCGGTCGATGGCCGGCGGGAGCGAAGGCTGCTTCGCGATGCCCTTGGCGGCTGCGGCGACCGCTTCGTACCCGCATTCGCGTTCGGCGATGCCGAGGAATTCCCAGAGCACCTGCGCATCGCCCAGGGCCCGGTGGCGCGCGGTGCAGCGGATGCCGTGGCGCTCCATCAGGGCGTCAAGGTTGTGGCGCGCGTGGCCTGGGTAGAGCTTGCGCGAAAGGCGCACGGTGCAAAGCGTGCGCGCGTTGTAATTGAAGCCTTCGCGCTCGAACTCCCGCTTGAGAAAGCCATAGTCGAAGCGCGCGTTGTGCGCGACCACGACGCGGCCTTCGAGGCGCTCGAAGAGGTCTTCGGCGAGCTGGCGGAAAGTCGGCGCGTTCGCGACCATCGCGTCGGTGATGCCCGTGAGTGCCTGGATGCCGTAGGGAATCGGCGTTTCGGGATTGACCAGGGTGTCCCATTCGCCGCGCACCTGGCCGCCTTCGACTTCGATCACCGCAATCTCGGTGATCCTGCTGTGCTCCGGGTGCGCGCCGGTCGTTTCGAGGTCGACGATCGCGAGCGGTGCGTCGAGGAGGCCGCCTTTGAGCCGCACGGCTACTCGATCTTGACCTTGGCCGCCTTGATCACCTGCGCCCAGCGGTTGGTGTCGGACAGGATGCGGGCGGTGAACTGCTCCGAGGTGCCGCCCACGGGCTCGGCGCCGACCGAGGCGAATCGTTCGCGCAGGTCGGCCGATTGCAGGGCCGCCATCACGTCGTCACGCACCTTGGCGACGATTTCCTTCGGCGTGCCGGCGGGCGCGAACATCCCGAACCAGGTGTTGGTGTTGAATTCCGGCATGCCGGCTTCCGCAAACGTCGGCACCTCCGGCAGCAGCGCGGAGCGCCGAGTTGCGTTCAGCGCGATCGGGCGGCCGCGGTTCGAGCGGATATGCGGCAACGCGCTGGCCAGGCTGTCGAACAGCATCGCGATCTGCCCGTTGGCGAGGTCGGGGATTACGAGCGCGGTGCCTTTGTAAGGCACATGCTGTAGATCAGTGCCGGAGATCATCTTGAACAGCTCAGCGTTGAGGTGGACGATCGTGCCTTGGCCGCTCGAACCGTAGTTGAGCTGGCCGGGCTTGGATTTCGCGTAGGCGACCAGTTCCTTGATGGTCTTGACCGCCAGCGTCGGACTCACCAGCAGCACATTGGGCACGTCGGCCACGTGGATGATCGGTGCGAAGTCCTTGATCGGATCGTAGGGCAGCTTCGACAGCGATGGCCCGATCGAATGCGTGCTGGTCGTCGCCATGAGCAGGGTGTAGCCGTCGGGCGCGCTCTTGGCCGCGAGGTCCGAGCCGATGCTGCCGCCGGCGCCGGGGCGGTTCTCGACGACCACGGACTGGCCCCAGCGCTCGGCGAGTTTCTGGCCGATGAAGCGCGCCACCGCATCCGTTGCGCCGGCCGGCGGGAAGGGCACCAGCAGCTTGACCGTCTTGTTCGGATACCCCTGCGCGGCGGCGGTGGACACGGTAAGCGCAATGGCAATGGCGGCGAAGGCCTTTGAAATCGTCATCGAAAATTCCTGCGGGGGTGGATAAACGTCCAGTGCCGACTATACCGCGAGCGCGACGAGCTGGACAACGCCGAACGAGAGGATCGACACGCCGGCCACGACGTTGATCGCGCGCAGCAGGCGCGGGGCGCTGCGCTTGCGCAGCCAGCCGGCGCCGAGCGCGAGCATCACCCACCAGGCCGCCGAGCCCAGGGTCACGCCGAGCACGACGAGCGACGCCTCGGCATAGCTGCCGCTCGCAGCCAGGCCGAGGCCGGCGAAGATGGCGACGAAGGCCAGGATGGTTGCCGGGTTGGTGAGCGTGAGTGCAAAGGTCGAGGTATAGGCGACCGCGAGATTGCTCGCCGGGGCCTGCGCAGGCTGGTCTCCGAGGCGCGAGAGCAGAGTCTTCACGCCCAGCCAACAAAGGAATGCGCCGCCGACGATGCCGAGCCAGAATTTTTGCGCGATGAGGAAATTCGACACCACGGTGAGGCCGAAGGCGGCCACAAACCCGTAGAGCGCATCGGCCGTGGCCACGCCCATGCCGGAGACGAAGCCGAACAGGCGGCCGTGCGCGAGGGTGCGGCGGAAGCACAGGATCCATAGGGGGCCGACGGTGGCGGCGAGGAGGAAGCCGAAAGCGAGGCCCTTCAGGAAGCTGGTGGCGAAATCCATGCTGCGATTCTACGGGCGCGTGGGCGCCGGGACGGTCGCGATCCAGCCTTCGAGCGGGTCCATCGCCGCGGGCAACCCGAAGTTCTGCGCGCGCTGCGTCCAGGAATGCGCGGCCTGCAGTGCACAGAGGACCGCGTCGAGCCGGTCGCCGCTGCCGTCTTCGGCCAGCGAAGCGAGCAGCGCGCGGTCGGCAGTGAGCACGATGCCGCCGAGGCCCTCTTCAACGATCTGGCGCACGATCTTTCGGCGTAGTCTTTTCTGCTCGGCCGTCTGCTTGGATTTTGCGTCGTTCTTGTAGGAGCCGGGACGCGCGCCGCCGCTCAGGACCCGCACGGCGTAACCCGGATAGGCTTCCAGTGCGATGCGCGAGGTGTCGCCGACGCGCAAACCGGGCATGTGCACGCCGGATTGCGCCAGGCGAGGGGCGCCTTCGAGGAACATCAACGCCACGGGGGGATTCACGAGCTTGACCGGGCTGTGCGAGCCGGCCGCGAGATCGCCGCGCCGGTGCGGGTACTTTTCGCCCACGGGCCGTCCGGCCCGGTAGGCATCCAGCGTCTCGCGCAGGCGAACCCGCCCGAGTTTGGCGCAATGGGCGACGAGCGCCTCCCAGTCCTGCGGCCAGCCGAGGTCGATCACGGCCTCGCGCGGCAACCCGAACGGGAAATCGAAGCCGCCGATCCACGGCCCGGGCGCGGCGAGCCAGACCTCGAACTGCGGCCAACTCTCGAGGGAGCGGATCGCGGTTACAGCCAACTGGCGGCCGGTCAGCGTCCCGGTGGCGACCGTGATCGCCTTGCGACGACCGGGCGCACTGGTGAAATCGACGCCGTGGATCAGCACGCCAATGCTGCCATTTTAATAAAAAACACCGCGCCAATATTGGCTCTCCAGCCTAAATGCTGCCATTGACCGCTTCAGAAAGAGCTGCGGCTGAGAGGTTATGGATGCGCCCGAACCCGGCCACGAAGCGCGCGTCGCGCGGCGCGAGGCGGAAGAACGCGAAGTCGGCCAGCTCGAAATTGATCGCCGATTCCGGGAACCGTTCGAGCCACGCGGCCTTGAGAGACGCGTGCTCCGCAGTCCCGTTCGGCAGCGCCACGGCTTCGCCGCGCAGGCTCACGCGCTCGAGCACCTGCGGATTGCGGGAGCCATCGTCGGTCGCCGCAACCGAGAGCGATACGCGCGGGTCGGCGAGCATGTCCTGCGTGTGCCATGCAAGCCGGCTCACGTGCAAGTGGAAGTGCGAGAAGTCCGGTGCCGGCAGGTAGAGCACCATCGACACCAGCGGCGCGCCCTGGCGCAAAGTTCCGAGCGCAGCGACGCGCTGGCCGCGCAGGAGCGAGCGAAGGGTCCGTGCGGTATCGGAATCCAAGCGGTTATCCATGCATGCGATTGTAGTATCCTCGCCGAGTACTGCCCTCTACGATCTTCGCCCCGGAATCCTCCCCTCTTGCGTTACGAACTGCTCGTCGGCCTTCGCTACACGCGTGCCAAGCGCCGCAACCATTTCATCTCGTTCATCTCGATGATCTCGATGGCCGGCATCGCGCTCGGGGTCATGGCGCTGATCGTGGTCCTGTCGGTCATGAACGGGTTCCAGAAGGAATTGCGCACCCGCATTCTCGGCGTGGCCTCGCATGTGCAGATTTCGGGCACGAACAACAAGCTCGCCGACTGGCCTGCGGTTGCAAAGGTCGCGGGCGGGCATCCGCGTGTGCTCGCCACCGCGCCTTTCGTGAATGCGCAGGGCCTGCTCTCGTTCGGCCAGACCGTGCGCGGTTCGGTGGTGCGCGGCGTGATTCCGGAGATGGAAGACAAGGTGGCCGAGATCGGCGCCCACATGCGCGCCGGAAGGCTGGACGCGCTGCAGGCGGGTGCTTTCGGCATCGTGCTCGGCTCCGAACTCGCGCGGGCGCTCGGCGTTCTCGCGGGCGAGAAGATCGTGCTCATCGCGCCGCAGGGGCAGGTGACGCCCGCGGGGGTGGTGCCGCGCCTCAAGCAGTTCACCGTGGTCGGGATCTTCGAAGTCGGCATGTTCGAGTACGACTCGGGCCTGGCGCTGATCCACCTCGAGGATGCGCAGAAGCTCTTCCAGATGGGCGACGCGGTGAGCGGCGTGCGCCTAAAGCTCGACGACCTTTACGCGGCGCGCACGGTGGCGCGAGAGGTCATGGCAAAACTCGACGCGAGCACCTTCGCCACCGACTGGACGCGCAGCCATGCCAATTTCTTCCGCGCAGTGGAGATCGAAAAGCGCGTCATGTTCATCATCCTGCTGCTGATCGTGGCGGTGGCCGCATTCAACATCGTCTCGACGCTCGTCATGGCGGTGACCGACAAGCAGGCCGACATCGCGATCCTGAGGACGCTCGGCGCTTCGCCTGCGAGCATCCTGCAGATCTTCGTGGTGCAGGGCGTGCTGATCGGCGTGACCGGGACGCTGTTCGGGGTGGTCGGCGGCATTGCTGTGGGCCTCAACATCGACGTCTTAGTGCCGGCGCTTGAGAAGCTGCTGAGCGTGCAGTTCCTCTCCAAGGACATCTACTACATCAGCGACCTGCCCTCCGACGTGCAATGGCCGGACGTGGTGGTCATCGGCATCGTGTCGCTGGTGATCTCGTTCTGCGCCACGATCTACCCGAGCTGGCGCGCCTCGCGCGTGAACCCGGCCGAGGCGTTGCGCTATGAGTGAGGCTGTCGTGGGCAGCGACGCGTCCGTGCTCTCCTGCAAGGGGCTCGCCAAGACCTACGCGTCCGGCCCGTTGAACGTATCGGTGCTCTCGCATGTGGACCTCGAAGTGCGCGCCGGCGAACGAATCGCCATCGTCGGCAAGTCCGGCTCGGGCAAGAGCACGCTGCTTCACCTGCTCGGGGGGCTCGACGCGCCCTCGGCCGGCAAGGTGCTCGTGCGCGGCAAGGACCTGACCTCGATGGGGGAGGCCGAGCGCGGGCGCTTCCGTAATGAAACGCTCGGGTTCGTCTACCAGTTCCACCACCTGCTGATGGAGTTCACGGCGCTGGAGAATGTCGCGATGCCGCTGCTGATCCGGCGGGTCCCGCGCGCCGATGCCCTTGCCCGTGCGCGCGAAGTGCTGGGGCAGGTCGGCCTCGCGGCGCGTGTCGAGCATGTGCCTGGGGAGCTTTCGGGCGGGGAGCGCCAGCGCGCGGCATTCGCGCGGGCGCTGGTGACCCGGCCGGCCTGCGTGCTGGCCGACGAGCCCACCGGCAACCTGGACACCCACACGTCGGACGCGGTCTTCGAAACGATGGTGGAACTGTCCGAATCGCACGGCACCAGCTTCATCATCGTCACCCACGACCTCGCGCTGGCAGAAAAAGCCGAGCGCATCCTTCGTCTCGAGAACGGAGAGCTGAAACCCGCAGCATAGGCCGCGCCGTCCCGACCGCGCCGGCGCAGAGCCGTGACTGGTCGTCCCGCGGCCGGCGGTTCAGCCCCCGGGTTTCCCGCGCACGATCTTCGAGTGGTCTTCCGACAGCGTCTGCGCGAGCTGGTCGCGCAGCTCATTGGACACCGACACGTGCGCGTCGGGCGACTGCTTGTGCACCTCGTACAGCTTCGCGAGCACCTCGCCGTCGTGCTCGTCGAAGGCGCGCGCTGCACGCGCCGCGCGGTCCGGATCGCCGCTCACCGCCGCGAGCGCGGCCTCGCCGAGTGCGATCGAGGCGCGAAACATCTCGCGCTCGATCACCTCGACACCGAGGTCGCGCAACTCGAACAGGTGCCGCATGTCGCGCGCGCGCGCGATGATCTTCAGGTTCGGGAAATGTTTCTTCGCCAGCGTTGCGAGCCGGGTGGTGGCGTCGCGGTCGTCGAGCGTCAGGATCAGGAGGTCCGCGCTCGCCGCGCCCGCCGCCTCCAGCAAGTCGAGGCGCGTGGCGTCGCCGTAGTACACCCGGAAGCCAAACTTGCGCGACGCCTCGACGTGGTCCGGGTCGTCATCCAGCACTGTGGGCGCGTAGCCGCTCGCGTTCAGCAGCCGCGCCACTACCTGCCCCACCCGGCCCAGGCCCACGACGATGACCTTGCCGGCCTCCGGCGCATCCGCAGGCGGACGTTCCCCGCCGCTGCCCAGGCGCGGAGCCACAATCTTGTCGTAGGCGAGCAGGAGGAACGGCGTGAGCAGCATCGACATCGCCACCGCAAGCGTAACCGCATGCGCCACCTCGGCGTCGATCGCCTCTCGCGCCGCCGCGAGGCCGAGCAGCACGAAGGCGAATTCGCCACCCTGCGCGAGCAGCAGGATGAAGAGCGGGCGTTCGCTCCTGGGCAGCCCGACTGCGACGCTGATCGCCCAGAGCACCAGCCCCTTCACCAGCAGCATGGCGGCGATCAGCGCCAGCACCACCAGCGGTTTCGCCAGAAGGAAGCCGAAGTCCACGCTCATCCCCACCGAGATGAAGAACAATCCGAGCAGCAGCCCCTTGAACGGCTCGATCACCGCTTCGATCTCATGGCGATACTCGGATTCGGCGAGCAGCATGCCGGCGAGGAAGGCGCCCAGCGCCATCGACAGGCCGGCCTTCTCGAAGCCCCAGGCGATGCCGAGCACCAGTACAAGCGCGAAGGCGGTGAATATCTCGCGCAGGCGGGTGCGCGCGATATGGCGAAACACGGGTCGCGCGACGTAGTGGCCGCCGACCAGGGTCGCGGCGATGACGCCGACCGCGATACCGAGGCCCTTCCAGGAGAAGCCGCCCTCGGCCTGCACGGCGCCCAGCAGCGGGATCACCGTCAGCATCGGAATCACCGCGAGGTCCTGCAGCAGGAGCACCGCGAAAGTCGCCTGGCCGCCCTGCGTGCTCAGCCCACCGCGGTCGATCAGCGGCTGCAGAGCGAGCGCCGTGGACGACAGCGCCAGCGCCATGCCGGCCACCAGCCCGACGCGCGGGTCGATGCCGAAGGCGAGCGCGACCGCGACGATCACGCCGATCGATCCGACCACCTGCGACATGCCCACGGTGACGAGGCGCATGCGCATGTTCCACAGGCGCCGTGGCTCCAGCTCCAGGCCGATGACGAAGAGCAGGAACACCACGCCCAGCTCGGCGAAGTGGCGCACGTCCTCGACCTTCTGCACGAAGCCGAAGCCCCATGGGCCCAGGACGATGCCGGCCAGCAGGTAGCCTGCCACCGAGCCGAGGCCGAGGCGGTGGGAAATGACCACTGCGATCACCGCCGAGACGAGGTAGACGCTCGCCTGGACGAGGAAGGACGTGCCGTGCTCCATCAGGCCGGTCTCGATTGAAAAGCGCGAGTCTAGCAGCCGGAACGCGACTATCAGGGGTCGCACATCGGACTTGCGCTAGTGTAGTGTCCCGTAAATAACTTTACAGTGTTGCGACCATCTTTTTCCCTCTGGGCAGGGTAGATCCGGGTTTGATCTGCTCAACTTTCGCCCGCGCCCGGTCGATCTTCTTGATGATGTCCTCGACGGTAGCC